>ONIT01000068.1 GCA_900317945.1 uncultured Pseudomonadota bacterium
GTTATCCAGACGATGAATATTTCTTCCTCAAAATCATCGATTCCAGCAGAAAGGAGTATGTCAGGAACGAGCGATCACACAGAAAATGTGATTGAGCCAAAATTTTACATGGAGGGAGAACGATATGGCGAAATATTGACCAGCAGGAGAGCGGACATGAAGACTCCGCCCTACATGCTCCCCAGGAGCTTCAGGATTATCGATGAGGAGTTCATGGCCTGCGTGAACATCATGGCCGCGGCCTGCTGCAGCATGCTGAGCCTTGCGGACTCCGCCGAGGCCTCCGCGTAGTCAAGATCCGCAATCCTTGATCTCGCGTCGCTGATGTTGGCGAGCGTGTTCGAGTTGCTGGAGATGGCGTGCCCCAGGCGGTTCCCCACGGCTCCCCAGCTCGCCCTCTTGGAGTCTACCCGGGAAATCATCCGGTCAATGACCTTGATGGCCTGCTGCGCGCTCTCTGCGGAGGTCATGCTGATGGAGTAGACCGCGCCCTTGCTGCCTGCCTTGCCGTCGACCTCCACTTTTGAATCGCTGTCGCCCAGGAGCCCGTCATAGTCCTCGACCTCGCGGAGGAGCACGCTGTCACCCGGATCCTTTCCGGCGGAGAGAGTGAACTGCATGTCAGCGGATGCCGCCGAGAGGAGCCCCGCGAAGGTGAGCTTCGCGAAGTCAGCTGAAATCGTCTGCCCGGCGTAGGCCCCGACCTGGAACCTGGTGATGCCCATGGAGCCGTCCAGCATCTTCTTGGAGCCGCCCCAGCTTGTCTGCTCGCCGATGCGCTGTATTTCCTTGCAGAGCTCGTCGGTCTCCTGCTGTATGGCGGAGCGCTCGGAGTCGGAGTTCGTGCCGTTCGCGCTCTGAAGCGCCAGGACTCTCATGCGCTGCAGCATGCTCCCGATCTCGTCAGCCGCGCCCTCCGCGGTCTGGCAGAGCGAGATGCCGTCATTGGCGTTCCGGCTTCCCTGGGTAAGGCCGTTGATCTGGGAGGTCATGCGGTCAGCGATCATGAAGCCCGCCGGATCAATCCGTGAGCTCGTAATCCGGGAGCCGGATGAGAGCTGACCGTAAAGGCTTGCCATTCTCGATGTCGCGTACGAGAGGGAGGACATGGCCCTGAGCGCGGCCGTGTTGGTATTGATATACAGCGCCATCTGCCCATCCTCTTTATCCGCCTTCCGCCGTTACGTACAGAATCGGCAGATCATTGAGGAAATTTAGCGCGATGTCATGAAATAAGGAGAATTTGTGAGTTCTGTCAGCTTATCCCGAACGACGTTGGTGATAAGACGGAATGGAGGGACCTGCTTTGACGGGGAATAAAAAAACGCCCGCAAGGGGCGCTTCGTGTCTTAAGTATGGTGCCGCGGCAGAGCAGCGGCAGAGGAATGCTCAGGCAGCGCGGCCTGCGGTTGCCTCAAGCCTTCCGGCGCTCCTGACGATCTCGGAGCTGGAGCTCATGGTACGGGAGACAAAGCTCCTGAGGGCCGGCATGAACTCGGCGGTCTTCGGCGCAACCTCGGAGAAAGTCTTAATGAGGCTCATGCGCTCGGAGCTGATCCTGAGCGCGTCAGCGTAGCGGAACTCACCGATGGCCTTCTTCAGGGACTCGCCAAGATTGTCAATCCTGCCCATAAGTTCAACTGCGTCAATTCCAGTATTCATGATGTTCTCCTCGCTTTGTTTTGTCTCTGTTAAAGCATTCGCCGTGCCAGGGATTTAAGAGATCCTGGATAAAGTCTTTCCCAGAAGAGACAAACATGAGCATGCTCACAAAACGGAATGCATCTCCTCGCATTCTAACGCGGAAAATCCGGAAATGTAAGCATTCTGAGCAAAGAAAACAGCATGGAGCCAGCTGCCGGGCACAGCATCAGCGCTGCGGCAGCCCCAGAGGCCCGTCCCCGGCGAGGAGCCTCCGGAACGACTCGGGCGAGGCGTCAGGATCCTGCCTTTGAGCCTCATCACCTATGCCAAGGAGCGAGCGCCTCTCTGCCGCTATCCGGAGCGCCTCGTCGTAGCGCCTCTCCGAAAGGGCCTTCCTGAGGAGCTCCGCCAGGCTGTCTGCCCGTTCAAGGATCCGTCTCATCTCTTCCTTCTTCATTCTGTCCTCCCCTGCGGGCACGCCTGCCCGCCTGAATATCGCAGCTCAGCTGCCTGTATTTTGAGCAGATGATAGAGGGAAAAACGTCAGATTCTGTTGCAGAAAAAGTAAAAGTTCAGCAAAAAGAAGGCTTTGTGACAGATTTCCGGCAGGAGGCCGGAGCGTCAGGAAACGGGAAAAGCGGGGCGCCGGTTTTCCGGCGCTCCGGAGTGGCGGCGTAAAGCCGCATAGGAGGCCCGGCTTTTCTGCCGGGCGCGGGCTAATCAGCCCTGGAGGAGCGAGAGCGCGATCTGGGTCGTGCTGTTCGCCTGCGAGAGGACGCTCGAGGCTGCCTGCTGAATGACGTTCTGCTGGGTCATGTTGGCAGTCTCGGAGGCGAAGTCGACATCCTCAATGCGGCTCCTCGCATCGGAGACGTTGGTTATAGTGTTGCTCTGGTTGCTGATGGTCGAGGAGAGACGGTTCTCTACAGCGCCCCACTGCGCTCTCTCGGAGTCAACATGGTTAATCATCACGTCAAGGCACTTGACCGCGGCCTCGGCATTGGCCTGGGAGGTCATGCTGAGCGCGAAGAGCTTGGCGTCAGTCTTGCCGTCAGAAGTCTTGAGATCATTCTTGGTCTTGCCTGCGCCTGGGTTGCCGACCTTCATGTCGGCCTTGTTCCAGCCGGTCAGGCCGTCATGGTCCTGATCATCGATTTTCTTGAGGACTACGTTCTGGGTGTCAGCGCCTGCTGCCGGACGTCCTGCTGCAGTCGCGAAGGCCGCTCGCCGTATCCTTGACGCCGGTTTGCTGGGTGTAGTTCAGGAGCCCGGCGAAAGTAAGGTCCGAGAAGGTCGCGGTTACGGTCTGGTCAGAGTGGGAGCCGACCTGGAACTTGGTGAAGGTGTCCGTCAGGTTTCCGTTCTTGTCAACACCGCCCATGGAGCCGTTCAGGACATGGAGCGTGCCGCCGAAGGTGGTCTGCTCGCCGATGCGCTGGACCTCGAGGGAGAGCTGGTTGACCTCCTGCTGGATGGCGTCGCGCTCGGAGTCGGCGTTGGTGCCGTTCGCGCTCTGGAGCGCCAGGGTTCTCATGCGCTGGAGCATGTTGGTGATCTCCTCGGTTGCTCCCTCGGCGACCTGGCACATTGAGATGCCGTCGTTGGCGTTGCGGTTGCCCTGTGAGAGGCCGTTGATCTGGGAGGTCATGCGGGACGCGATCTGAAGTCCTGCGGCGTCATCCTTCGCGGAGTTGATCCTCTTTCCGGAGGAAAGCTTCTCATAGCTGCCCTGGAGCTTGCTGGTTGCCTTGCCGAGAGCGTTCTGCGCCCTGAGGGATGAGGTGTTGGTGTTGACGTAGATAGCCATACTTATTTCTCCTGAAACTGTTTCAAAATCGCCGCGGATTTATAGTTCCTGCATCCGTGCCTTAAGGCACCCTTTCCGCGATCAGTCTGATATAAGAAAAAAGCGTGCCATCTTTGTGGGATAGCACGCTTCAGGAGGGAGAATTCTGCTGAAAAACTGATCAGTCCTTCGTTTCGCCGCCCTTACCATCATCCGCAGGAGCGCCAGGCTTCGGGGCCTCCTGAGTGTCGCCGAGGAGGATCTTCTCCGCGGAGTCAAGCTCTGCCCCGGCCTCCTTTTCCGTGAGGCCGCGGAATGTCAGGATCTCTATCGCGTTCCGGCCGCCGGCATCAGACACGCGGTAAAAGCTCTTTATATCAGCCTCTGACGCGCTCACGCACATTCCGGAAAGTGAGGAAAGCGCGCTGCAGCCCTTCGCCTTTGAGAGCTCAGCCGCCGCGCTCTCCCTGGACTCCCCGTCCTTCAGGAAGCGGAACACCGCGTTTGCCCTGCCGTCGGCCCTTATATAGGAGTAGGTCTCGCCTGACTGCTTGTAGATGCTCCAGGGCCTCTTCTGCGGCGCCTGCCCGGCCCCGTCAGCAGCCGCTGCGGAGAAGGAGGGTAGAAGAGCGGCAGTTGCCGCCGCGATTAGGGCCGCGCGGATGATGCTCACGGCGGAATTTACAGTTGCTTTCATAGATGAGGCCGGCAGAAAAATGACGACGGAATTGTACCACAGGGAACCTGGCCGTTCCTCCCGGGAAAATGATGACGTACTTACGCCATCTGAGCAGGGAGCGCCGGAGTCAGAATTCCGGCGCTCGCCCAGATCAGCTGATGTAGTCCATGAGCGAGGTCTGGGAGATCATGGAGAAGGTCCTCTGCGCCATGGAGAGCGCGTTCAGGGCCTGGATGAGGTTCGACGCGGACTCAACGCTGTCGGCCTCGGCGATTGTTGCCCTCGCCTCCTTCTTGATGTCCCTGAGGTCATCGTTCGAGGAGATGACCGACTCGGCGATGTTGCTGCGCCCGCCGATGCGGCCGAGGGCCTGCCCGGCGCTCTGCAGCGTCGCGAGGTTGTGGATCTGACCGCGGTCAAGCGCCTCGCGGAGACTGTCTCCTGTTACGGAGGGATCGTTGAGCGCGTCGATGACATGCTGCAGCGTGTTCAGGATATTGTCGTTCTCCGGAGGCTCGAGCTCAATCGTGCCGCCCGCGTAGCCCTTCTCCGTGTGGAGGGTGAGGCCGTGGAAGTCGATGTCCCCTCCGTCAGAGTAGGCGCCCTTCGCGATCTCCTCGCCGTCCGCGTTCTTGATGCTGTAGGTGTCGCCGGTTACGCTCACCGACAGGGTATTGGCCTTTTTCTCCACAGCCTCGTCCGTGTTGGTCTTATAGTTCTGGTTGTACCAGGTGGAGAAGTCAGAGGTGCCGGTGTACTCAATCGTGGCCTTGTCGTCCTTCCCCAGGGAGGCGCTCCGGGGGAGCGGAACCGAGAATATAGAGTCGCCCGGATCGCTCACCGCGACCATCACGCTCGGGGAGGCGTTCACCGAGCGCTGCGAGCTGTCGCCCTGGTAGGACCAGAGCCCGGTCTCCGGGTTCTCGGTATAGGGGATGGTGCTGCCGAGGGATCCGCTGAAGATGTACTCTCCGGAGGCGTTCCTCGTATTCATGTAGGAGGCGACCTCGTCCCTGATCTCGGAGAGCTCGACGGCAATCGCCTTCCTCTCGTCGATGCTGTAGGCTCCGTTCTCGCCTGAGATCATCAGGACATTGGCGCGCTGCAGGGAGCTCTCGATGGAATTGAGAGCGGTCTCCTCGAGTCCCAGCGAGTCAATCGCGTAGCCCGCGTTGACGTCATACTGGGTATACGCTGAAATCTCGTTGCTCAGCTTGATCTTGGAGGACATCCCCACGGGATCCTCGGAGGCATACTGGAACTTGTCGCCGGTCTCCGACTGGCGGCTGTAGCGGTCGACATCAAGGTTCCTGCTGTTCAGGTCGCGGACTGTACGCTGGTACATCATCGCGTTGGTTATGCGGAATCCCATCTAAGCCTCCTTACACCGCCTGGATCAGGGCGTTGAATACCGTCTGTGATGCGGTGATTATCTTTGCCGAAGCCTGGTAGTACTGCTGGAACATTACCAGGTTCGTCGCCTCCTCATCGATGCTGACCGCCGAGTTCGAGTCGTAGTTCGAGGTGCTGGCCTCAAGCTTTGCGTCGGCTGCCTTGCGGCTGGTGTCAACCGTGTTGAGGGCCGAGCCGAAGTCGCTCACGAGGGCCGCGTACCTCTCGGTGAAAGTCATCCGGGAGTCTGCGCCCTCGGAGGTGCCGTCGCGGACAGTATCGTCTGTCGCGAGTTTTGCAAAGTTCAGGCCATTCGTGTTGTCCGAGAAGCCGTTCTGGTTGATGGCGAGGACAAAGGTGTCGCCGGCGCTCGCGGTTCCGGTAATGTTGAAGTCATAGCCGGGGTATGAGGCGCTGTCCGTGAAAAGGGGAGTGCCGTCATCCTTCAGCGCGTTTTTGAGGACGCTCTGGCCGTTGGTTGAGGCAGGCGCCTTGCCGAGCAGATTGCCGTCCTTGTCCAGGACGCCGTAGGAGCCGTCGTTCTGGATCTGGATCCTGACCGGTGCTCCGTCCCTGAAGGTGGGAGGTACGGTCGAGGTGTCAAGAGCGGACTTCGCGTCGGTATTGGTAACGGCCGCGAGCCTGATGTCGGCGTTCCCGAAGTTGCCGCTGTCAGCGGAGCCCTTCACGAATGAGGCGAGCGCGAAGTCCTCGGGCTTAGTTGCGGCAAGCTCGAAAGTGGTCGCCGCTGCCCTTGCCGGGCGCACGAAGCAGGTGTCGCCAGCCGCGTAGGTGCCGTCAAAGGAGAGGGTTACGCCAAGCCCCAGGTCGGAGAGATCCGCATCCTTGCCGGTTGTGCCGGTGTAGACGGGCTTGTCGCTCTGCACTCCCTGGGAGACAGTGTAGATCTCATACTTGTCCGCTCCGGTGAACTTCACGAAGAGATCCGCGGTCGAGACATCCTTACCGTAGGTCTCCTTGATATGGGAGGTAACGGTGCCGTTCCCGGAGCTCGTTACGGCCTCGGAGTCCTGGATCCTGAAGATGTCGCCGCCCGCCTTGTTGGTAAGGTCGAGTCCGCAGTGGTTCACATGGTTGAAGGAGTCGGTGAAGGCCACGGCGGTCTGCCCGAGCTGCTTCAGGGCCTCGTCAAGCGCGGTGCGGTCGTCAAGGCTCGCCCCGATCTCGCCCCCGAGAGTGCTGTTGTTGAGGACAGTCTTCGTGCCTCCGTTGAAGGAGTAGGCCATCCTGGTGTCCTCGGGGTTCACAAGACCAGGGAGCTGCTCGAGCGTGGCGGCGCAGGTGTCAAGGACCAGGCTCTGACCGGAGGCGAGGTTGATGTTCCTCACGCCATAGTCGGAGTCGACGACGCGGATGTCGAGCTTCTTCGAGAGCTTCTCGATAAGGAGATCGCGCTGGTCAACGAGATTATACGCTGTTCCGTCGGTGTTCCTGACATTGGGCCAGACCTTCCTCACCTGCTGGTTGAGGCTGTAGATCTGCTGCAGCATGTCGTTGGTCTCGGTGATGTCGCTGTCAAGGGTTGCCTTGACGGTCTCAAGGTTCTGCTGCACCTGGCTTCCCATATTGGAAAGCGACTTGGAGAAGCCCTCGAGCTTGTTGAGAAGATCGACGCGTGCCGCAGAGGACGACGGATCGTTGTCGGCGTACTCGACCGCCGAGAAAATGCCGCTGATGCCGTCAGCGAGGGAGGTGCCCTTGCCGCTCAGGAGCTGGTCAGTTGAGTAAAGCTGCTCATAGACCTTGTTGTAGTAGGCGCTGTCAGAGGTGTCGCGCCACATCTCGGCCTGGGCAAACTCATTGGAGAGGCGCTCGACGATTGACTTTCCGGCGCCCAGCATCGGGGTATTGGTGTAGGTTACAAGCCTCTGCCTGGTATACCCCTCGGAGTTTACGTTGGTGATGTTGTTGGAGGTTGTCTGCAGCCCCTTCTGCATTGTGCTGACGCCAGACGCGCCAATCTTCAGAATATCTGCCATACATCCTCCGGAATTTCAGCCTCCCTGTGAGGCTCCGGGACATGAGTGCAACTTTAGTGCCAATGGCAGAATGACAGGGGAAAAGAGCATATTGCTGCCGGTCTTTCCGGCAGCCTCTTGTAAAGGTGATTGCGAAAAGGCTCAGATATAGCCCTCGAAGGCGCCGCTTCTTACGATGCCCTTGAGCTTCTCGGCGTAGCGGCTGTCTGTCGCGTAGCCGGCCTTCTGCAGCTCCTCGAAGTACTCATCGACGCTCCCGGCATTCGCGGCCTTCGCGTAGCGGCTGTTGCCGGTGATGAGATCGGCGTAGTCCTGCATGCTCTCCCTGATGCCAGAGTAGGCGCGGAAGGAGGATCTCTCCATGGACATCCTTCCGTTCCTCTCCTCGGGGCTCATGGCTGAGACGCTGCCGCCCTTCCAGGAGCCGCCTGCCTTGATGCCGAAGAGGTTGGAGCCGCCCGGGGTATGCCTGCCCCAGCCGGTCTCAAGGGCCGCCTGAGCGACAATCGCAATGGGGTTGAGGCCCGCGGCCGCGCCGATTTCCTTCGCGATGGGCATCAGCTTCTCGACGAACGCTGCCTTGACGCCGTCCGGATCCGGGTCCGTTCCGGCCGCTCCTGCCGCAAAGGACTTCTGCGCGGAGGCGTTCTCGATGAAGGACATCGCAGAGGCTTTCTTTCCGTTCGTTACCGCGCCCATGTAGCCGTCAAGGGAGAAGGCCCTCGTTTCGTTCGGCATGTAGAAGCGGCTCAGATGGCGGGCGGAGACGCCCTGGGAGCCTGCTGCAGGGGAATTCCCGGCGCCTTTCGTATCAGATACGGACGACGTATTTCCGGCGCTCTCTCCGATGCTGTCAAGCTTCCGTCCGGAGTGGTTCCGGTCGAACTGCCTTACGACCATGCCCGCAAGCCCGCCGAGCTCGCCTGAGGAGGATGAGGCGCGGCGCTCCGCGTCCTGCGCGATGATCTGGTCATCGAGCATGCCCTGGTAAAGCTTATCCGTATGGCTCGTGCCGATGCCGTCCGGGTTGATGTCCTCGCCGGCCTTCCGCATCTCCTTGAACATCTCGCGGGTGAAGATGGTCTCGAACTGGGTAGCCGCCTGCCTGAGGGCCGCCTCGCGGGAGGAGGAGTCGGCGCTGCCGCCCATCCTTCTGAGCCGATCGAGGCTCCTGGTATCGTCAATGACGCTCTTCGTGAGCTCAAGATTTCCGCCTGATGCCTGTATGCTGCCCATTGCGATGCCTCCCCTTTGCAGTGCTACATTATCTGCAGATCGCCCTCTATCGCCCCGGCCTGCTGCAGTGCCTCCAGCACGCTGATGAGGTCTCCCGGGGCAAGCCCGATGTCGTTGACCGCCTTCACCAGGTCGTCCAGGGTCGCGCCGGCGTCGAACTTGAACATCCTGCCGGATCCTTCCTGCACGCTGATGCTGGAGTTCGGGACCACCTGGGTCGTTCCGTTCGAGAGCGGCGCAGGCTGCGAGACCTGCGGATCCTCGCGGATGGTTACCGTGAGCCCGCCGTGCGTCACCGCTGCCGGGCGGAGCTTCACATTCTGACCGATGATGATCGTTCCGGTCCTGGCGTTTACGACAATCTTTGCCTTCGCGTCGGCAGGATCGACCTCAAGGTTCTCGAGAGTCGCGACAAACTGCACTCTCTCGTTCTGGTCCCTCGGGGCCGATACGGTTACCGACGACGCGTCCTTGGCTTTTGCAACTTCAATGCCAAGCTCATCGTTGATGGCCTGGGCGGTCCTCATCGCCGTGGTGAAGTCAGGCTTGTTGAGGTTGATGGTGATGGTGTCGCCGAGCCCGAATGATGTCGGCACCTCGCGCTCGACCGTGGCACCGTTGGCGATCCTGCCGACGGTCGGCGTGTTCATGACAATCTTGGAGCCGTCAGCGCCCTCGGCGCCGAAGCCGCCTACCACAAGGGAGCCCTGCGCAACGGCGTAGACCTCATTGTCCGCTCCGCGGAGGAAGGTCTGGATGAGCGTGCCGCCCCGGAGGCTCTTCGCCTCGCCGATGGCGGAGACCGTAACGTCAATGGTCTGTCCCTGCTTCGCGAACGGCGGAAGCTCGGCGTGCACGACCACAGGAGCCACGTCCTTCATCTTGGGCTTGAGGTTGTCCGAGATCTTGATGCCGAAGTTGTTGAGCATGGTGCGGAAGGTCTGCTCGGAGAAGGCATTGTTCTTCTCGCCGGTGCCAGGGAGGCCGACCACGAGGCCATAGCCCATCAGCTGGTTGGTTCTTACTCCCTGGAAGGAGGAGATGTCCTTGATCCTTGCCGCGTCAGCGTCAAACGACAGGACCAGCAGAACCGGCAATACAGCCGAAGCCGCAGCTCTCAGAAAACCTTTCATGGCCATGCCTCCCTAAGCGTCAGAACGGGTTGAATATGCTGTTGAAGAACCTGGAGAGCCAGCCCCTCTTCTGGGTGTTGGCGAAGTCCCCGGTGCCGCCGTACTGTATCCTGGCGTTCGCGACCTTCTGCGAGGAGACGGTATTGTCCGCGTTGACGTCCTCCGGACGGAGGATGCCGGTGAGGCGGATGTACTCGTTGCCGTTGTTCAGCATCAGCCACTTCTCGCCCCTGATCATAAGGTTCCCGTTCGGGAGGACCTTGATGACGCTGACGGAAATCTGTCCGGAGAGGCTGTTGGTCTGCCCGGCGTTGGCCTTGGCGTTGAAGGCGTTGTTCCCGCCGAAGGAGGCCTCGGTCGTGTACTTGCCGCCGAACTTCACGGTGCTGCCGCCGAGCATCAGTCCGTCAAGCCCGGTCGATGAGCTCTTCTGTGTCTTGGTGGACGCGGACTTGCTCGCGGAGGTCGACTCGTCAAGGGTCACCGAGATGAGGTCCCCGACCTTGTGGGCCTTGATGTCGGAGTAAATGCTGTTGGCACCGCCGTCAAGGAATATCGAGCCGGTCGGAATCACGTTCTTCGCGGTCTCGACAGGCTGCGCGGGCGCGTAGTCAGGATCATCGGGCTTCGGATCGCCCGCGGTGATGACCGCCTCGCAGCCTGACATGAGGATAACTGCAGCGGCCAGGAATGATATGTAACTGCTTTTCATCTTGATCCCTCCGGTTTTTCTACAGCTTATTCAAAAAGCGTGCCTCTGTCTGCAATGAGAATCACATCAAGGAAAGATTCCTGAAGCGCGATCATGGGCGAGGCCGGCAGAGACGGATTTTATAGCAGAAGAGGCTCGGTTTCCGGACGGAAGGAGGAAGTGACAAGAAAACGGCGTCCTCCCGCAAGGGCGCCGTTTCCATGACATGAGCCGTGGCTCAGAATTAAGTGCGCTGGATGAGGTTGCTCATCATGTCGTCGACAGTCGAGAGCACCTTGGAGTTCATCTCGTAGATCCTCTGGCTCTGAATGAGGTTGACGAGCTCCTCGGTTACGTTGACGTTCGAGGTCTCAAGCATGCCCTGCTTGATTGCGCCCATGCCGTCCTGCCCGGCGGTGCCCTGCTGCGGAGCTCCGGAGGCCGCGGTCTCGGTGTAGAGGTTCTCACCGATGGCGTTGAGGCCGGCCGGATTGATGAAGGAGGAGATGTTGAGCTGCCCCAGGACCTGCGCCTCCGCCTGATCCGCGATCTGGACCGACACGGTTCCGTCGTTGCCGATGGTGATTGACTCGGCGTTCTCCGGGACCTGGATCTCAGGCTGGATTACGTAGCCCATGCCGGAGGTTACGATGGTTCCCTCGTCGTTGAGCGTCCACTGGCCGTTCCTGGTGTAGGCGGTGGTGCCGTCCGGAAGCTCAACCTCAAAGAAGCCCTTTCCGGAGATCATCACGTCAAGGGAGTTGTCGGTAGTCTCGACGTCGCCCTGTGTGTGGCACTTCTGGGTTGCCACAACCTTGGCGCCGGCGCCGAGCTGCAGTCCGTTCGGGAGGTTGGTGTCCGCGGAGGACCTGCCGCCAGGCTGGTTGATGTTCTGGTAGAGAAGGTCCTCGAAGATGGCGCGGCCCTTCTTGTAGCCTACGGTTGAGGCGTTCGCCAGGTTGTGCGAGGTAACGTCGATGTTGGTCTGCTGCGCGTCGAGACCGGTCTTGCAAATCCAGAGTGCGGGTATCATGGTTTGTCTCTCCAGTTGGTCTGCTTACTTAATTAAAATCCTGTGTTCGTCAATTGCAATTGTCATGCCTGATTAGGCGCCGGGCCTCAGGAGCTGGTTCTGGCTCTCGTCCATCTCCTTCGCTGTGCTCATGAGCTTCACCTGCATGTCATACTGGCGCTGTATCCTGATAAGGGAGGTCATCTCGTCTACGACATTGACGTTGCTTGACTCGAGAGCGCCGTTTATAAGCCTGACCGAGTCGCTCTCCTCGGCCGTCGCGCCGCTCTTCATGCGGAACAGCCCGTCGGTGCCGCGGTACATCGCGGTCTTCTCCGGGTTCACGAGCTTTATCCTCTGGTACTCCTCGAACACCTCGGAGCCCTCGCCGTCCGGCCTTCCGCCTACGGTGCCGTCCTGGTTGATCTCAATCTTGGAGAGCGCCGGGAGCTCGATATGCTCCCCGGAGTCATCGAGCACTGCCCTGCCGTCCGAGGTCCTGAGCGTGCCGTCCTGATCAAGGACCAGGCTTCCCATCCTGGTGTAGGCCTCATTGCCGTCCGAGTCCTCGACCGCAATCCAGCCGTCGCCCTTCACAGCGACGTCAAGCTCGCGCCCGGTGGTCTCGATGGCGCCCGAGGACATGTTCTGCCCCGGCTGCTCGGCCATGGAGAAGACTCTCGTGGGTAGCCCCTCGCCGTAGGCCTGCATGGCCCTCGCGTTCTCGAAGTCTGCCTTGAAGCCGATGGTAGAAGCGTTCGCGAGGTTGTTGCTCCGTACGGCAAGCGCGTTCATGTTCTCCTTGGCGCCCGACATTGCGATATAAAGAAGATTGTCCATCTTTGCCTCCCCGGCTTTCTATGCAGAAACTGCTGCTGAGAGGATAAGCAAACGGCGTGCCAGATGAATGGCAGATTGGCGGCGATGGCCGCGGGAAAGGAAAGGCAGCCTGAGGCGGCCGCCCGGAAAGGGGCGGCGCCGGAATTCCGGCAGGCAAGCAGGAACCTGCCGGTTCTCCGGCGCCGGATTTTTTACTGGATCTGCAGTATGGTGTTCATGATGGTGCTCTCGGCAGTCAGGGACTTGGAGTTCGCCTGATAGTTGCGCTGCGCCTCGATAAGCTCGACGAGCTCGTTGGAGAGGTTGGTGTTCGAGTCCTCGAGTGCTGACGACTCAATCTTGCCGCAGATGCCGACGCCAGCCTGGGAGGGAACAGCCTCTCCGGATGCTACCGACTGCTTCCAGCAGGTGTCGCCGATCTGGGTGAGGCCCTGCTGGTTCTGGAAGGTCGCCATCGCGATCTTGCCGAGTGTCGTGGTCTGGGAGTTCGAGTAGCTTGCGGTTACAAGTCCGTCCGACGCAATCTCGACGCCGGTCAGCTGCCCGACGGTCGATCCGTCCTGGTCAAGCTTCGCGACGGAGAACGGGGATGCGTACTGGGTGAGCCCGGCGAAGTTGAAGTCGATGACCTGGTCTCCGTCGCAGGATCCGTCAAGCACTCCCGCGCCCTCCTCGCCGAGCTTCTCGGTCTTGATGTACTGGGGGACGGTCTTGGAGCCCTTCACCGTATTGTCGATGAGCTGTCCGTTCGAGTCAAACTGCAGCTGCGCGCACTTGATGTCGTAGGTCTTGACCTCGGTTCCGGTGGTGTCGGTGTACTTGGTGTCGATGCCGTTCTGGATGTCAACCGGCTTCCCGTCCATGAAGATGTACATCTGCCAGGTGTTGGTCGACGCCGCGGCGTTGTTCTTGAGATCCTGGTTGCTCTTCAGGAAATAGTAGGTCGCGGTGTGGGAATTTCCCAGAGAGTCGTAGGTTACGACCGAGGTCGACGCGGAGAAGGTGGTCGAGTCGTTCGGATCGAACTTCTCAGGCGATGAGATCGGATCGGTGTTCGCCGGCAGGTTCATTGACGAGACGACCTTGGAGGTCATGGTCGGGCGGCCCGCGGTGCTCGGGATCTGGAGGGCCTTGGTTGAGTCAAGGCTCACCGACTTCACGGTGCCGTCATTATTGGTGTCATAGACCTGGAGGAAGTCTCCCTGCGGAGTTACGACATAGCCGTCGCGGTTGACCTCCATCGCGCCTGCCCTGGTGTAGGTCCTGGTCTGGCTGTTGACCTGCGGGGAGAGGACAAAGAAGCCGTCGCCCTTGATCGCGAGGTCCAGTGTGTTCTGGGTGGACTCGATGGAGCCCTGGTGGAACTGCTGCGCGACGGTCGCGGTCGTTACGCCGTTGCCGACAGTGGTCTTCGCGTTCGAGAAGATCGACTGCGAGTAGACGTCGGCGAACTCGGCGCGCGAGCTCTTGAAGCCGATGGTGTTGACGTTGGCGATGTTGTTTGCGGTTACATCAAGATGCTTCTGCGAGGCATTGAGTCCGCTGAGTGCGGTATTGAATGACATGGTTAACTCCTTCGGCCCGAGGGCCCCTGCTTGAATTCTGCAGTCATTACAGCAAAATGAGTGCCAAAGCGGTGAAAGAGCTTATGGCTAAAGGCTTCCGGGGAAATGAGACGCTGCCGCGGAATGCCCGGGCAGCGGTGATTATCTGAAATGCGCTGTTTTTCTGACAGCCTGCCGGCGCATGGCGAGAGAGGAGCGCCGGCCTTTGTAAAATTACTCAAAGGGGACGTAGCCGAGGCCCCTGATGCCGGCGGCCTCGCTGTCAGGCACTGCGGTGCCGCCCTTGAAGTTCCCGGCGACGAGGTAGTAGCCCGTGAGCTCATGCATCAGGCCGTTCTCCCTCACGGCACGGGGGAAGCCGGCGACCGCGTCCTCTATTTTGAGGATCCTGCCCTGGCTGGTCCCGGTAATCGCCGCGAAGTGGCCGGATCTGAGGTAGGCGACGGAAGGCACCGGAATGTCCTTCTCATCCTTGATGACGACCAGCTTCTGGTTGTACTTCCCGGCTATGTTCTTGAGCTCAAGGAGCGAGAAGCCGTTCTTCGGGGCGTCAATCGACATGATGCTGTCAGAATACTTCTCCGGAAGGAGCTTCGAGAGCGCGAACGTGCCGCTCCTGAAGGACTTCTCCGGCTTGTTCCTGATGTCCCAGAGGCGGTACTTCGCCCAGGCGGCCTGCTTCACTGCCCTCGCGGAGAAGTGCTCGTCCTCATAGATAAGGAGCTTCCCCACCTCGTCGGCGTTGCCAAGCCGGGCCTGGAGACTGAGGAGCGAGGCGTAGATGCTGTCATAGATCCGTCCCGCGTAGGTGCTCACCGGAGCCGGGAAATCGCCCCCGCTATCGCGGAGGGCCTGCCTGAATCCGGCATGCGCCGCGGTGAAGGCGCCGACCGCGTCGGTGTAGCGGCCGCCGATCTCGAAGGCAAGGCCCATGCAGTAGAAAAGCGACGGGTTCCAGACCGACTTCGGATGCTTCTTAATCCAGCCGCCGATCTCGTCAGGCGGGACGTTTTTCTTTGAGGTCTCATAAACGGCGAGGAACCTCTTGAGGTCAGAGGACTCCTCCCTAGTAGAAGCTCCGAGCGGCACCAGCCTCTCCCCGAGAGCGGCTGACTTGATGAACACCTCTCCCGAGGCGTCGGTGTCCACTCCGAGCCTTGCCGACTCATGAACCTCGCCCTGCGCTGAAATCCTGTTTCCGGCAGGCTGCTCCTGCCCTGATGCTCCGGCGGCAAAGCCGGCAGCCGCAATGAGAAGCGCCGTCAGTATGGTAAACCTTGACATGCTACCCCCCCATTTTCCTTTATTGTTATTCTGCCGGCAGATTCTAGCGTACAGGAATGCATAATAATAAACGCTGTGTCTAAAAACGGAACAAAACTCAGGGGGACCGGCTGATTCTGTGATATATGACGCATTGACCGAAAGGCAGAAATGTGGCCCAGCCGGAAAACCGGCGCTCTGATTGCAAAAGGAAAGCATGCCGGAAAAGCGGCGGATAGCGCCATTTTTCCGGCAGGGAAAGACAGAGGAGAAGGGATCAGCCGCCTGCGACCTGGAGGATGTCGGCAAGCCCGATGGTGTCGTCGCGCCCCAGGATATTGAGCCTCGTCTCCTCAGTGCCGTTCCCCAGCACGACGCTCGAGACGCGCCCGTAGGTATTGGTAGGGATGCTCTGCGACTCGCCGTTCACCATGCCGACGGCGCTTACAGTGTAATTGCCGGCCGGGCACTGCGTCCCGTTATTGTCGGTTCCGTCCCAGGCAAAGGGAACGTCGCCCGCGTAGGATCCCTCGACGCTCTGCTGGTAGACGACCTGCCCGCTTGAGTCGGTAACCATGACCGTGATGTCAGAGGCGCCTGTGTCGCCCGTCGTGATCTCGCCCGCGATGCCGGTGCCGTTGTTGTAGGCTATCGGAGTCTGGAGGAGCACGTTCTGCCCGACGAGGCTCGATGCCATCAGCGACTCGCCCGAGGCGACCGAGCCCTGGAGATCGGTTACGGTCGAGTTGAGGCTGTTGATGCCGTCGACCATGGAGAGCTGCGAGAGCTGGGCAACCATCTGGTTGTTGTCCGATGGGTTCGTCGGATCCTGGTAGGAAAGCTCGGTCGTCAGCATCTTGAGGAAGTCCTCCTGGCTGATTTTTGACGATCCGGTCTTTGCCGCCTGCTGCACCGCCGTCTGCCTTGACTCCGTAGTGCTGAGGCCGATATCACTGTAAACTGATGACATATCTCTCCTCCTTCAGGCTAGCGGCCGCTTCCGAGCCTCAGGGTCTGGGTGTAAAGGCTTTTCGCGGTGTCAGCGAGCTGCACGTTGGTCTGGTAGGAGCGGCTCGCGCTCATCATGTCGGCAAGCTCCTCGACCGGGTTGACGTTCGGGCGGTAGATATAGCCGTCCTTGTCAGCGAGCGGATGGTTCGGGTTGTACTCCGCGATGGCGGCAGCGTCGCTCTCCACTATGCCCTCGATGGCAACGCCTGCCGAGGCGCCGTCAGACGACGGATCCATGGCGTTCTCCAGGATTGAGGCGAAGACCGGATGGCGCGCCTTATAGGCTGCCCCGGCGCTTGAGGAGACGCTGTCAGCGTTAGCGAGGTTGCTCGCGGTGGTGTTAAGCCTTACTGACTGGGCTGACATGGCAGTCCCGGCTATGTCCATTACATTGAAAAGACTCATGATGCATCTCCCTGGATTGCGCGCCTGAACATGGCAATTCTTCCGTTAAGAAACTCGAGCGAGGTCTGATATCTGAGGCTGTTCTCCATGAACCTCTGCCTCTCCGCCTGCAGATCAACCGTATTGCCGTCTCCGGTGTCAGGCTGCAGCGGCGTGCGGTAGTAGAGCTCGCCGCCGAAGGGCGAGGAGTCAGAGGCGATGTGGCCGCTGTCGGTCCTCGCGAGCTGCACTCCGCCCGGCTGCCCGCTCTCGGCCTGCTGCATTACCTCGTCGAAATCGATGTCGCGCGCCTTATAGCCCGGGGTGTCGGCGTTTGCCATGTTTGCGGCAAGCACCTCTGCCCTTCTCGAGCGTACCGAGAGCGACTCGGGATGCACTCCCACAATTCCGTCAAATGATATATGCATATCACGCCTCTGCTTTTCTGTTTCCTGAAATTATCAAAGCACAATCCGTGCCATTGGCAGAAAATCGAGTAGGCGGATGTTTTAGCATCACACCTCTCACAACACCGTACGTGCGGATCCGCATACGGCGTTTCCAGTTTGAGTAGGCTAATCCC
>ONIT01000146.1 GCA_900317945.1 uncultured Pseudomonadota bacterium
AGTGTCTGACAGGAGAATGTGGGCCCATGCATGCCTGAGCTCGAGGTTCGGAAGTCCCAGATAAAAATAGAACGGATCTGCTTTCTTGATGGTGTAGTAGCCGCACTGTGTCAGGATGACGGCTTTGCCTGTCTCGCTCAGCGGTTCAATATTCATGACGAATTCATTGCGGGGGACCTGCGGCTGCTCATCATCGCGGGGTACGCCCCCGGCTGCTGTCATGAAATTCTGCAGCAGCGTGCTGACACCGCTGTCAATGAACCAGTAGTCGCTCAGCTGATACAGGTTATCAGGAGCCAGGAAATTCAGCACAGACCAGGGCTGGTATACATGAACTGAGGCTTTCTCATCGAAGCAGTACCCGTCGTAATGGCTCCTGAGCCCGTCCATGACCTGATCGATATGTGCTTCGGTTACCTCATCCTGACTTATGCCGAAAATAGAGGAGGCTGCCGCCTTCAGATGAGGAGCGAAATAATGCCTTATCTCATCCTCGGTATATCCGAGCAGGCTGCCGTAGATAGGGCTAAGGCTGAGATCCTTAATGCTTGAGCCTGCGCTGAACAGAGTTACCTTGTTGAAACGTGATACGCCGGTAACGAAAATAAAGCGGAACCTGCTGCTGTTTTCCTTGACTGACGAATAAAAATCACGGATTGCCTTCCGGATCCCGTTGAAAACTTCCTGGTTGCCGAGATTCGTGTTCAGCGGGCAGTCATATTCATCGATCAGCAGAACCGTTGAGCCAATGTCCATGTTCATGGTGATCTCGTCCATCAGATCAGCAATACCCGTAAAGTTTTCCGGACTGCATGTATTGTCAAGTGCTCCGCATTTCATTGCCACACGCCAAAATTTCCTGACTGCGGCTTTCTGGAAATTTTCCAGGGAATCACACTGAATTCCGGAGAAATCGAAACGCAGTACCCTGTAGGTCCTTTCTGTCCACAGTTTTTCTATGGCAAGGCCTTTGAACATTTCGGTGCCGCGTGAGAACAGGCTTTCAAGAGTTGACACGAGGAGGCTCTTTCCAAACCGGCGCGGACGGGAGATAAAGCACTGGCGATTGTTTTTAACCATACGGTAAATTATGTCTGTTTTATCGACATAAACCATATCTCCGGTTCTGATTGCGTCAAATCCCTGCATGCCGATTGGTAATTCTTTCATGGTTCACCCGCTTTTACTGCTTCCAAGTCAGCAGTCTACCATCAGTTTCTGCTTCGCGGCCGCAGATGCACCACAAAAAACAGATATGAAGACTGTTTCTCAGTCTTATAGCTCAAGACCGTGCCAGAGCCTGGTGAGAGCTGTTGTTCCCCTGAACTTGACATATACCCCCAGGGGGTATACTCTGATCAGCAGAAAGGCATGGAGGAAGCTATGACAGGGGAAGCTCTGAAAGACACTGCTGATGAGAATGCAGAAGCGCATGGGGCAGGATGCTGCCCCTGCTGCTGCAGGGGCATCCACAGCCATAAGATGAGGACGGACGAGGAGAGGAGGAAGCTCCTCAACCGTCTCAGGAGGGCCGAGGGACAGATCCGCGGCGTTGAGCGGATGGTTGAGGAGGACGCCTACTGCCCGGACATCATGGTGCAGATCCAGGCGGCGATCTCCGCTCTCAATGCCTTCAACCGTGAGCTCCTTGCCGCCCATATCAGGGGCTGCGTCGCGGACGAGATCAGGAAAGGAAATGACGCGGTCATCGACGAGCTCGCGCGCCTCACCGAAAAGCTCATGAAATAGCAGATCCGGATTTCTTCAGGAAGGCGCTGCCTCCCGGAGAAAGGAGAAAAGATGGAAAGATACAGAGTCACCGGAATGAGCTGCGCCGCCTGCCAGTCACATGTCGAGAAGGCAGTGAGGGCAGTTCCCGGGGTAGCCTCATGCGCCGTAAGCCTCCTCACGAACTCGATGCAGGTTGAGGGAACAGCATCTGAAGGCGACATCGTGAGGGCTGTGAAGGACGCGGGCTACGGCGCCGCGCCACAGGGAGGCGCTGCAGCAGAAAGTGCCGCACCGGAGGAGGACGCGCTGCAGGACCGCGAGACGCCTGAGCTTCTCCGGCGCCTCCTCTGGTCGCTCGCCGTGCTCCTTCCCCTGATGTACCTCTCCCTCGGGCATATGAGATGGGGCTTCCCCATTCCGCTCTTCCTGGAGAACGGCGTCTGCATGGGCATCATGCAGCTCATTCTCTCCTCCGTTGTCCTTTTCATGAACAGGAAGTTCTTCACCGGGGGATTCGGCGCGTTCCTGCACCGGAGCACCAACATGGACACGCTGGTGGCGCTCGGCTCGTCCGCCTCGTTCCTTTACAGCCTGACGGCGCTCTTTGCCATGGCCTCCGAGATGGGGAAGGGAAACGGCGCCGCTGTTGAGAGTCTCCTCATGAACCACCTCTGGTTCGAGACCGCCGCGATGATTCCCTGCCTCATCACCTTCGGGAAGACCCTCGAGTCCTACTCAAAGGGCCGCACTACCGACGCGCTCAAAAGCCTCATGAAGGGAAGGAGACCGAGATCCCTGTCGCGGATCTGAAGCCCGGAGACATCTTCATCGTGCGGCCCGGCGCGAACATCCCCGCGGACGGGGTGATCGTGAGCGGGAGCGCAGCGGTTGACGAGTCGGCGCTCACGGGAGAGAGCGTTCCATCTGACAGGAAGGAGGGCGATGAGGTCTCCGCGGCAACGGTCAACAGATCAGGCTTCATCCGCTGCCGCACGCTGCGCGCCGGCGAGGACACCTCGTTTGCGGCGATAGTGAGGCTGGTCTCCGACGCGGCGGCTACCAAGGCGCCGATCTCAAGGATTGCGGACCGGGTGTCGGCAGTATTTGTCCCGGGAGTAATCATTGTCTCCCTTATCACGCTCACAGGCTGGCTTATTACGGGGAGTGACTTTGCCTTCGCCCTCGCGAGGGCGGTCTCAGTCCTTGTCATCAGCTGCCCGTGCGCACTCGGGCTCGCGACTCCGGTCGCCATCATGGTCGGAAACGGCGTCGGCGCGAGGAACGGTATCCTCTTCAAGACCGCGGCGGCCCTTGAGTCCGCCGGCAGGACCTCTGTCATCGCGCTCGACAAGACCGGAACTGTTACAAGAGGGAAGCCTGAGGCAGCTGGCGTCATTCCGGCTGATGGGCAGAGTGAGAAGGAGCTTCTCTCAATCGCGTACTCCCTCGAGAAAATGAGCGATCACCCGCTCGCCGCGGCAGTCTCATCATACGCAGAGGCAGAAGGCGTGGAGGCGAAGGAGCTCTCCGCTTTCCGGGAAATCCCCGGGAAGGGCCTGGAGGCGGATCTTTCGGGGGAGAGAATCTCCGGAGGAAGCCGGAGTTTCATCTCCCAGATTGCGGAGATCCCGGAGGAGATCGGGCGGAAGGCAGATGAGTTCACGGCGCGCGGCGCCACCCCGCTCTTCTTCGCGAAGGGAAAGACTCTTCTCGGCGTGATTGCCGTCGCTGACGCGATAAGGGACGAGAGCCGGGAGGCAATCAGGAGCCTTCGCAATATGGGCATCAGGACCGTGATGCTGACAGGCGACAACGAGCGGACGGCAGCGGCCATCGGGCGCGAGGCAGGAGTCGATCTTGTCGTCGCGGGAGTCATGCCTGACATCAAGGCTGATGTTGTGGGAAGGCTTAAGGCCACCGGCAGGACCGCCATGGTCGGCGACGGCATCAATGACGCGCCCGCGCTCACCGCGGCTGACACCGGCATAGCGGTCGGAGCCGGGACCGATGTCGCGATAGACGCGGCCGACGTGGTCCTCATGAGGAGCAGGCTTGACGATGTCCCGGCTGCGGTGCGCCTCAGCCGCGCGGCGGTGAGGAACATCCATCAGAACCTCTTCTGGGCGTTCTTCTACAACGTCGCCTGCATTCCTCTTGCTGCGGGGGTATATCAGGCTCTCTTCGGCCTCAGTTTCGAGCTGAGCCCTGCCGTCGGGGCGCTCGCGATGAGCCTCTCCTCGGTCACGGTCTGCATGAACGCGCTCCGGCTCAACTTCGCGAGGATACATGACGGCTCGCATGACAGGCCTTCGGGAAAGAGCCTTGCGCTTAAGGGCGAGGCAACAGTCATCAGGAAAGGAAGCCCTGAGGAGGCGGAGTACCTCCCCGGGGACGCCGCTGGAAGCAAAAACGGCGGCAAAGGAGAGGAAATGGCAGAGGAGAGGCTTGTGCCGGGCGAGGGCGAGCAGCTCGTAACCGTCGGCATACAGGGCATGATGTGCGGGCACTGCGAGAGGGCGGTGAAGAGCGCGCTTCTTGCGCTCGGCGTGCGCGATGCAAGGGTTTCGTACAAGGAAGGGACGGCGGAGCTGGTCTTCAGCGATGAGACCATCACGGATCAGGAGATAAAGGACGCCGTTCAGGAACAGGGCTACCTTGCCGTATACGTCGAAAGGGACGGGAAGGCAGGGAATCAGGGAGCATAAAAATGAAGAAGACCATAAAAATTGAGGGAATGAAGTGCCCGCACTGCGAGGCAAGGGTCAGGGACGCGCTTTCGGCAGTTGACGGAGTCAAAGAGGCTGACGTCAGCCATGAGAAGGGGCGCGCGGTCGTAACGCTCGCGAAGGATGTCGCTGATGACGTCCTCTCGAAGGCTGTTACGGATCAGGGCTACAAAGTCCTCTCCGTTGAGAAGACCAAGCTCTTCGGGATTTTCTGATCCGGATTTTTCTCTTTGCAGGGCGGGGCATTCCCGCCTTTTTCATTTCCGTGAGGGTCAGCAGGGCGGGAAAGAGCCTGAGCCCGGAAAAATCACGCACTCCGTCACATTTTCGCTTTTCTCCCTAAAGCCGACCGATCCCCTGCCGATAACCTTTTCAGCAGGAAGAAAGCAAACACACAAACAAAAACAATTTAAGGATGTCCGGGTTACGGGCTCCGGGGAGTGAAATATGTCTATCTATGTAAATACCAACACCAGCTCGCTTCGCGCGCAGTCAGCCCTTTCCAAGGCAACCAGCAAGCTCTCTGACAGCTATGCAAAGCTCTCCTCGGGCAAGAGAATCAACTCTGCCAAGGATGATGCCGCCGGCCTTCAGATCGCGTCCCGTATGACCTCCCAGATCAACGGCCTGACCCAGGGCAACCGCAATGCGAACGACGGCATCTCCATGTGCCAGACCGCAGAGGGCGCCACCGAGGAAATCACCAACATGCTGCAGCGCATGAGAACCCTCGCCCTCCAGAGCGCCAACGGCACTAACGCTGACTCCGAGCGCACCGCTATCCAGGAGGAGACTGACCAGCTCTCCCTCGAGATCCAGCGTATCGGCGAGCAGACCTCCTTCGGCGGAACTCTCCACCTCCTCAACGGCTCACTTGGCGGAGCTGACGCCAACAACAAGGCTAACGGCACTGACGGGCTGGTAAAGTTCCAGGTAGGATCACACTCGGATCAGACCGTAACGGCAAGCTTCTCCGACCTGACATTCGGCGGAGGTTGCAAGCGGCTCGACCATCAGCTTCGCCGGCACTGCCGCCAATGCCACCGGCCGGGCAATGCTCAGGAACATCGCCGACAAGGACAAGGACGGACTCAAGGGCTCCAACGTCTTCGCCTCCGCCATGGCAATCTCAGGCACCAATGTGGAAGCTGTCAAGACCGCAGCGGCCAAGCTCTCCATCAGCATGACATCGCAGGCCAATGCCCAGGCAGCAGTCAAGGTCCTCGACGCGATGATCAGCCACGTTGACTCCGAGAGAGCACAGTGGGGCGCAGTACAGAACCGTCTGACCTCCACCATCAGCAACCAGAGCAACACCATCACCAACGTGTCCGACGCAAGGAGCCGCATCCAGGATGTAGACTTCGCCTCCGAGACTGCAAGCATGACCCAG
>ONIT01000070.1 GCA_900317945.1 uncultured Pseudomonadota bacterium
TTGGCAACCTCATACCTTAACCGATTTTTTGAAAAAATGCCGCCACAAATGTTTTCAAGTCTGGTACTGCCTGTGCTTCGTGCGTACGCCCTGCATTTTGCTATTTTCTGCGTACATGGCGGAAAATGCCTGACTTTTTGCACCTGCCCTGAGGTGTGGGCAAACGCGGCAGCGCATGGTGCTAGAATCTAAAGAGGCGCAAGCGCCGGAGAGCGTGCATTTCACGCTGCTTCCCGCACCGCGTCCCGGATAAAGCTCTGATTCTGAAGGACAGGATATGAAATACTCTCTCAGGAAAATGATACTGACCATCGCAGGGGTCTCGGCCGTCGGGCTTGCTCTCTCCTCCTGCTCCGCAGGTGCAGGCTCTGCTGCGGCCCAGGGACAGGATGGCCTGGCGCAGGACAGCGCGCAGGGTGCCGCCTCCGCTGCCGGCACGGCAGATGAGGTCGGAACGTCCGGGCAGAGGTTCATACCCAACTCCGAGGTCCCCGCGCCGGTTGATCACAGCATCACAGGCTCAAGGGCAGAGGCGGTCGATCCAGCGAGCATGAGCCGCGATCAGATCCTCTACCTCCGGGTCAAGTCGCTCCTCAAGGCCGGGCAGTTCGACGAGGCGCGCGCGGCGAGAGGCGGAATCAGCCGTGACTATCCGCTGCAGGACTACCTTGACTTCTATGAGATCTACTACGGCGCCTTTGACGGATACGGCAAGGCTGCCGCCTACATAAAGAAGAATGACGGCACGGCGAGGGCGGGCGATCTCGAGTCGAAGTACATCAGGAAGCTCTCGAACGCCGGAGACTACCGCGGAGTGCTTGCCGTCGCGACTGGGAGGCCTCAGGACACCGGGCTTGCCTGCCTCTATGAGTATGCGGAGTACCGCACCGGAAAGGCAGACGCGGCCTTTGGCTTCATGGAGAAGACCTTCATGAAGGGGCAGGGCGCCTCCGTGCCTGATGACTGCGCCGGCCTCTTCTCCGCCTGGCGCTCGTCAGGGAAGGCCATCCCCGGGATCTACTGGACGAAGCTCATGTCCTCGATCCGCGCTAGGAACCAGGCCAAGGGCGTCGCCGCGCTGGTCTCCTATCTCAAAGGAAGCTCCTATGAGGGGAGGGCGCAGCTGGCGCAGAAGGTCTACTCCAGTCCTTCCTCATTCATGGACCTTGTCCCGGGCGGAAATGATCACCTGAACAACAGCATCGTCGTCGCGGCCCTGAGCTCCATGGCGAGGACTGACACAGAGGGTGCCGCGGCGCTCCTTCCTGAGGCAAGGACAAAATACTCGCTTTCAGAGAGCGAGTACGCTGAGGCTCTCAGGAACATCATCTGGCACGTCTACGCCGACCGCGTCGACAGCCTCGTGCCCTGGGCTGACAGGCAGCTTGACAGCCTCCATGACGCAGACTCCCTTAAGGAGCTCCGGATCCGCTTTGCGATAAGGCGCGGGAACTTCAGGGACATGAACCTCTGGATAAGGAAGCTTACCGGCGACTCCGCAAGGGATCTGAGGTGGACCTACTGGAAGGCCCGCGCGCTCGCCGAGGCCGGGAACCAGGCAGAGGCCGAGCGCCTTTACGCGAAGGTTACCCGCGAGCGCAGCTTCTACGGCTTCATGGCCTCACAGCGCCTCGGGAAGCCTCTCTCCTTCAATGACGAGAGCCCTCTCGTGAAAAAGGTTACCGAGGAGGAGGCCGTAAGGCGCTGGCCGGAGTTCGCCCGCATCCACGAGCTCCTCGCCGTCGGCGATACCCTCAACGCGCAGAGGGAGTGGCGCAGGTTCATCCTGGCAATCCCCAGAAACGAGAAGCTGGAGGCGGCCATGCTCGCGCTTGACAAGGGCTGGTTTGACTTCTCGGTCAACGCATCGATCTACGCCAAGGCCTGGAGCGTCCTGAGCCTGCGCTTCCCGACCCCGATGCTCTCCTTCTACCGCCAGCGCTCGCGGGAGACCGGAGTGCCGCTCAGCTACCTTTACGCCATCTCCCGCCAGGAGAGCGCGCTCAACCCGTTCGCCAGGTCTCCTGTAGGGGCGGCGGGCCTCATGCAGCTCATGCCTCAGACCGCGGCCAACATTGCCGGGAAGTGCGGCATTGCCTATTCAGGAAAGGACGCCCTCTTTGATCCGGAGATCAACGTCTCGTTCGGCAGCTGCTACCTGATGCAGCTCCTTGAGAAGTACGGCGGCAACCGCATCCTCGCGAGCGCCGCCTACAACGCTGGCCCCGGCAGGGTTACGAAGTGGACGGACAGCGACGGCGCCGGGGTTGCGGCCGACATCTGGGTCGAGAGCATCCCCTTCAAGGAGACCAGGAACTACGTGCAGAACGTGCTGGTCTATGATGCCATCTACCAGCACTTCATCAGCAGGGACCGACAGCCCCAGTTCCTGAGCGGCTCTGAGCTCAGGCACCGCTACTGATTCATCTGCCCCTCTGAGGGGCACTTTCCCGCGGCCCCGGAGAGGGGCCGCATAATTTCCCTCCCTAATTTTTTCCCTTTTGTGTGATGGGGCTGATTTTGCCCTCACAGTGCGGGATAATGCGCCTCTTATGTGGTAATCTCAGGCTCAGTATTCACTCCCGGAGCTGCCCTGATGCTTTCCAGAAAAACTGCTGTCCTCGCCATTGCCGCAGCTCTCTGCCTCTCGCTGCCTGCCTCTTCAATGGCAGCTTCGGGCAAGAGCGCGGACAGCACTCCTGTCATCAGCGTGGCTCCCGCGGACCGGGCAAAGGTTGCGGAGCTTCTCCGCGACGCGGAGGAGGCAAGGAGCAGGAAGTCGTACGTCGAGGCCTCAGTTCTTTACAGGAAGGCCGCGGATCTGGGCTCAGCCATCGCCTACAACAACCTGGGAGAGCTCTTCGAGTCAGGGCAGGGCATGAAGCGCTCAACGCAGAATGCCGAGTTCTGCTACCGCAAGGCCGCCGCAACAGGACTCCACGAGGCAGAGTACAACCTCGCGAGGCTCTATGACTACGGCGTCGGCGTCAGGGCTGACTACAGCAAGGCGGCGTACTGGTACCGGAAGGCCGCTGACGGGGGCTTCACTCCGGCTGTCAGCATGCTCGGCGTCCTCTACTCCTACGGGAGGGGCGTGAAGAAGGATCTCTCAGAGGCGCAGAGGCTTTTCGAGAAGGCTGCGGCCAAGGGCGATCCGGCCGGGCTCTTCAACCTCGGCGTCATGTACGACACCGGCTCAGGGGTAGAGGCGGATCCGGCGAAGGCCGCGGAGCTGTACCGGAGGGCCGGCGACGCGCGCTACTCGAGGGCGCTCTTCAACCTCGGCATGCTCTACGCCTCGGGAAGGGGAGTGAGCCTTGACTATAAGAAGGCCATGGAGTGCTGGAAGGAGTCGCATGAGCTGGGCTTCCCGGCCGCGGCCTACAACATAGGCATACTCTATCTCTCCGGAAAGGGCGTCGGCAGCAGCAAGGATGAGGCGCACAGGTGGTTCGCGCTGAGCTGCCGCGGAGGCTACCGGGATGCCTGCTCCGCAGCGGGGAGCATCGGTAAAAAAGAGGGCGGCAGAAAGGAGAGCGCGTCAGCGGGCAAAAAGGACAGCAGGAAAGGCGCGGCCGGGGGAAAGCAGCAGTCCCGCCGCTGAGCGTCAGCGCTCGTCACTCTGCTCCGATCTGCTCTCCGCCTCAGGGGCAGGAGTCCTGCATACCGCAGCCGGTCCTGCGGGATCCTTCTTTCCGACGGCTCCGATGACCGCGGCCCCGATCCTCGTCATGCGCTTCTCGGTAAGGGCGGCGAATCCCGCGAGCTTCTCTCCCTTAATCAGGATCTCAATCAGGCAGCCCTCGTCCTGGTAGTTCGAGATCATCCTGAGGTAGGGATCGTCAGGCGGGGAGGGGAGCTCCCGGAGGAGCGCCGGAGGTCCGATCCGGCAGCGGACAGTGGTTCCGCCGTCAGGCGCGAGCACCCCCTCCGCGGAGCCGTCCAGGCTGTCCCTGAAGCCGCTTATCTCAAGCAGCACCACAGGATCGTGCGTCTCGCCGTAGCACCTGGCGATGGCCCTCCCGATCCGGTTGCCCTTGCGGCTTCCGAGAGATGCGAGCATCCTGTAGGCCTCATCGTCGCTGTACTCTATCGTGAGGCTCTTCACCGCCACAACCTTCAGGTTGCTCATGGTTACGGCATCGAATATCCTGCCGGCGATCGAGTATCCCCTGCGGATGATTCTCTCCAGAGTGCTGTTCATGATGAAGACCTCCTGCCGCTGCCCATCTCCCGATTTTACCTGAAACAGCTGATTTTCCTGCCTGCGGCAGGATGAGGGAGATGGCCGGTATGATTTTCCATATTGTATTCTTTTGGGCCCGAAACATCTCATAAATGCCTCATCTTTGCTCAGGCGGAAGGCGGGATGCCTGAAGTGAGCGAGCCTGGCGGTGCGGATCTGCGGCCGGCTCAAAGCCATGCATTGGCCTCGCGCCCCAGGATGTGACGCACTTCATATTCCGGCACGGCAGCAGGCTCAGTGATGCGCCGCAGCGCACTCTTTTCCTTCATGCACTGCTGATGATCGCTTTGAATAAAAATGCAATAAAGATGAATAAATAAACAAGACAGAATCCCATCCGTCCGGGAACTGTGCCACGAAGTCACTGAAGATACATGCTTTTATCTGGATATTTTTTAACCATTCGGATGATTCTGGCTGGCTTTCCGGACATTGGCTAATTTTCCCCAGATCTGTGCACCGGAGTTAAAACGTATTCAAATTGGGTTTTTTATGCACTCCCCTGCGATCCGCAGGCACTGCCGCCTGGCTTGGTACCGGTGCATCAGGGTGTGTTTTCAGGGGTAAGGATATCCTCACGGTTTTTGACGGAAAGCCAATGACTGAGCGGATCTTTTGGGGCGTTTTTTTTGCTGATAATGCGATCTCCCGCACAAATTTCCGGTCTGTGGCACGCTCCTTGCTCTTTTGAGAGAGTAACAGCAATTTTCATCAGACTGGAGATAGCTCATATGGTAAAAATCAGCAAGCTTGCCGTGGCCGCACTGCTCTCAACCGTTCTCGGCAGCAGCGCCGCAATGGCAGCGGAAGACACAATAAAGATCGGCGTGCTCCACTCACTCTCGGGAACCATGGCGATTTCCGAGACCTCCCTCAAGGACACTCTCCTGATGCTCGTTGACGAGCAGAACAAGAAGGGCGGAGTCCTCGGGAAGAAGATTGAGGCGGTCGTCGTTGACCCTGCCTCCAACTGGCCTCTCTTCGCCGAGAAGGCCCGCGAGCTTATCCAGAAGGACAAGGTCGCAGCCATCTTCGGCTGCTGGACCTCCGTTTCCAGAAAGTCCGTCCTCCCTGTCGTCGAGGAGCTCAACGGCATCCTCTTCTACCCTGTTCAGTATGAGGGCGAGGAGTCATCCAAGAACGTATTCTATACCGGAGCTGCGCCCAATCAGCAGGCCATTCCTGCAGTTGACTATCTCCTGAAGCAGGGCGTCAAGCGCTGGGCTCTTGTCGGAACCGACTACGTCTACCCGAGAACCGCCAACAAGGTCCTCGAGGCCTATCTGAAGTCCAAGGGCTTCACCGACAAGGACATCATGATCAGCTACACCCCGTTCGGCCACTCTGACTGGCAGTCCATCGTCTCCGAGATCAAGAAGTTCGGCGGCGCCGGCGAGAAGACCGCGGTGATCTCCACCATCAACGGCGACGCGAACGTTCCTTTCTACAAGGAGCTCGCGAACCAGGGCGTATCCGCCAAGGACATCCCGGTCATCGCCTTCTCCGTCGGTGAGGAGGAGCTTGCCGGAATCGACACCAAGCCGCTCGTCGGCCACCTCGCAGCCTGGAACTACTTCGAGAGCGTCGACAGCGAGCTCAACGACGAGTTCATCGAGAAGTGGCACAAGTTCGTGAAGGACGAGAAGCGCGTAACCAATGACCCGATGGAGGCCACCTTCATTGGCTTCAACATGTGGGTCAAGGCGGTCGAGAAGGCCGGCACCACCGACTACTCGGCAGTGCAGGATGCCCTCATCGGCGTCTCCGTACCGAACCTGAGCGGCGGCATCGCAACCATGATGCCGAACCACCACATCACCAAGCCTGTCCTCATCGGCGAGATTCAGGATGACGGCCAGTTCGAGGTTGTCTACGAGACCAAGGGAACTGTCGTCGGAGACGCGTGGTCAGACTACCTGCCCGGCTCAAAGGACCTGATTTCAGACTGGCGCAAGCCTCTCTCCTGCGGAAACTTCAATGTGGTAACCGGCAAGTGCGGCGGAGCATCGAAGTAACAGCGTAAAGGCATTATTTCCTGCATCTCTGTAACCTCCCTTGTCCGGGCCGACACAGAAGCCGGCTGTCTGGCGGGGGAGGTTTTTCTATCCGGGAACAAGCTTATGAAAAGTACAGCAAAAATGTTCTGTGCGGCGCTTTTTGCGGCGCTCTGCCTCCTGCTTCCGCAGGCGGCGGCTGCCATGACGCCGGACGAGGCCCTGGGGGTCCTCGGTGACAGGAGCTCCTCCTTCGAGCAGAAGAAGGAGGCCTTTGACGTCATCGGCGACAGCAAGGAAGGGTGGAGCCAGCTCCTTCTCGAGTCAGCCCAGAAGGGCGAGCTCTTCTTCGACAAAAAGAGTAAGGAGGTCTACGCCAAGGTAGGCGAGAACTACTTCAAGGTCAAGGGCGGCGAGGCCTTCAGCGGCAAGAGCCGCGACCTGAAGCGCGTCTCCGTCAACAACAGCATCCGCGAGAGCCTTCACCTTATCCTCGCCATGCGCACTCTCTCCGACCAGAGCATACCTGAGGAGAAGAGGATCGAGAGCGCCCACGCGCTAATCGGAAACGTCTCGCAGGAAGACGCGTCAAAGCTGCAGCTTCTCCGCGACCTCTACATCACGACCGATCCGGATCTTTCGGAGATGCTGACCTACGTCATCGCCTCCGCGGACCTCAATGATGAGGATCCGAAGATCAGGAACGGCGCGATGCATATCCTCTCCGGCTTCAGATCCCCGCTCCTCATGCAGAAGCTCGGCGACATCGCGGAGCATGACTCCGACGTCTCGAACCGCGTCTACGCAGAGACACAGGTCGGAAGCCTCAAGTCGTCGCAGTCGTTCTACAGCGGACTTGAGACGGTCTATTTCGGCATCAGCCTGGGCTCCGTCCTGGTGCTTGCCGCCATCGGCCTCACCATCACCTTCGGCGTTATGGGCGTCATCAACATGGCCCACGGCGAGCTGATGATGATCGGAGCCTATACGGTCTATGTCATACAGCAGTGCATGCCGAACTATCCGGGCATTGCCCTCCTCATCTCGATTCCCGCGGCCTTCTGCGTGAGCGGCCTCACCGGAATCATCATCGAGCGCACGGTCATACAGCACCTTTACGGGCGCCCGCTTGAGACCCTCCTTGCGACCTTCGGAATAAGCCTGCTCCTGCAGCAGCTGGTGCGCAGCATCTTCACCGCGCTCAACCGCAACGTGGTCATCCCTGACTTCATGAGCGGCGCCATCAGGATCAACGAGTTCTTCTCGGTAACCTACAACCGCCTCTACATCATCCTCTTCTGCCTTGCGGTGTTCTTCACCCTCCGCTGGATCCTGCAGCACTCGAGGCTCGGCCTTGAGGTCCGCTCCGTCTCCCAGAACCGCGCCATGGCGCGCAACATGGGCGTGCGCTCCGGAAGGGTGAACGCGCTGACCTTCGGCCTCGGCTCCGGAATCGCCGGCCTTGCCGGCGTCGCGCTCTCGCAGCTCACCAACGTGGGCCCGAACCTCGGTCAGAACTACATCGTTGACTCCTTCCTCGTCGTCGTATTCGGCGGCGCCGGAAACATCTGGGGCACGATGGTCGGAGGCATGGTCCTCGGCGTTGCCAACAAGGTGCTTGAGCCTATGGCAGGCGCGATGCTCGCCAAGATTTTCATCCTGGTCGGCGTCATCATATTCATTCAAAAACGTCCCCGCGGCCTCTTCCCGCAGCACGGACGCTCTGTTGAGGGGTAAGCCATGGTTAGCAGTTTATTGAAAAAGGACCGGGGCGGGTTCAGCGTCCTTGGCACAGTATGGATATTCGTGCTCCTGATGATTGCAGGCAATGCCTTCTTCAAGGACGGCAGCGCCCTCTATGTCGGCTCGAACACCATCACGCTGTTCGGAAAGTACCTCTGCTACGCGCTTCTTGCGGTCTCGCTTGATCTCATATGGGGATACCTCGGCATCCTCTCCCTGGGCCACGCGGCCTTCTTCGGCCTCGGCGGCTATGTCATGGGCATGTACCTCATGCGCCAGATCGGCGCGAGAGGCGTCTACGGCAACCCCGAGCTCCCTGACTTCATGGTGTTCCTCAACTGGCACGAGCTGCCGTGGTACTGGTACGGCGTCAACCACTTCTGGTTCGCGGCTATACTGATCCTGCTGGTGCCGGGTGCCCTTGCCTTCATCTTCGGCTTCTTCGCCTTCCGCTCGAGAGTCGGCGGCGTGTACCTCTCGATCATCACGCAGTCCCTGACCTTCGCCCTCGCGCTTGCGTTCTTCCGAAACGAGACCGGCTTCGGCGGCAACAACGGACTCACCGACTTCAAGGACATCCTGGGCTTCTCGCTCGCCTCTGACGCCACGAGAGACGTTCTGCTCTTCCTCTCCGCGCTCGCGCTCACGTTCGGCTACCTCCTCTGCCGCTACCTGATGAGGTCGCGCCTCGGCAAGGTCACAATCGCGATCCGCGACGCCGAGTCCAGGACCCGCTTCATGGGCTACCGCGTTGAGTACTTCAAGCTCGCGATCTTCACCGTCGCGGCGATGCTTGCCGGAGTCGCCGGAGCGCTTTACGTACCGCAGGTCGGCATCATCAACCCTGGCGAGTTCAACCCCATCAACTCGATTGAGATTGTCATCTGGGTTGCGGTCGGCGGCCGCGCGTCGCTCTACGGCGCGATTGTCGGCGCGATCCTCGTCAACTACGCGAAGACCGTATTCACCGGCATCTTCCCTGACGGCTGGCTCTATGCGCTGGGACTCATCTTCGTCCTCGTTACCCTGTTCCTTCCGAAGGGCATTGTCGGCATCATCGGCATGATCAGGGCAAAGCAGGCCGAGAGGAAGGCGCTTGCGGCAGCGGACGCTGCCCGTGAGGCCGCTCCCGCGGCAGAGCCTGCAGCGGCTGAAGCATCACCGAAGGAGGCTTAAAGATGGAAAAGAAGTTATTCTCAAGCTTCGCCGGGAAGTTCCTGAAGAAGCATGTCTCCCACGGCGGCGAGGCGCCTGACGGCTCGCACGGCATGATGCTCTACCTCGAGGGCATCAACAAGAGCTTCGACGGCTTCAAGGCCATAAACGATCTCAACCTCTACATCGAGAAGGGCGAGCTCAGGTGCATCATCGGCCCGAACGGCGCCGGAAAGTCCACCATGATGGACATAATCACCGGCAAGACCCGTCCGGACAGCGGCAGCGCCTGGTTCGGACAGAACATCAACCTCCTGGATCTGGATGAGCCTGCCATCGCGCAGGCCGGCATCGGGCGCAAGTTCCAGAAGCCGACCGTCTTCGAGAACATGACGGTTGACGAGAACCTCGAGCTTGCGCTCTCCGGCCCCAAGACCGTCTGGTCAACGCTCCGCGGGAAGATGAGCGCCGAGGACAACGAGATGCGCGACAGCGTTCTCGAGCTCACCGGCCTCAAGGATCTCCGCGGCAAGGACGGAAGGCTCCTCTCCCACGGGCAGAAGCAGTGGCTCGAGCTCGGCATGCTCCTCATGCAGAAGCCGCAGCTCCTCCTCGTTGATGAGCCGGTAACCGGCATGACCAGGCAGGAGATGCAGAAGACCGCAGAGCTGCTGCTCTCGCTCGAGCACACCCACACCATCATCGTGGTAGAGCATGACATGGACTTCGTGCGCAGCATCGCGCGCAAGGTGACCGTCCTCCACCAGGGCCATGTCCTCGCGGAGGGATCGATGGCCGAGGTGCAGGCAAATCCGAAGGTCGTAGAGGTATATCTGGGGAGTGACGCATCATGAGCATGCTTGAGATCAAGGACCTGAATCAGTTTTACGGGCAGAGCCATACGCTCTGGGACCTCTCCCTCAGCGTCGAGAAGGGCGAGTGCCTCTGCGTGATGGGCAGAAACGGCGTCGGGAAGACCACGCTGATGGACACCATCATGGGGCAGCACCATATGGCCTCGGGGACAATCACCTTCGACGGCAAGGACATCACGCACCTGCCAGTGGAGGACCACGCCAGGGTCGGCATCGGCTATGTGCCGCAGGGCAGGCAGATCTTCCCTCTCCTTACTGTTGAGGAGAACCTCGAGATCGGGCTTCCCGCGAGGCGCGACGGCCTGAAGGCCGTGCCCAAGCAGGTGTACGACATGTTCCCGGTGCTCTACGACATGAGGAGCCGCCAGGGCGGCGACCTCTCCGGCGGCCAGCAGCAGCAGCTCGCCATCGGCCGCGCCCTGGTAACGGATCCGAAGCTCATCATCTTCGACGAGCCGACCGAGGGCATACAGCCGAACATCGTCGCGGAGATTGCCCAGATCATGCGCAGGCTCAACAAGGAAATCGGCCTTACCGTGCTCCTTGTCGAGCAGAAGCTTCCGTTTGCCCGCAAGATGGGAGACCGCTTCTTCATCATCGACCGCGGCGAGGGCGTCGCGAGCGGGAAGATGTCAGAGCTCGACGAGACGCTCATCAAGAAGTACCTGACGGTCTAGGCACAGAACCTGCAGGCTGTCAGTGCTCCTTTGTACGAAACAGCCTGCCAGGTCCGGCAGGAACAGGGCCCGGGAGGAGATCTTCCGGGCTTTTTTTTGCCTGGGGAGCGGAGTCAGGCCAGTTTCAAAGAATCAGTATGAGTGATACCTGGGAAGCGCGCATTTACCTAAGATGCGAATCACACAAAGGGCGCACTGTGCTCACTGAAAATGAGCACGAGGGCCCTCTTGTGGTGCAGAAAGTGTTCTATCCGGAGGAGACTGCTCATGTCTACCTACTTCACCCGCCCGGCGGGATAGCGGGCTGCGACAGGCTTGAGACCAGGCTTGAGGCTGCCGCAGGCAGCAAAGTACTCCTGACGACGCCGGGAGCCACCAAGTACTACCGCACGGCCGGCGACCTGGTGTCGCGCGTGAGGCAGGACTTCACTGCGGGCGATGGTGCTGAGCTTGAGATCCTGCCTCAGCCAAACATTTATTTCCTGGGGACCCATACCAAGGTTTCGACAGTCATCCATGCGGCGCCCACCGGGAAGTTCATCTTCTGGGACACCGCTGTTGTCGGGAGCCCCGTCGGGAAAACCGGCTTTGACGGGAGCTTTTTCCTGAACTCCATCAGTGTCTGCAGGACGGAGGAGGACGGCTCCGAGAGCCTCATTCTCCGCGAGGTGTCGAGAGCTGACGGGATGAGGGACCTCTCTGCCCGGGCAGGGCTGCGCGGGAGGCAGTGCATCGGTACGCTCATTGCCTCCGCGGGGAACGATGAGACCGCTGGCGCCGCCAGGGAAATCCTGGAGGGCTTCCCTGATGCCGAGGCCGGAGTAACGGCTGTCAGCGGGCTGCTTGCCGTGCGCCTCCTCTCATCAGGAAATGAGACTGTGACAGGAGCGCTCAGGGCGCTCTGGACCGGGCTCCGGCCTCTTATCCTCGGAAAGGAGCCGGTGCCGCCCCGGGTCTGGGCGACATGATCAGGAAGCCTCCTTTCCGCCCTGCCGGGAGATGCCTGGCAGTGGCACGGGAATAGCATAGAAACAACGGAATGGTTTTGGTTTAAGGAAGAGAGCAACATGAACTTAACGCCACGCGAGCAGGACAAACTTTTACTTTTCACTGCGGCCCTGGTTGCCGAGCGCCGCCGTGCAAGAGGGGTGAAGCTCAACTACCCTGAGTCTGTAGCGCTCATCTCGGCACATATCCTTGAGGGCGCAAGGGATGGCAAGACCGTGAGCGAGCTTATGAACGAGGGGCGCCATGTCCTTACCCGGGATGACGTGATGGAAGGCATCCCGGAGATGGTAACCGAGGTTCAGGTTGAGGCGACCTTCCCGGACGGAACCAAGCTTGTGACCGTGCACAATCCCATAATTTAGGAGGTGTTATGATTCCCGGCGAATTTATCATCGATGATGGAGAGATCGAGTTCTACAAAGGGCTTTCGAAGCTTGAGCTGACGGTGAGCAACACCGGAGACAGGCCAAGCCAGATCGGATCCCATTACCACTTCTACGAGGTAAATCCCGCTCTGCAGTTCGACCGGGAGAAGGCTCTCGGGATGCATCTCGACATTACACCGGGAACCGCCATCCGCTTTGAGCCCGGCCTGACCAGAACCGTAACGCTTGTGCCGTATCAGGGAATGAGGCGCGTCTACGGCTTCAGGCAGCAGGTTATGGGCCAGCTTGAGTTTGATTAGTCAGGCAGCGTGTTCAGCACTGATCTGCCGGGCAGCCGCTTTGCCCGGCAGTCCTGAGGGCTGCCAATCATAAAACGGAATTTAAGATGAGCAAGATTGACAAGAAAGCTTATGCGGACATGTTCGGACCGACCACAGGCGATCGCGTGCGCCTCGCGGACACTGACCTCATTATCGAGGTTGAGAAGGATCTGACGAGGGGAAGCGAGGTGAAGTTCGGCGGAGGAAAGGTCATCCGTGACGGCCAGGGCCAGTCGCAGCTTTCCTGCACGGAGACCGCTGACACGGTCATCACCAATGCGCTGATTGTCGACTATACCGGGATCTACAAAGCGGACATCGGCATCAAGGACGGCTATATCGCTGCAATCGGCAGCGCCGGCAACCACGACATACAGGACGGCGTGACGTTCAACATCGGCGCGGGCACAGAGGTAATCTCCGGTGAGGGGCTTATTGTTACAGCAGGCGGCATCGACAGCCACGTGCACTTCATCTGCCCGCAGCAGGGCGCCGAGGCGCTCTCCTCCGGCGTAACGACACTCATAGGCGGCGGCACAGGCCCGGCGACCGGAACCAACGCCACTACCTGCACTCCGGGACCCTGGAACATGGAGCGGATGCTTGAGGCAGCGGAGAGCATGCCGGTCAACGTCGGCTACATGGGAAAGGGCAACGCGTCGCTCCCGCTCGCTCTTGAGGAGCAGGTGAGATCAGGCGCCATGGGCCTCAAGCTTCACGAGGACTGGGGCAGCACGCCCGCCGCGATCGACTGCTGCCTGGGCGTCGCCGAGCGCTATGACGTGCAGGTCGCCATACATACCGATACCCTCAACGAGGCGGGATTCGTCGAGGACACCATCGCCGCCTTCAAGGGCCGCACCATCCACACCTACCATACCGAGGGCGCGGGCGGCGGCCATGCACCTGACATCATCAAGGCCTGCGGCATGAGCAACGTCCTGCCGAGCTCCACCAACCCCACGAGGCCCTATACGGTCAACACCATTGACGAGCACCTCGACATGCTGATGGTCTGCCATCACCTTGATCCGAGCGTCCCGGAGGACATCGCCTTCGCCGAGTCCAGGATCAGGCGCGAGACCATCGCGGCCGAGGACATCCTCCACGACATGGGCGCGCTCTCGATGCTCTCCTCGGACTCCCAGGCCATGGGCCGCGTGGGCGAGGTCATCACGAGGACCTGGCAGACCGCGCACAAGATGAAGGTGCAGCGCGGCACTCTCCCTGAGGACAGCGCGAGGAACGACAACTTCAGGGTGAAGAGGTACATCTCGAAGTACACCATCAACCCGGCGATAGCGCACGGCTGCTCTGACATCATCGGCTCGGTCGAGGTCGGGAAGCTCGCTGACCTCGTTCTCTGGAAGCCCGCCTTCTTCGGCGTGAAGCCGGAGATTGTGCTGAAGGGCGGCTTCATCGCGGCATCCATGATGGGCGACGTGAACGCTTCAATTCCTACGCCGCAGCCTGTGCATTTCAGGCCGATGTTCGGCGGCATAGGCCTTGCTCTCCCCCGCACCCGCGTAACCTTCGTGAGCAAGGCGGCTGCTGACAATGACATCAAGTCGAAGCTGGGACTCCAGAGCATTGTCTATCCGGTGCACGGCACGAGGGGCCTCGGGAAGAAGGACATGGTCTTCAATGACTATCTCCCGCACATCGAGGTTGATCCGCAGACCTACATCGTGAAGGCTGACGGAGTCGAGCTCAGGTGCGAGCCCGCGAAGTCGCTGCCGCTCACGCAGAGGTACTATCTCTTCTGATGGATCTGCCCCGGGGCTTCATGCC
>ONIT01000132.1 GCA_900317945.1 uncultured Pseudomonadota bacterium
TCTGAGGAAAGCACAGGCGCACGTGAGCGCGCCACGGCATCAGAGCGACGCGAAGTCGATGTTGCGGTACTCCCAGTTCTTCTCATGGTCGAAGAACTGATCGCTCTTATGGCGCCCCTGCCAGACCGTCTCCCCGTCCTTGTAGACCTGGAGCTGCAGGAACGGGACATGCTCCCATTTCAGGTTATCGATGGGCTTCGTCGCGATGAGGAGCGATCCGGACACCGTTATTTTCCTCGTGAAGAGCGTGTCGGCGTAGTTCGTGTGGGCGTAGAGGTACTCCCCGTCCCAGATGAGGAGGTTCAGCTTGTTGCTGTGGCTCAGCTCTGCTATGAGCTCGTCGAGCAAAGTGAAGCGGTCCTCCGCCTCAAGACGGCGGCCGAGCTCTTTCCGCTTTTGGTTGATGCGGTCGATGAGGTAGAGGAGCACGCGCTCGGAGTCAGTGCCGCCGAGCTGCGTGTCCTTATAGTCATCGATGGATGCGCCTGAAGCCCGTTTGGAGGACAAAGGGATGGCAGTTCTCGTAGCGAAGGCGCCCGACGCTCGCGAGGCGGATGTGGGCGATAAGGCTCCTCGCCTGGATGGGGAATGAGAGGCGGGTAGTGAGATACTGGCTCTCAACCGCCGCGACCGGCTCCTTCTCGAGCTGCACCGCGTTGCCGAAGAACTGGGCGAGCCCCCAGCCGTGGGGGTGCTGCTCGCTGTGGCGGAAAAATGCCCTGAGGTATTCATTGACCCCGATTTTGTCCCTGCTGGAAAGTCCGAACAGCTCACACATCTTAAAGCACCCCCTTTACATTTCAGCCCTGATGGCTTTCCGCGCGACTTCGCGCGAGCCTAAGGCCGTCCTTCACAAAATTCTCCCCGAACTCGCGCCTTGCGCGCCAGGCGTAGCTGTACTCCTCCGGATGCTCGATCTTGGCGAGCTCAAAGCTGAGCAGCGCCTCGGCCTCTGCCTGCTTTTGAGGGCTCTCCCGGAAGACCTCCTGGTAAAAGCTTAGCATGCCTCCGAGAACGGTGCTCGCCGCCTCATCCGCGGGCATGATCCTGCCTCCCGGGAACGAGATCTTCACCGTGCGGAGATCAAAGTGCGCCGCGGTCTTGTAGTTCTGCACGGCGAGAACCTGCTCCCAGTCGCGCAGCGGCGTCCCCGGTATGGAGGCGAGCCAGACGATGAGGAGCTGCGCGAACTTTATGTCGCGGAGGTCGATATTGTCCTCGGCGAACGGGTTGAGGTCGATGCTCCTGAGCTCGATGTGGTTGATGCCGTTCTCCTTTATCGAGTCAAGCGAGTTTTTGCCCCGGGGCTTGAGGCGCACCGGGTAGTAGAACTCCGAGGGCGCCTCGAGGAGCCCCTCTGTCACGTACCTCCCCGCGCTCTCGGCGTAGGCCTCACGGCTCCCGTAGTTGAGCACCGGGGTGAAGAAGTTCCAGTAGCCGAGCTCCGAGCAGCGCACCGAGGACATGCCGGTGAACACACCGCATCCCTCCGCGCCCTTCTCAAAGTAGGAGGTGTCCAGGACGGGCGATGCCGCGGTGAGGGCTACCAGCACCCAGCCGAAGGCCATGGCGTTCTCTGCGAGATCGAGGTAGAGCCGGTCCTCGTAGCTCCGGTAGCCGAAGCTCCCGTCGCCGTGCTCCACCTTTCTGCCGGTCTCTGCCTCATAGTTCCTCCGGAGGAGATCACCTGAGAAGGAGTAGTTGAAGTGTATGCCGGAGAGGGCCATCTTGTAGCGGCCGTACTTTTTGCTGAGCCCCAGGCGGTACTCGGTCTTCTCCGCGAGATCGCCGAAGAACTGCGCGACGGGGATGTCCTCCTCGTCCTTTATGTATGGGGGATTGCTGAAGGGCCAGAGGAGCTCCGGCTCGGGAAGCGCGCGGATCCCCGCGTAAATCCTCGTGTTGAGCTCATGTAGCTCGGCGAGCACACCATCCGCTGACTTCGAGACGCCGGTGTTGATCTCGGTCTGGTTCTCGCAGAAGTCGCGGACAATCTGCTTATCGTCCTGGCTGAAGGGATGCGGCGCGTGTGACAGGTGCCCGTCCTCCGTGATGCGGAGCGACTCCTTCTCCAGGCCGAAGTTGCCGGTGAGGAGCAGATCCCTCACCCCTTTGTCCTCTATGTGAAGCATAAGAGCCTCCCTATATCCTTATGACGCTGCCGTCTTTGTGGCGGAGGATGAAATCTGCCTGGCGGCGGATGCCGTCAGGATCCTCTGAGCGGAGAACGAACACCTGCGAGCCCATGCCGCCCGATATGGCTTTGGGAGGCTCGCGGTCGATGAGGATTCTGCCCGCGTACTCGCGGCGGACCTCGTCTGCGCTGTGGAGGTACTCCGTCCCGGCGCCGCGCCCGAAGTGCGTTACGTAGCTCTGGAACGAGGGATGCGGGAACGAGCGGTTCTCACCGAAGACGAGGCTCTCCGCCCAGATCTGGTAGACATCGACGTTGTAGGCGTAGTCCATCTTGTCCGGGATGTAGCCGCCCGGGGCGCGGAGGTTCACCTCAAGCCCCAGGATGTCGCCGCGGCGCCCGAGCCCAGCCTTGTCCTCGTCGAGGCGGAAGAACTCGAAGTGGAAGAAGCGCGAGCGGACATTGAAGGCCTTAAGAGTCCTGAAGCCCGCGTCACGGAGGTCATCGACGCGCTCCACCGGCTGTGTCCAGCTCACGTTCTCGCCGGCGCCCGAGAGCATGTCGAGGGGCGTTACCGCCATGACCTGCCCAGTGTAGAAGAGGACCTTGCCATCCGCGTTCGTGATGCCGTCGAAGGTCTCGACATGCCCCGGGACATACTCCTCCATGATGTAGCTCCCGTCAGCCGGGATCTCCTGGAGGACCTTACGGAGCTCCTCGTCGCTCCTTACCTTGTAGGTGTGCGAGGCGCCGACTCCCTTATCCGGCTTGATGATGACGGGGTAGCCCGCCCAGGAGGCGAACTCCCGCGCGCCGGCGCGGCTCTCGATGAGGCGGTAGCCCGCGGTCTTCACCCCGGCCGCCTTATAGGCGAGCTTCATCTGCGACTTCCTCTGCAGGGCCGCCATGTCCTTTGAGCGCAGGCCGAAGGGGACGTTGAAGTCATCGCGGAGGCGCGCCTCGAGGGCAAGCCAGTACTCGTTCTGCGACTCGACGTGATCGATCTTTCCGTACTTCCATGCGTAGTACGCGGCGGCGCGGTAGACCTCCCGGTAATCCTCAAGCGACGATACGTGGTAGTATTCGGTAACGCTAGACTTCACCTCATTTGCGAGGCTTTCATACGGGCAGTCGCCGATGCCGAGGACATTCGCTCCGAGCCGCCGGAGGCGGTCGCAGAAGTTCCAGAAATGGAGAGGGAAGTTGGGGCTGATGAATATAATGTTCATTGTTGCGCCTTCTTTATTGTAAATTGCAAGTTTGTCCCCGGCAGTGCGGGCAGGCCCGCGTGTCACCCGTGCGCGGATCGGCTTCTCTGCAGCCGGTCCGGAGCATCTCACCTCAGAAATTCACAAAAGTGTTCCTTCAGTGAAAACATATTGTTATAATATGAATACTAGGAATTAGTTTAGCAGGGTTTTAGGGACTTTGCAGGGAATTTTTTGAGGACAGGCAAATCACCATGAACTTTATCTTCGTCTCACCGCAGTTTCCGCACACCTACTGGGAATTCTGTCACCGCCTGAAGCAGAACGGCGTCACCGTGCTCGGCATCGGCGACACACCTTACGAGAGCCTCTCGAACGAGCTCAAGGGATCGCTTGATGACTGGTACTATGTTCCCAATATGGAAGACTACGACAGGATGTACCGGGCTGTTGCCTTCCTCGCCTCGAAATGGGGCCGGATCGACTGGATTGAGTCGAACAACGAGTACTGGCTCGCGCAGGACGCGAGGCTCCGCACCGACTTCAACGTCCGGACCGGCATTCAGACCGACCACATCGACGCCATCAAGGAAAAGAGCGAGATGAAGCGCTACTACGCGCTCGCGGGAGTGCCGTCCGCCAGGCAGATCAAGGCAGCTGAGGGCGAGGAGGCGGTGCGCGCGTTCGCTGAGAAGACCGGCTATCCCGTCTTCGCGAAGCCCGACATCGGCGTCGGCGCGAACGGCACCTATAAGATTGATGACAGCGCCGCGCTCTCAGCGTTCTTCAGGGACGAGAGGGAATGGCAGCACTATGTTGTCGAGGAGTTCGTCTCGGGCGACATCGCAAGCTATGACGCGATAGTCGGGCAGGGCGGCGAGCCCCTCTTCGAGTCCATGACCATGTGGCCGCCCTCAGTCGCCGACATCGTGAAGGGGCACCTTGACCTCTCCTACTACGTCTCTCCCGTGATGCCGGAGCAGCTCAGGGAGAGGGGCCGCGCCACGGTGAAGGCCTTCGGAGTGTTCAACCGCTTTGTCCACCTCGAGTTCTTTGTTCTCGGGGCTGACCGCCCGGGCCTCGGGAGGAAGGGCGACTATGTCGGGCTTGAGGTCAACATGCGCCCCGCGGGAGGCTACACCCCCGACATGATCAACTTCTCGCACAGCATCGACGTCTACAAGATCTGGGCTGACATGGTGGCATACGGGAAGAGCGATGTGAGGCCCGGGGAGCAGTACTACTGCGCCTTCGCCTCGCGCCGCGACGAGCACCGCTACCGCCATACCCATGAGGAGATCCTCTCCCGCTACGGGAAGGACATGGTGATGTGCGAGAGGATGCAGGGCATCATGGTCTCGGCGATGGGCGAGCAGATGTACACCGTGCGCCTTAAGACCTTTGATGAGATGACTGAGTTCGACAGATTCGTACACGAGAGGGAAAGCTGATGCATGTAGAGTACAGGAAGGAATACAGCCACAACCTCGGGCGTGACATGGAGTACAAGATCTTCGGCCACTCCGGCCACTCCATACTTGTCATCCCGACCCAGGACAAGCGCTTCTTCGAGTACGAGGACGAGGGCATGGTCGGAGCGGTGCAGTACTGGATTGACCGCGGCGACATCCGCCTCATCTGCGCCGACGCCATCGACTGGGAGACCTGGAGCAACACCTGGGGCGACTGCCGGTGGCGCCTCGAGCAGCATGAGCGCTGGTTCAGGTACATCACGGAGGAGCTGGTGCCCCGCGTGAGGCGCGGCGATGAGACCTTCATCGTGACGGGCTGCTCCCTCGGAGGGTTCCACGCGGCGAACATGTTCTTCCGCAGGCCTGATCTCTTCGACACGCTGATCTCACTGAGCGGCCTTTATTCAGCGGGCTACTTCTTCGGGGACTACCACGACGACCTCACCTGGCTCAACTCGCCGCAGGACTATCTCCCCTGGAAGAACAACGAGGATCCCTTCTGGGAGTCCTGCCGTCGGAGGAAGATGGTGCTCTGCGTCGGGCAGGGGCCGTGGGAGCACTGGACGCTCGACTCGACGAGGGCGATGGCCGGGATCCTGGGGAGCCACAACTCAGGCGCGTGGGTTGACTTCTGGGGCTATGACGTCGCCCATGACTGGCCGTGGTGGAGAAAGCAGATGCCTTACTTCCTGAGCCACGTGCTCTGAGGCTCATCCTGGGCCTTCAGGCCCCATACTGGGATCGATCAGGCAGCTGCCTCTCTGAGAAAACGCTGACGGGCTGGCGGCCGGCAGAAAGCCGGTGCCGGCCCGTATTTTATGCTCCGCCGGGCAGGCGCAGGTTTTCAGTGAAACGCTGATCCATTATTGGTTCTGATAGAATAGGTCAGTTACTGACCAAATCACACGTATCTGTTGCCCGGAAAGCAGTTCATAGCTGCAGGGAGCGCAATCATGACG
>ONIT01000117.1 GCA_900317945.1 uncultured Pseudomonadota bacterium
GATACATTGGTACGAGTAGCACGACATTCGAGACCGTTACCCTTGAGAGAATACTCGAAGGGGGCAACATGAAGCGAGCGCTCAGAAGCGTATGCGCCATGTTCCGGACTTCCTGTTGCTCTTCTTTAAGAAGTCAGGTGCCTGAGGAGTACTCCGGCCTCTCTGCCATCCGGCTGGTCTCAGACGCGACGGTTTCTTTCTGCCTTGTAATCATAGCCTTCATCAAAGTCAACGGTGCCTAAGGCTGCGATAAGCTTCTCTGCCTCACGCCTCTCAATGAATTCCCTAAGCGCCTGATTCACGGTCTCTTCCCTGGTTTTGAGACCGCCGATCCTCAAGGCCTTTTCCAGAAGCGTATCGTCAATATCCTCTCTCTCCGTCATTGAGAAGCCTCCTTTTTTGCGCATTATGCTGCGCTGCGGCTGACCGGTCAGCAGCTGATTTGAGCGGGTGTTTCCCGCTGCAAGGTATGCCTGGCATCATACTCCCGGAACTGCGTCTGTTCCGGACGGGGCAGGGCATTTCCTGAACAGCTGATGCATTTCCGTTTCTCCCTGCCTGCCGCGTGCCTGATGGTGCCGCCGGTTCCCTTTTGCGTGATGGAGCCCTGATAAATCATCAGGAGCAGCGCAATTCCAGTCAGATACCTGGCCTCCTGGGACAGTGCAGCACACTCTGGCGGCACTCCCGGACTGCAGGCGTGAACGGACCCGCACCTTTTTGCGGGCCGCCTCAAAAAAATCAGAGAATACGGCAGTTTTAAGGATATAATCATCAGGATGTGTGTCCGGCTGCGGACACATGCCAGTTTTGAGCGGCCAGAGCCGCGCGAAGGAGAGGTGCGCCATGAAATGCCCGTTCTGCGGAGCCCCTGACACGAAGGTAATAGACTCAAGACTTGCCGCTGACGGCAACGGAGTCAGAAGACGCCGTGAATGCCTGAGCTGCCGTGAGCGGTTCACCACGTTCGAGACGGCCGAGCTCGTGATGCCCAAGGTCATAAAGAAGGACGGCAGCCGCGAGCCATTCAGCGACGAGAAAATCCGCGGCGGCTTCATGGAGGCCCTCCACAAGCGCCCGGTGAGCGTCGAGGACATCGAGCGCGCGCTGATGCAGCTCAAGCTCCGCATCAGGGGCACCGGAGAGCGCGAGATCCCCTCGTCAGTCATCGGCGACTTCGTGATGGAGTCGCTCAAGGAGCTTGATCCGGTCGCCTACATCAGGTTCGCCTCGGTCTACCGGAGCTTCAAGGATATCCACGACTTCAACGATACCCTGGAGAAGCTCGCCAGGCAGCAGGAGGAGAGGGAGAAGGCCGAGAAGGCCGGCGGGGCGAAAGGCTCCCCAGACAAATAAATTCATAAAGGGAATTGCATAAGAGCCCGGGCGAGAGGCCCGGGCAGGAAGTACTGAGCAAGGACGGAGCAGTAAAGATGTCTTTCAGAAGCGAGGATGAGCATTATATGCGCGAGGCACTCCGCCTCGCGGAGCGCGGCCTTTACACGGTGTCGCCCAACCCTGCGGTCGGCGCGGTCATCGTGAAGAACGGCGAGATCGTCGGAAAGGGCTATCACCGGAAGGCCGGTGAGCCCCATGCCGAGGTTTACGCGCTCCGTGAGGCCGGGGAGAAGGCGAAGGGCGCCACCGCCTATGTAACCCTCGAGCCATGCTCCCACTACGGAAGGACTCCTCCCTGCGCCGAGGCCCTCATTAAGGCCGGTGTCTCCCGCGTTGTCGCCGCGATGGTCGATCCGAACCCCAAGGTCTCGGGGAAGGGCATCGCGATGCTCCGCGAGGCGGGCATTGAGGCCGACACCGGGCTCCTCTCGGACGAGGCAGAGGCCCTCAACCGCGGCTTCCTGCAGCGCATGAGGACCGGGCGCCCCTATGTAAGGCTCAAGCTCGGCATCAGCATCGACGGCAGGACCGCGCTCAACAACGGCGTGAGCCACTGGATCACCTCATCGTCCTCGCGCTCTGACGTGCAGCGCTACCGCGCGATGAGCTCCGCCATCATGTCCACCTCCGAGACCCTGAAGGTGGACAACCCCACGCTCAGCGTCCGCTGGAACGAGCTCCCGCTTGAGGTGCAGTCCGTGCTGAAGCCCGAGGACGTCAGGCAGCCTGTGAGAGTTATCGTTGACTCGCGCTCCCGCGTCACCGGCGACAAGGCGATATTCAGCGTGAAGTCGCCGGTTCTCCTTCTCCGCCGCGAGAAGGGCGAGTGCCCGGAGGGCGCCTCGGAGATCCTCTTCCCGGGATCCGGGCAGCTGCAGCTTGCGACAGTCATGAGAGAGCTCGGAAGGCGCGAGATCAACGACCTCTGGATTGAGGCGGGCGGGCATTTCGCGGGAGCGCTCATCGAGGCTAACCTCGCCGACGAGATCATCCTCTACATGGCGCCGACCTTCCTCGGCTCCAAGAGCAGGCCGCTCGCCGAGCTCCCCGAGTACTACCGCCTCGAGGACGCCCCCTCATACGAGATCGAGAACACCTCGGTCATCGGGCCCGATCTCAAGGTTGTCCTGAGAAAGAGACACTGAGTCTGAAGATTCACACATCACTGCGGCCCTCCGGGGCCGCGTCAGCGCTCTGCAGTTGAGAGCCCGGGCGGCAGGTGCCGCCTGTCGGAAGGCGTGCCCGGGCTGAAGCCGCCGCGGAGGATATCAATGAAACTTACACCTGCTGTCAGCAAGCTCGCGGATGAGCGCCGCGCGACAGTCGTGTCCCTGCTCGGGGATCTTGAGGTTCCCGAGAGCCTTACAGGCGAGATTGCCGCAGTGGCGGCCCTTTCTGACTTTTTCTTCGAGTCCGCGAAGCGCGATCCCGAGGGGCTCCGCTACATCATCTCGAACGGCCTCTATGACCGTCCGTGGCGCTCAGACGAGTATGACCGGAGGCTTAAGGAGGTCTCGGAGGCCGCCGATGATGACGCCTTCAACAAGGCGCTCCGCGTCTTCAGGCGCCGGCAGATGATGACGGTCGCCTGGCGCGAGCTTGCGGGCAGATCCGACATGGAGGAGAACTTCCGCGAGCTTTCGGCGATTGCCGAGAAGACCATCGTCTCTGCGCGCGACTGGCTCTACCGGAGGCTCTGTACAGAGCTCGGGACCCCGAAGGACAAGGACGGGAACCCGCAGCCCATGCTCGTGATGGGCATGGGAAAGCTCGGCGGGCACGAGCTCAACTTCTCCTCGGACGTCGACCTCATCTTCTGCTTCCCGCATAACGGCACCGCCGCCGGCCCCCGCCGCGAAATCACCAACCAGGCGTTCTTCATCAGGCTAGGGCAGGCCCTTATCGCATCGCTGCAGAACCTCACCGCCGACGGCATGGTCTTCCGTGTCGACATGCGCCTCCGCCCGTTCGGCGAGACCGGCTATCTCGCGGTGAGCTTCGCCGCCATGGAGGACTACTACGAGAAGCACGGCCGCAGCTGGGAGCGCTACGCCATGGTCAAGGCCCGCGTGCTCGGTCCTCACGATAAATACGCGGCCGAGCTCGAGGAGATGCTCCGCCCCTTCATCTACCGCGTCTACCTGGACTACGGCGCCATCGACTCGCTCCGGAAGATGAAGACCATGATCGAGGCCGAGGTCAGGCGCCGCGGCCTCAAGAACAACATCAAGCTCGGTGCGGGCGGCATCCGTGAGGTCGAGTTCCTCACCCAGGTGTTCCAGCTCATGAGGGGCGGGCGCGAGAAGAAGCTCGTGCACCACCATCTTCCCGATGCGCTGAAGGCGCTCGGAGACCTCGGCTTCATCCCGCAGAAGACTGTAACGAAGCTCCTTGAGAGCTACCTCTTCCTCCGCCATGTGGAGAACATCCTCCAGGAGATCGCTGACCGGCAGACTCAGACGCTCCCAGACAATGACCTCGACAACGAGAGGCTCCTCTCGGCATTGGGGCTTGACCTTGACGGCTTTATCGCAAGGCTCCAGGAGTCGATGGACTGCATTCACTCCGAGTTCAAGGAAATCGTCCGCGATCCGGACAGCGATGACGACGAGGTCCGTGAGCTCTGGGGCGACGTGTGGGGCACGAACCTGAAGGACAGCGAGATCGCCCCGATGATCGCCGAGTTCCCCCGCATGACCGAGGAGTCAGCGGAGGCGCTCGCGAAGGAAATCGTGGAGTTCCGCGAGGAGGCCGGCAGGCGCGCGATCGGGCCTGTGGGGCGCGAGACACTGAATCAGCTCATGCCCAAGATCTTTGACCGCGTCGTCACCTACGACAACCCGGTCGAGCTCTTCGTGAGGATGAAGACCTTCATCAAGAAGATCATGACCCGCACCACCTACCTGCAGCTCCTCCTTGAGAGAAGCGACGTGCTTGATCAGATGATGCGCCTCTCGAGCGCCTCGGAGAACGTGGTGAACCAGTTCTGCGAGCACCCCATTCTCCTTGACGAGCTCATGATCCCGGAGAGCCTCTACCAGCTCATGCCGCTCAATGAGATCGCCCCGGCGCTCCGCGAGTTCCTGATGCGCGTGCCGACCGACGACACCGAGCAGGAGATGAACGCCATGCGCGAGTTCAAGCAGATCCAGCTCCTCAGGATCTCCTCCTGCGACATCGCTGACGCTCTCCCCCTCATGAAGGTGAGCGACTACCTGACGGCTGTTGCCGAGGCGATCATCTCCGAGGTAACGGTCATCGCCTGGAACATGGTAACGGAAAGGCACGGCATGCCGAGGAGAGCCCGCGAGACCGGAGAGAGGGGCTTTGCCGTCATTGCCTACGGGAAGCTCGGCGGCATCGAGCTCGGCTACACCTCGGATCTCGATCTCGTCTTCCTCCATGAGGAGCACGAGGGAGATGAGATGACGGACGGCGCGAAGCCGGTATCCGTCAGGCAGTTCTATTCCAAGGTCGCGCAGAAGATCCTGATGCTCTTCAACACCAGGATGAGCTCCGGCGTCCTCTATGACATCGACACGAGGCTCCGCCCGGACGGCGAGGCGGGGCTCCTGGTCTCCACCTTCCACGCCTTCGAGCTCTACCAGAAGAACAGCGCCTGGACCTGGGAGCATCAGGCCCTTGTGAGGGCAAGGCCGGTGTTCGGCGAGGATCACCTCCGGGAAGAGTTCTCGAGGATCAGGACCGGGGTCCTCACCTCTCCCCGCGATCCGGAGAAGCTCCGCGACGACGTCGTGAGCATGCGCGAGAAGATGCGCGCATCGCTTATAAGGGGCGGCAAGGGACAGGTCGATCTCAAGCAGAGCCCCGGATGCATGACCGACATTGAGTTCATCGCGCAGTACCTCGTCCTCCGCTACGCGAATCAGCACCCCGAGATGGCCGTCTGGAGCGACAACATCAGGATCTTCGACTCGGCAGTCGCCTGCGGCATCCTCTCTAAGGAAGACGCGTCGGATCTCAAGAGCGCCTACATCAGCATCAGGAACGAGGCGCACCGGCAGAGCCTGAGGGGGCTCGCGCGGATTGTCGCGGACAGCGTGCTTGTGCCGGAGCGCGCCAAGGTAACCGCCCTTTGGCAGAAGATCCTGGAATAGGCGCACTCTGCGGCTAACCCCTTGATCTCACGATTTTACCTGCGCCATATCTCAGGAGAGGGGCAGGTTGTGGTAAACTTGACCGTGAAAAGTGTTTTTTTGCCGTGTGAACCCGGCATTGGGGACCCGCTCAGGCGCGGCGGCTTGGTGCCTGGTATGACAGAGGGGGATGAGGAACGGACAACCGTTCTCTTCAGCGATGAATAAGAGTGTCTTAGTCTGCTTGATGGCCGCAGCTGCGGCATGCTCACCGGTTCTTACAGGCTGCGGCGGCGCCGAGAGCAAGTGCGTCGACGCCTACAGGAACAGCGATTACCAGACCGCCTTCCAGGCCTGCACTGACGCAGTTGAGGACCATTCGGAGAAAGCCCAGGAAATCCTGGGCTCGATGTATTACTCCGGGAAGGGCGCGCCCAAGGACAGACGCAAGGCCTTCAGCCTGCTCGCCGTTCCCGCAGCGTCAGGCAGCTACCTCTCCGAGGAGCTCCTCGGGCGCATGTACTACGAGGGCGAGGCCACCGAGCAGGATCTCGACATGGCCTACAAGTTCCTCTCAAGCGCCTCGAAGCACGGCTCGGTAGACTCTGACTATTTCGCGGGCCTCGTGCTCCTCGACAAGAAGTTCAGCCAGCATGACGACAAGCGCGGCTTCGATCTCATCAAGGCCGCTGCTGACAACGGCGTCGCTGACGCCAAGCTGAAGCTCGCCTACCTCTACCGCGACGGCATCGGGACTGAGAAGAACAATGAGGCCTACATCGAGACCCTCCAGGGTGCCGCGCAGCTCGGACAGCCCTACGCGCTTCTTGAGCTCGGCGACGAGTACGCGAGCGGCGCCAACGTGAAGCAGGACTATGAGGCCGCAGTCAAGAACTACACCGACGCAGCGCAGAACGGCGTCTTACTCGCCGCCTACAAGCTCGGCAAGATGTACGAGACCGGGAAGGGCGTGAAGGAGAACGACGAGACGGCTTCTGCCTGGTACATCAAGGCGGCGAACGGCGATATCGGCGAGGCGATGTTCTCGCTCGGGCAGATGTACTCCCAGGGACGCGGCGTCTCCATGAGCAAGAAGGACGCCTTCGAGCAGTACCTCAACGCAGCCTCCCACGGCGTCATTGACGCCTATGTCCTTGTCGGCAAGGCCTACATGTTCGGCATCGGAGTTGAGAAGGATCCGGTCAAGGCGGCGCAGTGGCTTGAGAAGGCCGCCTCCGAGAACAACGGCGACGCTGAGTACCTCATCGCCATCCGCTACCGCGACGGCGACGGAGTCTCCAAGGATCCCTCCAAGTACCTGAGCTGGCTCAAAAAGGCAGCGGAGGCCGGGGTAATCGACGCGCAGTATGATCTCGGCATGATCTACCTTGACGGGAAGGGCATCGAGGCTGACCGTAAGAAGGGCTTCGAGTACCTGACCTCAGCCTACAACGCCGGATCTCCGAAGGCTGCCTATATCCTGGGCCTCAACGCTCTTACGGGCGGCAGCGGCAAGAAGGATCTTGAGCGCGCCGTCGAGCTCCTCCTGGAGGCCGCCAAGGCCGGCATCCCTGACGCGCAGTACCGCCTCGCGACCATCTACGAGACCGAGATCAAGGATCAGCTCATCAACGCCTACGCCTGGTACTACGCCGTATCGCGCTGCAACTACGGCGACTCCATGGAGAAGAAGCTTGAGGTGCAGCAGAAGATGGGCGACAGCGACCGGAACATCGCGCAGAACCTCGGCGAGCAGTACGCAGTGCAGCACAAGTGCGTGATGCCGCAGAGGTAATTCCCGGAACTGACATCCGGTGAATGGAAAATCCCGCAGGATCGTGAGGTCCGGCGGGATTTTTTGTGTGCTCGGCATGAGCATTGACTATAGGGTGAAAGTCCCGAACTCGCCCGCTGGAGGGAAGAGTTAGCGAATCGCAAGGTGGTCGGA
>ONIT01000106.1 GCA_900317945.1 uncultured Pseudomonadota bacterium
TCCGACCACCTTGCGATTCGCTAACTCTTCCCTCCAGCGGGCGAGTTCGGGACTTTCACCCTATAGTCAATGCTCATGCCGAGCACACAAAAAATCCCGTGCCTTGCGGCACGGGACCGAACAATCAGCTGATGATTAGACTATTAGAGAGAGAAATAGAGCTCAAACTCAATCGGGCTGGGTGCCATGCGGACACGGTCATTGTCGGCCTTCTTGAGCGCGATGTAGGAGTCAATGAAGTCCTTGCTGAATACGCCGCCCTTGAGCAGGTACTCGTTGTCGGCCTGCAGGCTGTTGAGAGCCTCCTCGAGCGATCCGCAGACCTCAGGGATCTGCTTGGCCTCCTCAGGAGGAAGATCATAGAGGTTCTTGTCCATTGCCTCACCCGGATCGATCTTGTTCTGGATTCCGTCCAGGCCTGCCATCAGCATTGCGGAGAAGCAGAGGTAAGGGTTGGCCATACAGTCAGGGAAGCGGACCTCGATACGGGTTGCCTTAGGGCTGGATACCGCAGGAATTCTGATGGAGGCGGAGCGGTTTGCTGCGGAGTACGCGAGCATGACAGGAGCCTCGAAGCCCGGAACCAGGCGCTTGTAGGAGTTGGTGGTCGGGTTGGAGAAGGCGTTGATTGACTTCGCGTGCTTGATGATTCCGCCGATGTAGTAGATAGCTTCCTGTGAAAGGCCGCCGTATACGTCGCCGGAGAACAGGTTCTTGCCGTCCTTGGAGAGGGACTGGTTGCAGTGCATTCCGGAGCCGTTATCACCGAAGATGGGCTTAGGCATGAAGGTTACGGTCTTGTTGTGGCGCGCAGCGACGTTCATGGTGACGTACTTGTAGATCTGCAGCTCATCAGCCTTCTTGGTGAGGGTGTTGAAGCGGGTCGCAATCTCGTTCTGGCCGCCGGTAGCAACCTCATGGTGATGAGCCTCGACTACGAGGCCGAAGTCCTCGAGGGTCTTGCACATCTCGGAGCGGATGTCCATGTCGGAGTCTACAGGAGGTACAGGGAAGTAGCCGCCCTTGACGAACGGACGGTGGCCGAGGTTGCCTTCCTCATACTGCTTGCTGCTGTTCCATGCTCCCTCATAGGTATCAACCTGGTAGAAGCAGCCGTTCATGTTGTTGCCGAAGGTAACGTTGTCGAACAGGAAGAACTCAGGCTCCGGTCCGAAGATTACGGTGTCGGCAATGCCGGTGGACTTCAGGTAGGCCTCTGCCCTCTTGGCGATGGAGCGGGGATCACGGTCGTAGCCCTGCATGGTGTCAGGCTCGAGAATGTCGCAGCGGAGCATCCAGGTCTCGTACTTGGTGAACGGATCGCGCTTCCAGGTTGACGGATCAGGCATCAGCACCATGTCTGACTTGTTGATTCCCTTCCATCCTGCGATGGAGGAACCGTCAAACATCTTGCCGCACTCGAAGAAATCGTCATCGACCGCGCTGGCAGGGATGGAGACGTGCTGCTCCTTGCCCTTGGTGTCGGTGAAGCGAAGGTCAACGAACTCTACTTTCTCTTTCTTGATGGTCTCGAGAATTTCCTTAATCTGGTCAGACATCTGACTCCTCCAAAAGCACCCATGGTGCTGAGAAATTACTGAAAAAAACCGCTTATCCGTACAGCTTAATCCGTGCCATTGTTTCCGGAGCCGGGCCGTCTTCCGGATAATTTATCAGCAATGCATTGATACAGGCTGTTGTTTTCATGACAAAAGACGCAAAGTCCCGGCTGCGCGGTTCCTCTGCCCCATAATTATGCCCCATTTCAGGGTGTGAATTCAGCAGAATTATGAACCATAACGGTGCTTAAAAAGAAATCAGGCTCTCCATTTTGGTGCATTGACTTATGCCCCGCGGCAGGGCATTGCAATGTGCCGGTGCTTTTTTGATCAGTTTCCTCTCCCACGATATAAAATGTTACACTGATCACATTGTTTTGCGTTAAAATCTACCCTTAAGTCTATTTTTATCTTTTGTCCTCATCAACAGGTCAGGGTTTCAGTAAATGCTGGAAAATCTCAGAAACATCGCGATTATCGCGCACGTCGATCACGGCAAGACCACTCTCGTGGATCAGCTTCTCAGGCAGTCAGGCACCCTCGAGCGCTCCGAGCTCGGGGAGACCAGGGTCATGGATTCCAACGACATCGAAAGGGAAAGAGGAATCACCATCCTGGCGAAGAACACCGCCATCCACTGGAAGAACTACCGCATCAACATCGTCGACACCCCGGGCCACGCCGACTTCGGCGGCGAGGTGGAGCGCGTGCTCTCGATGGTTGACTCCGTGCTCCTGCTGGTAGACGCCGTCGACGGCCCGATGCCCCAGACCAGGTTCGTTACCCAGAAGGCGTTCGAGCACGGCCTGAAGCCCATCGTCGTCATCAACAAGATTGACCGCCCGGGCGCCCGCCCTGACTGGGTCATGGACCAGGTGTTCGACCTCTTCGACAACCTGGGCGCGACCGACGAGCAGCTGGACTTCCCGGTTGTCTACGCCTCTGCGCTCAACGGCTACGCGAAGCTGAGCCTTGACGATGAGTCCGACAACATGGATCCGCTGTTCCAGACCATCGTCGACCATGTCGCTCCCCCTGACGTCGAGGCTGACGGCCCGCTGCAGATGCAGATCTCCCAGCTTGACTACACCTCCTACGTGGGCGTCATCGGCGTGGGCCGCATCCAGCGCGGCACCGTGAAGCCGAACCAGACCGTAACCATCATCGGCCGCGACGGCTCGACGAGGACCGGCAAGGTCGGGCAGGTCCTGGGCTACCTCGGGCTTCACCGCCATGAGGTCGACTCAGCCTCGGGCGGCGACATCGTCGCCATCACCGGACTCGGCGACCTCAAGATCTCCGACACCATCTGCGATCCCGCGAAGCCCGAGGCCCTGCCTCCCCTCGTCGTCGACGAGCCGACCGTAACCATGACCTTCCAGGTCAACACCTCCCCGTTCGCCGGCCGCGAGGGCAAGTTCGTAACCTCCCGCAACATCTGGGAGCGCCTGCAGAACGAGTGCCGCCACAACGTGGCGCTCCGTGTCGAGGGAACAATTGACTCCGACAAGTTCACCGTATCGGGACGCGGCGAGCTGCACCTCTCCGTCCTCATCGAGGAGATGCGCCGCGAGGGCTATGAGCTCGCCGTATCCCGTCCGCAGGTAATCCTGAAGCACGTCAACGGCCAGACCCTCGAGCCCTATGAGCTCCTCGACGTCGACGTCAAGGAGGAGAACCAGGGCAGCGTCATGGACGCGCTCGGGCAGAGGCACGCCGAGATGCGCAACATGGTCCCGGACGGAAAGGGGCGCGTGCGCCTTGACTTCTACATCCCGTCCCGCGGCCTCATCGGCTTCCAGAACGAGTTCATGAACCTGACCTCCGGCACCGGCATCATGTGCCACACCTTCGAGAAGTACGACAAGTTCCTGGGCGGCGACATCGGCCGCAGGAAGAACGGCGTGCTCATCTCGAACGCGACCGGCAAGGCGCTCGGCTACGCGCTCTGGTACCTGCAGGACAGAGGCTACCTCTTCATCGGCCACGCGACCGAGGTCTATGAGGGCGAGATCATCGGCGTCCACAACCGCGAGAACGACCTTACCGTGAACTGCCTCAAGGGCAAGAAGCTCACCAACGTCCGCGCCTCCGGAACCGATGACGCCATCGTCCTGGTTCCGCCTGTAATCTTCTCCCTGGAGCAGGCCCTCGAGTTCATCAACGACGACGAGCTCGTTGAGGTCACCCCGAAGAGCATCCGCCTCAGAAAGAAGGAGCTCACCGAGATGGACCGCATCCGCGCCTTCCGCCGCAACGCAGCGAAGGAGGCAGCCGCTGTCCAGGCCTCCCTTGAGGGAAATGAGGACAACTGAGGCGCATGAGCCCTGCCTCCGGGCAGGGCATTGATCCTCCTGATAAAAAAGGCGCGCATCTCCGCCGGGAGGTGCGCGCCTTCTGCGTCACGGAAGAGTGGAGCTTACGATGCCCGGTTCTTGGCCGCGTCGGACACGGCCATTACCTCCCTCTTGAACTCCAGGGGATGGCTCACATAGGAGATCGGAACGGTTACATTGCCGGTTCCCTTGAAGGCCAGGTCGCCGTAGTTCAGGATCCTCCCCAGAACTCCCTGGGTTAGGAGCACGCTCTCAAGCGCCGTGAGGCTGAGCTCCACTGTTGAGCAGCTGATGAAGCCGGTCTTGGCGAGGACGCGCTTGTTGGTAACGGCAAGCTCAGTGCTCCTCACCCGGATCATGGTGCTGATTACGTCAGAGGCGAAGAAGAAGAGCGGTATGAGGCACTCATACCAGCCGAGGAGCCCTCCTGCCATGATTACGTAAACAAGATCCGCGATGAAGAGCAGCAGCCAGGTTCCCGAGCCCGCGTAAACCATCAGGGAAAGCCTTGCCCTTTTTACGACCCTCTCACCCGGGATCAGGGAATCATCAACATAAGACGACATAAGAGCTTTGAATATCCTCATCTGAAGCAAAAATTGCCGGCATACCACCGAGCCCGCGCGGACGCCATCGTCACCCAGGGCGGGGCGGCACCGCTCATCAGAGCGCGCAGGCCTCTGATTTTACCTGATTTTCTCTAAGTGGCCCGCGCCGGAGGGAGAGCCGTGGCTGCTCCGGCCGCTCCGGGGAGCCTGCGCCCAGTCCCTGACGGCATCGGCTCTTTCCATGACTGCCTTCCTGAACTCAAGCGGGCTTTCCACATAGTCAGCATTCACATAGCCGCCGCCTGTTCCCATGAATGTCAGGCTGCCGTAGTTCAGCCATTTGCCGAAGATGCTCTGTTCGACGGACACGCTCTCAAGCGCCGTGAGGTCAAGCTCTGAGGAGGAGCGGCTGGCGAGGCCGGAGCTGTGGAGGATCCTTCTGTCGGTCACGGCAAGCTCCGTGGTCCTGAACCTGATCCATACAGTGATGAACCAGGCGGCGCCTGCAATGAGGCCTATGATGAACTCATAGCCGCCCATCCAGCCCCTCTGGATATTTACGAAGATGAAAAACCCGAAGCCGAGCAGTGTTACGGCTGCCGGAGTGACATAAATCTTCCCGGAAATCCTGGCCCTTTTTATGACTCTCTCTCCCGGGACCAGGGAAGCATCAATATAAGACGCCATCAGCAGCTCCTGATATCCTTATCTGCCTGAAAAACACCGGTATCCTGTAACCCGGGCAGAGATGATATCCTGTCCAGCGGCTGGCCACAGCGGCGTGTCCTGGCGGAGGCTCACCAGCCATCGCCCATCTCCTGTCTCATTCTCTCGCAGATCTTCTTCCAGACGTTATCGGCGCCCTCCATGTCGCAGAGCTCCTCAAAGCGCCTCCTGAACTCATCACCGAACTCCCTGACCCTGGCGGCCCTTTGCCTCAGTGCCTCTGGCGTCTCCTGTCCCTCTGCCTCAGCGCCCATCTCCTCCCCCGCCAGGGTGCCGGTCAGGGGCCCGCTCTCATCTGCCATCGCCCGCTTCTTCTGAAATCATCTCAGAGGAGGATTTTCCCCTCCCTCTGAAGGGTCCTGAGGCACTCCCCGGCGTCAGCGTTGCCGTTTCCGGCCGCCTCGCGGTACCACTTCGCCGCGAGCTCATAGTCAGGCCCGGTGTCAGAGCTCTCCCGTCCCGAGTAGATGTCTCCCAGCATCTTCTGCGCGTCGGCGTCGCCGTCCCCGGCGGCCTCGAGGAACCACTTCATGGCCTTCCGCCGGTCGCCCGGGATGCCCCTCTGATCCGGAGTGCCCCTCATGCCGCGGAAGTACATCACGCCGAGCCGGTACTTGGCCTGCACGTTCCCCTGCGCCGCGGGGCGCCGGAGGCGGGCTCTCCGGCTGCCGGCAGTATGCGCGCATTCTGCTCATTATATGAGCGGTCAGGGAGGACGTGCCGTGACATAGCATGCAATGTGCGGAGCAGGGAAGCGGCTTTTTCTGGAATCGTGCGGCAGTTCACTATAGAATTTCCCTGAGTCTGAGGGAGGGCGGCATATGGGCGCAGGGAAGAGGGGCACGGCAGGTCAGGGAAAGGGTCAGTACGGGCGTCCCCAGCCCGCGTCAGTGCGCGGCGCGTCCCATGAGATAAGGATCATAGGGGGGAGCCTCAGGGGGAGAAAGCTGAAGGTGCTCTCTGCGCCGGGGCTCCGCCCTACGACGGACCGCATCCGGGAGACAGTCTTCAACTGGCTGATGTTCAGGGAGGGGCTTGAGCGCTCGGTAGACGTGTTCGCCGGGACCGGGGCGATGTCCTTTGAGGCGGTCTCAAGGGGAGTGGAACACGCCCTCATGATCGAGAAGAACCCCGCGAACGCGAAAATGATAAGGGAAGAGGCTCTTAAGCTTATCCCCGGGAAGGCGGAGGTCGTTACGGCTGACGCGCTCGTTTATCTCCGGCAGAGGCCGGGGAAGCCCTGTGACCTCGCCTTCCTCGATCCGCCGTTTGAGTGCGGGCTCCTCGCGCCCGCGGCGAAGCTCCTTGCCGGGAACGGCTGGCTCAGGGACGGGGCGCTTGTCTACGCCGAGGCGGAGAGCCCTGAGGTCTTTGAGGACCTCCCCGGGTCATATGCAATGCTGAAGGAGAGCCATGCGGGACAGGTCTCGTACCGGCTCTATGAGTTCAGGAGCGCGGCTGAGGGAGAGACTCAGGCGTCCTGATGGCCGCCTGTCAGAATTCAGCGCCCGGCGAGGGCGCTCTTTGCCATCTCATTGCCATGGGAGGCTGATTTCCGGTACCATCTCCGGGCCTCCCCGGGATTCCGCCTGACGCACTTTCCGTTATCGTACATCTCCCCGAGGTGGTACTCCGCATCGGAATCTCCCTGCTTTGCGGCTGCCCGGAAGAGCTCAAGCGCCTTTTTGCAGTCATGGAAGACTTCCTTTTAGGAATAGTACAGCTCGCCCAGACTGTTCTGCGCCTTTGCGTATCCCTGATCCGCGGCCATCTCGTACCATCTCTTTGCTTCCACATCGCTCACCGGATCGCCCCGGTTGATATTGCCTACTGCGTACTGGGCACGGGGATTGCCGTGGACCGCTGATTTTGCCAGCCATTCGGTTGATATCCTGTTGTTCCGGGCAGTCCCGAGGCCGCCTGCATAAAGCAGCGCCATCATGTACTCTGCACCGGAGTCGCCCTGCAGGGCGGCCTTCTCCGACCAGCTGAACGCCTCATCGTAATTCTGCCTGACACAGCGCCCGCTGTAATAGAGCTCCCCGAGCGCCGCCTGGGCTTTTGCAATGCCGCTCACAGCCTTCTGCCTGAGCTGCGGCACCCTGCTGCAGGAAATGTCTCCCGCCATGGCGGGAGCTGCCAGCAGGAATGCGGCAGCGGCGGCGATAATGGTTTTCTTCATGGTGTCTCTTCTTTCTGATGAAATGACGGGGCTCCGGGGTCTGAGTCCCGCTGTCCGGAAATGTGAAAATGACGGGTCAGGGAGTGAAAGTCTCCCGTGGAGACGGAACAGGCGTTCCGTGACCCGGACGGTGTCTGTCCCGGCCGGTTCAGGGAGGACGGCAGGATCAGGAAACCCTGAAAGCCTGCCGCGCATTGTGTCAGCTGAGGATGGAGAACCTTTGATCCTCCATCGTGCTGTATCCCTTTACTCTCCGGCTGACTCGGGATGCTCGTAGACGGCAGTTACGCCGTTCTTCTTGATGAGAAGCTTCTCGATGTCGGATCTCAGGTTGTTGACCCAGTGGTTGTACTTGCTGTGGATCTTCCCGTCCTTCGCGTCAAGGCCGCGGCTGGAGACGTAGTTGATCTGGAAGCCCTTCGCGCTGTAGGGGATGTCAATCCTCGCCTCGAACTTGGGGTTCGAGTAGATGCCGCGGATTGTGCGCTTCGAGTTCTCGGTGCAGGACCAGCCGCGCTCCTTGCAGCTTGCCATGATGGCCTGCTTCACCTGCCCTGCGGTGGCGCCGGTCACGTTCTCCTTCGGGTTCAGGATGTCCTGTCCGGTGAAGGCCGCGCATCCTGAGAGCATGGTGACGGCCGCGAAAGCCGCAGTGAGTATGAGTGACTTGTTCATTGCTGTCTCCGTTGCGGCCGCCTTTGAGGCGGCCGCTTTCTTCAGTGAAAATCCCGGGGGCGCCGCGCCGCTCTGAAAGCAGCGGCAGAGGCGTTCTCCTGTTGGGAAAATGATAGCGGGAACAGGCGCGGAGTTCAAACTTTAATGATCACAAATGCGACATAGCAGGTCAGCAATGAATGTTTTTCAGGCCGGGGCATCAGACAGGCATAGGCTCCGGCTCCGGTAACAGGCCTGCGGCGCTTACTCCTCTTCTGAACCGCTGTCCCCTGCTTCCTGCTGATCCGCAGCCAGGGGATCAAGAGGGTGAACGTATACTGCCGTGACGCCGTTTTGTCTGAGGAGATCCTTTTCAACATCACTCCTCAGGTTATTGACCCAGTGGTTGTACTTCAGGTGAATGCGTCCGTTCTTCGCGCCGAGCCCGATGCTTGAGACGTAATTGATCATGAAGCCGCTGCTGCTGTAGGGAATGTCAACCACCGCCTGGAATTTCGGCGTTGTATGAACGGCGCGGATGACGCCTGCCGAATCCTCGGTGCATGACCATTCGCGGTTCCGGCAGCCGCTCATGATGGCGTCCTTTACCCGGGCGGCCGAGGCGCCTGTGACCTTTTCCTCAGGGCTGAGTATGTCCTGTCCCATAAAAGCCATGCATCCTGACATCATGGCTGCGGCTGCGAGCGCAGCGGTGAGCAGCAGTGCCTTTTTCATAATCACAATCTCTTTGCCGGGCTGCCTTCTGAAGGCAGGCGTTATTTTCTCTGCAAAGCAGTGCGCCTTCTTCATGAAGAAGGGCACTGACGGCATAAAAAGCCTCAGAGAGCATTAAAGCACAGACGCCCAGTGCAGAATGCTGCGCATGAGACATTTCCGGAATCCGGAAATGCTGCGTGTCAGCAGAAAGGATGTCAGATGGAAATGAAGGGACGTGACGGCAGCCGCCGCGTCCGCCTGCATCAGGGAAGGGGCCCCACGAGCTTCATGAGGCATTTCCCGCAGTCGCATTTCCCGCAGTCGGTCTGCACGCTGAACTTCTTCCCGCTGATGACCAGAACCAGATCCTCGTGGTTCCCGGTTTCAGGGAAGTACTTCGGGCAGAGCCTGAAGCAGTACTTGAGGCAGTGCTTGGAGACGAGGACCACCGACTCCTCGGGGGCGGGCTTTTTAAGCTCGAAGGCGGGCGCGGTGCTCTCCGCGCCGTGCTCATGGTAGAACTCCTCTGCCTTCCTGTTCGCGATGTTGAGGCGGTAGCCGGCGTTCATCTCGTCCCCGGGGACAGTGGCGCCCGGAGCCTCTTTCCGGGTCCACTCCGTGCGGCACATCCTTGCTGCGGTGAGCTTCTCAGTAACCTCCCGGCGGAGGGCGTTCATCGCGCCTGCCGGGATGAAGAGGTGCTCGGAGAGGCGGAGATTAAGGGATGTAAGTCTGTAGTCGGACTGGCCGAGCCTCGAGAGCTTCTGCCGGAGGTTCTCCTCAAGGGCCTTCCTGTTCTCGGATTTCTCGGGCTTCTCCGGGCGGTACTCGGCTGTGGCCCTGTTGCCGTCCTCATCCTCGGCGGTGAGGACCGCGTGATCGCGGAACTCCTCGTAGGTGAGAATGAGGTCAAGCTTCCTCACAGCGGCGTCAGGGGCGTTCAGCTCTTTCTCAAAGGCGGTGTCGCGGTTCCGGTAGAAAACCGTGCCGGGGGCAATGCGCGGGATGTCCTGGAACACCTCGGCCTCGGAGCCGCTCGCGGTGCTCGCGCGGAACCCGGTGAGCTCGCCCTTTCTGTCATAGTAGTTGAGGCAGTCGCCGTTCGAGAGGGTGACGCCCTTCCTGAGGTGGAAGCGGAGACGGTTCCCCGACTCCCCGGCGAGCGTCCCGATGCGCTCACCGACAAAGCCCGGGGCGTCGAAGTTCGCGTAGATCTCCTTCTTCCCGTGGGTGTTGTACTCGGTGAAGCCGCGGTTGAAGCTCTTCTCCGGATCGGGCCTGAAGGAAAGCACGGTCTTCCCCGAGGACTCGCGCCTGATGTCGCGGCCTTCCAGGGCCGCGTCGAGGTGCTCCCGGTACCAGGCGGTGATGTTCTTCACGTAGTTCCGGTCCTTGAGCCGGCCCTCGATCTTGAAGGACCTGATGCCGGCGTCGAGCATCTCCCCGAGGTTCTTTGTCTGGTTGAGGTCGCGCATCGAGAGAAGGTAGCGGTTCTCGGCAAGCGGCGTGCCGTCCTCGGTGTAGAGGCTCTGCCTCACCCGGCAGAGCTGCGCGCACTCGCCGCGGTTCGCGCTCCTTCCCGTAAGCGCCGCGGAGAGGTAGCACCTGCCGCTCACGCCGACGCAGAGAGCGCCGTGGACGAAGGCCTCGAGCCTTATATCCGGGGCTGCCGCATGGATTTTGCGGATCTCCGCAAGGGAGAGCTCGCGGGCGAGGACCGCCTGCGCGAAGCCCAGATCCTGCAGGAATTTCACCTTCTCCGGGGTTGAGTTGTTCTGCTGGGTGCTCGCGTGGAGCTCAATCGGAGGGAGGGAGCACTCAAGGAGCCCCATGTCCTGGATGATAAGGGCGTCGGCGCCGGCCTCATAGAGATCGTTCGCGAGCTTCTCGGCCTCGCGGAGCTCGTCATCCGTGAGGATGGTGTTGAGCGCCACGTGGATCTTCGCCCCGAATACATGCGCGCGGGAGGTGAGCTTCTCAATGTCAGCGAGGGAGTTTCCGGCGCTGCTCCTAGCGCCGAAGGATGGGCCTCCGATGTAGACCGCGTCGGCTCCCGCCGAGATGGCGTCAAGCCCGGTCTCAAGATCCCTCGCGGGCGCAAGGAGCTCCGCTGTGCTGCAGTCTGACATGTCTGTCCTCTCTGATTGTGGCCTGCCATTATAGAACGGGGAAGGCGGATCTTAAAGGATGATGGCAGGAAACCGAGGACTTCCGGCTCCTTCCGGCCTCCGGAATATCTTCTGTGTCAGACATTTTAATAACATAACTGAACATCACAGAATTTCAGCAGACATCATCATAACATTACTGAACATTTCAAAAAACTTGTCAGACATTACTGCAACATTTTAATAACATTATTTCACATTTCAAAAATTCCAGTCAGCTGAAATAATATTGGGTCAATCACATTTTCTGTGTTTTCGGTGATTCAAACATCTGCCTTCAGTGGTCTAGAAATAGATGGTAGACTGTTATCCGGAACCGGTAAAAAGCGGGGGACATTATGAAAAAATTACCAATCGGCAAACAGGGATTTGACGCAATAATTGCCGGAGATATGGTCTATGTCGACAAGACTGATATTATCTGCAGGATGATTGAAAACAATGACCAGTGCTTCATCTCCCGCCCGCGCCGGTTCGGCAAGAGCCTCCTCGTGTCAACTCTTGAAAGCCTGTTCTCGCACGGCACTGAAATGTTCAAAGGCCTTGCCATAGAAAAACTGTGGACAGAAAGGACTTACAGGGTACTGCGTTTCGATTTCTCCGGCATTCAGTGTGATTCCCTGGAAAATTTCCAGAAAGCCGCTGTCAGGAAATTTTTGCGTGTGGCAATGAAATGCGGAGCACTTGACAATACATACAGTCCGGAAAATTTTACGGGCATTGCTGATCTGATGGACGAGATCACCATGAACATGGACATTGGCTCAACGGTTCTGCTGATCGATGAATATGACTGCCCGCTGAACGCGAATCTCGACAACCCGGAAGTTTTCAACGGGATCCGGAAGGCAATCCGTGATTTCTATTCGTCAGTCAAGGAAAACAGTGACAGGTTCCGTTTTATTTTTGTTACAGGGGTATCCCGTTTCCACAAGGTTGCACTGTTCAGCGCAGGCTCAAGCATTGAGGACCTGAGCCTAAACCCTCTTTACGGCGCTATGCTCGGATATACTGAGGATGAGATAAGGCATTATTTTTCCAACCATCTGAAAGCAGCAGTCTCCTCAATTTTCGGTATAAGTACTGATGCGGTTACCGACGTGCAGATAAGCCAGGTTATGGATGAGCTCAGGGTGCATTACGACGGTTACTGCTTTGACGAGGAAGCGTCAACCCATGTGTACCAGCCCTGGTCTGTTCTCCATTTCCTCGCTCCAAACGGAAGACATAAATTCTCTGATTACTGGTTCAGAGACAGCGGAGTCAGCACTCTGCTGCAGAATTTCATGACAGCGGCCGGGGGTGTAACCCGCGATTATGAGAATCAACGGGTTCCACGCAATGAATTCGTCATGAATATTGAACCGCTGAGCGAGACAGGCAAAGCCGTCATCCTGACACAGTGCGGTTACTACACCATCAAGAAAGCAGATCCGTTCTATTTTTATCTGGGACTTCC
>ONIT01000086.1 GCA_900317945.1 uncultured Pseudomonadota bacterium
GACTCGAAACCACGCAAGCCGAGATCTGATAAAGGTGTACCTCGCAAAAAGAGAAAGGAAATTAAAAACTAAAATTCCCAATTTTTAGGAAATTCACGTTTTACCGATAATTTCAGCATCAATGTGAGTGCATATGACCTGATCATCGGATACCGTGCTGACGATTCATACTTTGATTTCGCCGAATCATTCCTCAACAACGGGATTTCCGTAAGCCAGCTTGCCCGGGCAATGAGGCTCGGAAAGCCGGGAGAGCAGGCTGTCCTGAAATCAAAATTTGCTTTTTCAAGACTCCGGTTCGAGGATGCCGAGCTGGTTAAGAAAAAACAGTATTTTGAAAAGCGGCAGGCCAGAAGCGATGAGGCCAACAAAATCTATCAGCAGATTCAGGACCAGGAGGACGATGAGCTCTATATTCAGGACATAATAAGAGGAGGAATCACCAATGATGATCCGCGCATACCCAGAAACCTGTCTTGAACACGTTAAGTCAATGCTGGGCGACGCCTTTGATTATGCCGTAAATTCCTGCAGGATCGACGGCATGACATTTTCCGGGATGTTTCTTGTCAGCACTTTCAGCAGGCGTATTGAAAAAGGCGATCCGGCCTGCCTCGGGATGAGCGGAATCGAGCTTGCGCAAAGCATCATTCTTGAGACCTCAGACCGGAAAGAATTCCCTGCTCCCGAAGAAAATTACAGCCGCAGCGCCGAATACTGGATCGGATGGGCGCTGGCCTGGTATCAGTGGTATTCGGACCGGTCATTCCAGGACATATTTGAAGCCGTCTCCTTCAATGATCTGATGAACATGTATCATCCGCTTCACGAGGCTGATCTGTCAAAGTTCGCCGAGGTTATGGATGAGAAGCTGCGAGAGCGCTTTCGGGAAACCAGGCTTAAAGAACACCGAAGCAACTGCAGGCTCACCCAGGAAAAGCTCTCCGAGCGCTCCGGAGTGAGCATCAGAAGCATACAGATGTACGAGCAGAGAAACAAAAACATCAACAAGGCGGCAGCGGAAACGCTTTACCGCCTGGCCAAGGTATTAGGCTGCAGTATGGAAAGCCTCCTCGAAAAGCCTTTGCAGCCGCATGACGGCGCGAGACGGCTCTGACACTGAGAACAGCAGCCCAGCACAAGTTGAATTTTTTGACTGATGTGCCGGGGACAGCTATCATAATTTTCAGATGTTTACAGTTCCGGCACATAATGCGGATATCAGGTATTGTCAGCCGGTTAACATAACAGAGGTCAGATATGCTGCATGTATGGCTTGGTGACAGAACAGGCGAAGTCTATAACCCCTCAGGCTATTTCATAAATCAGTATGATGATGAGTGGATCACTGCAACACTCTCCCGCGAGATGATAAAGGATGTCGACCAGTCAGAAGTCATCAGCGAGCGCATTATAGACAGCCCTGTTCTTGGACCTATCACCCCGCGGGAGCTCTCCGGCGGAGTGCAGACACTGATGCTTATGGCCTACGATGACAGCGGAAAGGTATTCAATGCGTCAGCCTGCGGAGACAACTGCGCAAAATGGATCCTTAAAATCGCTGAGAAAAAGGAGCTCACCGTAACACTCCATCACATCATGGATTTCGGGTCTGGTCCTTTCAATATAGAAATAATGAATACAAAAACAGTCGTGCACAACAGAAAAGAATATGTTGATATCGCTGTGGATTTTGTTTGAGGTTATATGCTCGGTATTCATCATATTGTTATAGAAAACAAGCGTCTCAGGTATGAATTCGACATCCGCAGAAATCTTACGGTTATCCGTGGCAACAGCGGAACAGGAAAGACAACCATGATTTCAATGCTGAGGTCTTATGAGCTCGACGGGGAAGGGAGTGGGATAACAGTAATATGTGACAGCCCGTGTGCTGTGCTGAATTACACGCACTGGAAAGCCAGCCTTTCCGAAATTCATGACAGTATCGTTTTCATCGACGAGGATGCGCGATTCATTACCAGCATTGATTTTGCCAGGGCCATTGAGCATACATCAAATTACTATGTTCTGATTACCCGTGACAGGCTTGAGAATCTGCCTTACAGCACAGATGAAATATACGAAATCCGCAGATCTCAGAAATATGCCGGTCTCAAAAAGACATACAATGAGCTGCACCGTATTTACTACCCTTCCTCGCTGCGGGAACTTAAACAAGCTGATAAGGTGATAACAGAAGACTCCAATTCAGGATATCAGCTTTTTTCGGCAGTATTCAGCAAACCATGCATATCAGGCGACGGCAAAGCCGGTATTTATGCAAAAGTTAAGTCATATTACGGCCAGACATGCCTGATCATCGCTGATGGAGCAGCGTTTGGTCCTGAAATGGACAGAATGCAACAGCTCGCAGAGTCGGGGTACAATATCATCCTGTACCTCCCGGAATCATTTGAATGGCTCATCCTTTCATCAGGGATTCTTAAGGATGCGGATGTAAAATTGATACTGTCTTCTCCTGAAAACTTCATCGACAGCAAACTGTACTTCAGCTGGGAAAGGTTCTTTACATCTTTGCTGATAGAAAAAACGAACGGCAGCCAGCTCCAGTACAGCAAGAACCGGCTGAATCCACATTATCTTGAAAAAAATGTGCTCGATAAAATTATCAGTGTTATTCCACCAGAATTGCTGAGTTGATGCCCCGGCTGGGAAAACGTTCAGCCTGATGCACAAGAGACCGGAGTAAACCCAGAAGCCGGTTCGGAATTTCATGCATGCTCATACGTATCACTGATGCACTGCACGGAGAGCGGCAAGTCCCGGCTCGGAAAATACACCTTAGGATTTCACGGTACGCTGCTGTTCACTGCCATTTAACCAGGCTCAGATGCAGCAGGTAAAAATTCATGACAACGACTCGTTATGACATATTTGCAGTCATTAGAATTTGATTGCACCATCTGCTCCTGTTATCATAAAGGCATGGAACGGATGCTCTGCCACTTCGCTGGCGAAGAGCGTGATGTTCTTCCTGTCAGAACGAGGCTGGTCCGCAGAATTCATGGTTGAATTCCTGCAGCAGTACCGGCATTGTCTGACGTCGCTTTCCGCAACGGGGGGCGTGGATTGAAACGCACAGGCCGCAGAGCATCCCACGAACTGCTACGTCATCGTCATCAGGGAGTACCTCAGGAATCTCCCTCCGGACTGTACAGGGATTTACGGGCTCCGCAGCTCCGATGCCCTGCAGATATTCTGAAACCGTACATCAGGCCGGCAGGCAGGATGCTGGCACAGTTCTCTGTCAGACAGCCTGTCCCGCCTCACGTATCAGAGCGGCTGCATCAAGGTAATTCACGTAGCGGCAGCCGATATAGGAGTCATATGGCTCTCCGCAGTAGATCACGCTCATGCCTCCGGCATCCGGCTCGCTGTCGCAGAACACCCTCATATTCCGGGAAAACTCCCTGTTCGGCGTCATGGATGACCTGATTTCATACTGGTACAGCATGCCTTCCTTTTTGAGGATCAGGTCGACTTCTACGCCTTTCTCAGTCCTCGTATAAAAGAGATTCGGTTCCCGGCCAGCATTCAGCCTTGCCTTCATCGCCTCGAGAACGACAATATTTTCGAACAGGTTTCCTCTCAGCGGGTCCCTTGATGCCTGACGCGGGGTCTCGATTCCGAGGAGATATGCCGCGAGTCCCGGCTCGGAGAAATACACCTTCGGTGATTTCACAATGCGCCTGCTTACCTTGGAAAAATACGGCTGCAGCCTGAAAACGACAAACGAATCCTCGAGGACAGACAGCCATTCGCCAAGCGTTGCGGAAGATACGCCAACTTCTCCGGAAAGCCCGCTGAGGTTTACGGCCCGTCCGGTTCTTCCGGCAAGCAGCGTCATAAACCGGAGGAAAGCGTCAGGATTCCTGAGAGATATCATCTGGCGCAGATCCCTTTCCAGATACCTGTCGAGACAGTCCCTGTAATACGCGTGAGGATCCCTGGCATTGTCCAGGTACAGCCCAGGCATGAATCCGCGGACTATGCTTTGGTCCAGCGATTCTGTTTTTCCTGCCTTTTTTATTTCCTCAAAGGAGAGCGGCAGCAGCGTGTGGACTGCAGTCCGGCCGGCAAGCGACTGGGCCACAGCTTCACTGAGCCTCGGCTGATGCGAGAGTGTGAGAATGAACCTTCCGTTTTTCTTTCTGTCCTCATCAACTCTCACCTGAATAGCTGACAAAAGTTCAGGGACTCTCTGCACCTCGTCAATGATCAGCGGCTCAGGATACCTGCTGAAGAAGCCAAGGTAGTCATTTTCCGCTAGCTCCCTCGCAGACCTGTCTTCAAGGTTTACATAGGTGTATTCCGGGAACAGTTCCCTTACCAGAGCCGTTTTCCCGGCCTGCCTCGGTCCGAGCAGCGTCACGACCGGCACCTGCGCGGCGCTCTTCCTTATCGTTGCTGATATCGATCGTTCAATCATGGCTCTGATCCCGTACTGTACCGTCAGGCTCACTGATTATAAATGACGGGCGTAAATTTAAAGTTGAATTTTAAATTTACGCCCGTCACTTCATAAAACGTCCCCGCAAGCCCTGCAGCGGAGATCTCAAGGATCAGGACAGCTGTATGGATATTCGGCGGCGCCTCCTCAGTGCCCTGATTAAGACATGGCATCCCGGAGGCCGCCGTAACAGGCAGGCAGATGAGTCATGTGGGTCCCCGGAGCCGCAGTGTCACACCCCGAATTCCCTCCTGAGTTCCACGAATGCCTGCCCCGCCGGAATGGTGCGCCCTTCCTTCAGGTCCTCATATCCCTTCGCAAGCGCCGCATCAAGCTGCGCCTCCGTCATTATGCTGATGTCCTGCGGAAATGGACGAAGCTCCTGGCTGGATGTCCGCAGGCTGCCGGGGATACTCTTTTGAGAAGCACCTGCGGCAGCGCGGAGAGCATTATGAATGCTTTCCGGATGATCATCAGAACATGTCCTCGCAGAGGATCCTGCCTGTCTCGCCATAAAAACTCCTTCCGTCAAAGTTCTGCGCCATCAGGAATATCCGGCACCTGGAGCAGTGCTGTCCAATGCCGGAGCCTCCCGATGGACGCTGGCTCAGTACACCAGGTTTACCGTCTCCTGAGTGCAGCTCCTCCCCGCCCTGAAGTCGCTCGGCGTCTTGGCGAACGTCAGCTGGTAGCGACCGTCGCCGAAGTAGGTGAGCTTGTAGTGCTTCCCTTCCTCCGTGATGACGAAGCCCAGGTTCTTCAGCTCCTGCCTGGTCTTTGCCGACATGCCGTCGTAGCTCCAGAGGAGCTGCCTGACCTTCTCCGCCCGCTGCTCTGACTGCTTTTTGTAATCATTGTTCTCTATGATGTCCGTGACCACATCATGCCTTCTGGATTTCTGCTTTATCCCCTTCAGGGCATCCGACAGCACTGCAAGGAGAAGGTCCTTGATTTCCCCGGAATAGAACTCTGTCTCATCGCCCATCAGGAGGACCGGCCTTGACTTTGTCGAGTCGAGGCTGGTCTTCAGGCCGTGGTTCTCGTACTGCAGAGCCTCGTTCGCGCGGGTAAGCTCCTCAACCTGCCTCTGCAGCTTCTTCATCTCCTCATCGATGCCCTCGAGGAGAGCGTCAGACTCAGCCCTCGCGTCCTCAAGCGCCTTCTCACGGATCTTGCGCTCCTCGTCGCTCAGGCTGCCGGCAAGCTTCGCGTACTCCTCCTCTGCGCTCTTCTGAGCCTTCTCTGCGGCGAGGCGCTCATTCCGGTTGCTCTCGAGCCTGTCCCTGAGGATCGCGTTGTTGACGCCCTGCCAGGTGAGGAGCGTGTCAATCATCTTGGCGCTGCTGTACTCGATTACGGCCCTTACCACCGTATCCTCAATTACGCTGTCTGACTCAGTGACGCTTCTCCAGAAAAAGCGCTTCTTTCCCTCGCCGTCCGGGTAGTAGATGCCTATCGAGCCGTTGTCCTCGGACTGGCCATCCGTCAGTCCGCGGAGCCTGATCCTGACGGCGCTGCCCTTCTGCACCAAGACATGCGCCACGCCCTTTAGACGGCTCGCGAGCATTTTGACATTCACCGGATCCTGCCCGTCGGCGGTGGATGAGACATACACCACGGGAATGCGGTAATGCGTTTTGCCGTTGATGGCATCGGCCGCAATGTCTACGTTGCTCTCCTCAATATAGAAAGGATCGCGCAGCACCGGCAGGGATGCGTCGTCCCTCAGGTAGCCGTGCTTTATCATCATGGAGATGAAATGCGGGGTGGAGAACCTCGGATCCGCGTTCAGGGCATCGGCCGCGTAGCTCCTGTCGAGGCGCACGGCAAGCTTCATCACGCTGAAGTTCATGACATAGTCGGTATCCCAGACCGTGCCGTCCGCATCCCTTCTCTCATAGCGCACCGCGATGATGTTCCGGTGCCGGTACTCCTCAATGCCGAGCCACAGGGAATCGTTCCCGTACCTCACATTGCGCTCGCCGTTCCAGGCGATGCCGTGGATGATGTTGCCCGGGAAGGGGCTGGTCTGGTTCCATTCGATGACAAGTTTGATGAAGTCATCCTTCGTCATGCAGTCGTTGATGTCGAGAACTGTCGAGAAGAGCAGCATTAGAGCCTCCTTTTACGCAGGGAATATGGGCCTGCCTGTGTCTCATAATAGCAGGAAACATCATGTCAGGCGTTGCCCGGAAGCAGGAAATTCGACGCGGTTAACGGACATTCGCGGAAGAAGTCTGAAGGAAGCCGCGGCCTCCTCCTGCAGATAAAAGCGGACAACCTGTTCCAACTAACAGCTTATTGCCATGCCGACGCATAAGAGGTGCTGCCAGTTTGCGGAAAACCTGGACTAAATGAAAAATTTCGCGTCTTATTTTAGTCCAAACAATATTTGCTAATATTAATCACTTAAAAGATAATCATGGACTTGATATTGGACTGAATGAAAAATTTCGCACCGTATATTAGTCAAACAATTTCCCATGATTTCAATACGTTAGAAAACAATCACAGACTAAACTATATAGATGAACAGTATACCAGAAAGTTAATTGTTCTGCTTTCATGCAAAAATATCTTTTAATTTCAAACGGCTGGAAAATAATCATAAACTAGCAGCTGGACTGGGAAAAATGCTTCAATATGGTTTCAGTCCGTTCAATACTCTTTAACTTCAAACGACTATAGAATAATTATGGACTAAAAAATTAGACTAAAAAATGCTTCAATCAGGTTTCAGTCCATTCAATACTCTTTAACTTCAAACGACTGGAGAACAATTATGGACTAAAAATTAGACTAAAAAAAATGCTTCAATCCAGTTTCAGTCCATTCAATACTCTTTAACTTCAAACGACTGGAGAACAATTATGGACTAAAAAATTAGACTAAAAAAATGCTTCAATCCGGTTTCAGTCCATCAATATGCTTTTTAATTTCAAACAGCTAGAAAATAATTATGGACTAAAAGCAGATTTTCTCCCAGTTTCAGTCCATCTCAGATACCGGCACGTGCAGTATTCTGTGAATAGCATGCTTTCCCTCCAATCCGCCTGCCAGGTCCGGTGTCCGCAGCCTCCTGAACAGACCCGGAAGCGACGCTGCGCTCACGCATCCTGATGGGAATGGATTTCCCTGATCAGGCTCATGCACTCATCGTGCAGGCTCTCCATCTCCATGCAGGCTGCGCTCCTCTCATGGCGGCTCTCCCGGATTTTCCTGATGCTGCCGTCTATCTGCTCGATTGCGGCGCCGATGAAGCCTGAGACATTCTTCTCTGTGAACTCCCTGCCGTACTCCTCAAGCCCTGATGCCGCCAGGGCAAACTGGCTCCTGATGTTCTGCCTGTTTATTTTGAGCATCCTGCGCCTGTCCGCCGCGTCGCGATCCGACTTAAGCTGCATCGAGACCGAAAGGATAACCCCGAAGACGCTCAGGATCTGCCCGGTTGCTGCCCCTGCCCTCGAAAACCTTATGGCCTCCCATGGTCTGAACCTGAACCCAAGCAGGCTGCTGGCCTCCCTTACAAGGTTTGAGACATTGGCCGCGAAGATGCTCGCGAGCTTCCAGCCGCTTGCAACAGCTGTGATGTGAGCATTGCTCGTAACAGCCTTGCCGGCCTTATGCGACGTTCCGGCAGAGCTGCTGAGAAACTTCCTGATGCTGCCAGGAACGCTGTCACTGCGTCTCTCTATCCTTTCTCTGACCTCCCTTCCTGATTCCGACGCCTCAATCCTCCCAATATCAAGGCCCAGCGCCTGAAGTCCCTCCGCGAGTGCCGATACTGCCCTGCTCTGGCAGATATCTATCTGGGAGTCTGCATGCTGCATGGCTAACTGAAGCTTCGTGACGACCAGCTCCGGAGAGCTCCCGTCCTCAAGGCTGTTCTCTGCCTCAACTCCGGCGTCCCTTATTTTAGAGGCAGCTTCGAGGTAGATATTTCTTATTTCCTGCTGCAGCCTGAGCTGCCCGTCTGTAAGGATGTGCCTCTGCCTGAGCAGGCTGTCCTCGAGCGCTGCCGTGGCGCTCTCCGTCTTTCCCGTATCAAGCTGCGCTATCGCCTTCTCTAGGAAGTCATCCAGCTCATAGAGCCTCGTGGTGAGCCTGGAGGAGAGGTGCTTTTCCCGGACAAAGCGGTTCAGCGTCGCGACAAAGCGGTCATACCCGCTGCGGCTTAAAAGCCTCTCCGCAATCGCGGGATTTTTCTCGCGCACCTCAAGGCTCTTCAGGAAAGACTGTGCGTCAGTGAAGCAGAGGCCGAGCTCCTCAGGCGTGTACGGCTTTATCGCCTCTGCCAGATCATCACGGATAGCCTTCTGCTGCTCCGGTGTGTTTCCATGCGCGGTCCTCGCCATCTTGTTCACCACCAGGATCATCTCCCCGGCTTTGTCCTGAAGAATCGCGAGCTTCCGGAAATGCTCCGCAAGGCTTGCGTCAAAGAGCTCGTTCGTCACGACAAAGACCAGCATGTCCGCGGAGGCGATGGCGTCATAGGAGAGCCGGTCATGATCCGGCCTTTTCTCGGTATGTATGCCCGGGGTGTCAACCACTTCTATGCCTGACCAGTCATAGGCCTCAACGCTGTCAGTCGTGATGCCTGCGCCTGTCCTGATATCCGACATTCCGGTAAGCGCCCTGATGATTGAGGACTTGCCGGCGCTGAACTGCCCGGCAAAGACCAGCCGGAACTTTCCCTCTGCAGCATCCTTTGGCCTGAGGCTGATTTTTGCCCTCTCAGCAGAGCGTACCGCCCTCTCACGGAGATCCGCGATCCTCCGGGCATAGTCAGCGTATTCAAAGAGCATGGAAGCCTCCTTTATCTCGTAATCACCAGCCTGGTGAGCTGCTCCGCGAGCCTTGCCCTGTTCACGATGGCAGGCTTGGAACGGTCAATAGGCACACAGGCCGTGCCGGCCTTCTCATCAACATAGACCTTTGCCGGATTGATGCTCTGCCCGACAATTTTGCAGATAATCTGCTTTCCGCCGTCATCCGCCTTGCAGCAGACGCACTCAACGTGCTCTGACATCAGGCTCCCAAGCTTCGCGAGGCTCTCATCAGGAAGGCTCCTTTCCTCATTCATGAGAAGTATTACCCGGTCTCCCGGGATCCTGGCAGCTCCCGAAATCCCGCGCTCCATTCCGCCGAAGCCTGTCTGCCTCAGAGCCTCCGCGACCGTCTGCCGGTTGAGATCAAGGAGCCTTCCGTCCATCTGCCAGGCAAGACTTTTAAGATCCTCACCGAGCCCGGAGAGGACTCCGCAGAGCCTCTCCATCTCACCAAGGAGCTTTCCAGCGCTCCCGGAGGCAAGCTCATTGAGTGGTATGCGCATCTGCATCCTCAGCCTGCAGCAGACTGAGCGGATATTCTCCTTCAGTCGCTCCTCAAGGAGCATCCGTGCGCGGTACTCGCGATCTTCCCTGCTTTGGATAAAGAATGACCATGTGACACCGAACACAGTGTAAAAGAATGCCAGCCAGCCGATTGCGCCCGCGTGAGCGAAGTCCGCGAGCCAGGCGTAGCTCGCGGTTATGGAAAGGCCGCCGCCGATAACCGTTACAAGCCAGTTCCATATCCTCCGGAAATCGATGATGTCAGGCATGCGGAGAGACTCGTCGTCCGGAAGCTCAAAGACACACTTCAGGCTTTCCGGGTGCTCCCTGCTTAATTCACTGATTCTGTCATCAGCCTGCGCTGCGAGCTTCTCAATCACGCTCCTGCAGATCTCAGTCACTCCGAGTCTCCCGCAGACCTCTCTCCAGGCCTTGTCAGCATTCCAGTCACTCAGGTGATCGTCCGCAAACTGCGCTGACTCTGACGAGAGCCGGCTGCGGATCTCCGCGAGCGCCGATTCAATCTGAGCGCAGCCGTCAAAGAGGAACTTCTCCTTCCACTCAGCGAGGTCCCTCTTTTTGTCAGAAATGGACTTCTCAAGCCTGCACTCCGCGTCATACTGCCTGAGGAGCTGCTCCTCTGCCTTAAGAGCAGGAACGGCGGCAGCGTCAGTGAAGGTCCTTATCCTGAAGAACCCGCCTTTCTCCTTTATTTCCCTGACTACCTGCCGCTTGAGCTCCTTCATGTTGCTCGCGTCAAAAAGCGCGAGAGCTGACTTCCTGTCCGCAGTCCTTTCGGCAAGGAACGCCGACTGCAGGTGGACATACACGAACGGGACACCGCCCCAGTCCTGCCCGTATTTTGCTGCGTAGGCGAGGAACTCCTCCCTGATGGCGTCAAGCCGGCTCCGGTCAAAGCGGTCCTCTATGTCCCAGAGCGCAAGCTCAAGATCATCCTCCCCGCTGACTGCGGCCTTGACGTTCATGATGCAGATGACAGGCTTCCCCAGGCTGAGCACGCGCGAGAAGCACTCCGCCTCCGCCGCCTGCGGCGCGTCATCTGTTAGGAGGAAGAGAATGAGGTCCGCGGATTTTGCCGCGTCAAAGGCGAGAGCCTCGTCCCGCTGCCCGCCGAAGGCGCATACTCCGGGCACATCGGTAATTTCAAGGCCGTTCCACTGGTATCTCCTGACATCGCGCGTGGTTCTCTGCGTCCCTTTGCCGATGGACTTTCCGTCGCCGTGCGTCAGTATTTCCATCAGCGTTGACTTGCCGGCCATCGTCCTGCCGAAGAGAGTAATGGAGAAGGTGGCAAGGCGCTTTTCAAGCCCCGGAAGCTCAGTCCCGGTGACATCAGACATCGTGCTGAGGAGAGAATTCAGCTCGCTCAGGTGGTGGCCAAGCGTTTGAGTGACATCTGACGCCCAGACCGGGGAATTTCTGAAATCGTCAAGAGCTGACTGGACTTTGTTCCGTGCCTCGTGAAGAGTATCCAGGAAAAAGGCTGCCTGCTGCCCGGCAAGCTCACAGCCCTTTGCTGCGGACTGCCGGCACTGCTCCAGAACTTTTCCGAGGTTGTATTCATTCTGCGCCATCAGCCTACCCTGCCTTACGTCATCCTCCTCAGCGGGAAACTGCCGGCTCCCTCTGAGGCATCATGAGAAATTAGGGGTCAATCATTTTTTCTGTGTGGCCAGGGACCCAAACTTCTGCCTTCAGTGATTTAAAAATTGCATAAAAAAAGGCCTCACTTTATGATCGAGATACA
>ONIT01000071.1 GCA_900317945.1 uncultured Pseudomonadota bacterium
TACTCCGACCACCTTGCGATTCGCTGACTCTTCCCTCCAGCGGGCGAGTTCGGGACTTTCACCCTATAGACAGTGCCCATGCCGAGCACACTAAAAAAAGACCCGGATCAGCCGGGCCTTCTTTGGGAAAACGGATCTCAATCAGCAGAGATCGTACTTCTTGCACTTGGAATTTGGATTGATCCTCCAGTTAAGAGCTCCCTTGCCCTCATAGCCCGCATTCCAAGTCTGCCCGCTGTCAGATTCCTGTGCAGGATACGGCTCAAGCCTTAAATCACTTTCTGTTGAGCCAAGGTCGCCCATCTTGATGTTCTGGGACTGGATGTCAATCTCACCGCTGTAGACTCTTGCACGCTTTACGTACTTTGACGAGACATCATTTATTGCCCTGCCAAGATTCCAGCCGTTGCCCCAGTTCTGACCGGCGCCATACTGGCCAACTGAGTCGGAGCAGTTTCTGAGTGATCCGAGATCCATATAGCAGAGCTCGACCTGAAGCTTGATGGGACCTGCGGCAGTTACAACTTCCGTGAACTTTGCCCTGGCAGTGTATTTTGCGTAAGCGGAGAGAGCAATGGCGGCGAGGATGCCGATGATTGCGATGACGATCATTAATTCAATGAGTGTGAAACCGGATGATTTTTTCATACTATCGAAGGATCACAAGTTGTTAAGAGCAAGTCCAAGGCATCCTCACTGCAAAGAGCTGGCAGTCAGGGTACGTACCCCGGTACATCTACTATTTTATTATCAACAGTGCCTAAAAAACAGCCGTCAGCGGAAAATTTATTGACGAAAATCACAAAAAATGTCAGCAAATTCATGAACAGCCAGTGAAATGAGCGCCGTTTCGCCAGGAATTTTTAACTGCATCACAACTTATAGTAAACGACATTAGAAATTTCCGAATTGGTGGTCGACAATGCATGCCAATAGGCTAATGCCAAACGTCTATCGGAAGAAACTTTTGGCGTTTATAAATTCTTACTGTTAGGAAATAGAATGATTTTGGGTAATTTGCATGAGAGTCCCGTCACTGCAGCAGGAAAATCATGAACAGACAGCGCTGTCATCCTGTTCCTGCAGAGAGGGGCATTTTAAGAATTGCGCAGCATCAGGTAACTTAAGCCGATGGAGCCCAACCCGGCGGATCCGTTCCTCCTGTTCAACTACGCTCCATGCATGATCCCTGCATGAGGGGGCCGGACTTCAGCAGTTCAGGCCTGACGGTCCGTGTCCCCGGCAGCATTTCATTAAATCCGCATCAGCTGCCGACATGTTCATCACTCCCCAATCTGATACCACTTCTTTATCAGAATCAAGAAACGTTCATGCTCAGGCTCTGAGTCTGTGCGCCATCTCATTCATTCCTGATAAACATGGCCATGTATGCCGGAAGGTACGTTATCCGGCCGTCAGCGCGGACATTGCCATTCCACAGCACATACGCTTCCCTGATGCCGCTGCCGCCACCGGAGAGGACCTTCCTCAGGGCACTGTGGCGCGGATGGCTCTTACCTGACTTCACCACAACCGGCACTGCCCTCCCATCCTTCACAATAACAAAATCCAGCGCGCCCAGCGCCCTGCTGCTGAGACAGTAAAGGCCAAACACATGCGCGGTCAGCTCCTCCGAGGCGAAATTCTCCTGCAGGCTGCCGTAATTTGTGGAATCATTACCAAGAAGGCCGCTCGGAGAGCTGAATAACCGGCAAAGGCGGCAGGTCCGGAACTGCCTGGCAAGGCCTTTGCGTAATTGACCATCTAATGCCTCTTTTTCACAAAGGCAGCTCGCCGGAGATAATGACCTAACGGCATTCCTTGAAACAGCAGCAGATGGAACAGCAGTTCCCATGCAAAACGCTCCTGGGAATAGATGAGCAGCATCTCCTGCCATCCGCTGCGGCAATTTAAAAAGAAGAAGGCGGAGCGCGGCCAAAGCCGCTTCCGCCTCTCAAAACAACCGGCACCGCGCATCTTGCGCTGCATCCCGTCCCTGGGAACTGAAGGCCGCGTCCGTGCGGCCCAGCCAAATCCATGGCTCAAATGTCGGTATTGATATCTTACTGCCTTACTGAGTCAATGCAACACGCTGAAAAATTACAAAAGCAGCAAAATTGGAGACAATCCGCCGAAAACTTCAGCTGAATCAATCATCTGCAAAAAGTCTTACATGCTGATCCCACACGATAATCTCACATCTGCCTATAAATGTATGGCAGATTTCCTACAAAACCATACTGAAATATCCTACATTAAACCATCAGGCCAGGGCATTTCAGGACGGATCCTGCCTGAGTACGGACGAAAAGCATGACTTTCCGGCACTTTTGGATTGGATGCACAGATGCCCTGAAAGATAACATGCTCTCACTGGACTTTGATCCACCTCCCTGGCGAATGTCATGGAGCGGATTCGCTCTGCGGATCCAAGGCGTACCGGAAGCACGGCTCAGTTCCGTTTATATAAAAGAACCGCCTCCGTATGCGGCACCTGAAAGACCGTCCACAGATATCCTGCATATTCTGTTGATTTCCCGGACTCACATCCGGATCTTCAGGACGGCTGAACCTGCTGCAGAGGACCTGCGGTCCTGCTATAAAGACTTTCAGCCCCGCCTGAGAGCAGAACTGGACAAAGGGAGCGTTCCCTCCTTTTCTGCTTTCCTTCAGCCCCTTTTCAGGGGCTTTTTCTGAAACCACTTGTTAACCGGCCTTATGCCTGCCTGAAACATCAAATGGCAAACACAGAAGCAGGCCATAATCAGCATGACACAAATCTCTGTCTTGAACTTCTCGGTTTATCCGGAATCGTAAGTTTCAGTGATCCATTTCCCAGCATCGGCTCCAGATATTTCCTGTTCAGATAGTATTGTGACAGACCTGTAAAGGCAACCAGTTCTTTTCTGCTTCTCGGAACCATGCAGTACTGCAGAATGGCTTTTTCCAAATCTCTTTTGTCTGCAGCAGCTTCCTCGGGGAATATGCTGTTGCGGAAAGTTACAACAAAATCTCCTCTTGATACCTCAAACTCCGGATCAGGGAGTCTCTGTTTTTGGAGTTCGTGGTACATCGTAGGAATTCCTGAATATCTGTTCTCTGTTACATGCAGAATTTCCAGCATATTAATCAGCGCAGCATTCCTGGCTTCAGGCCGGCTCTTTCCCAGCATATCAACTGTTGCTCTTCCAAACAGCGTGCCCGGGCTGCGGAACACAATCCGGTCCCGGTACATCTCGATGCTGACAGGCGTATTCTGGGTATATTCACTGTAATCTCTGTGAACCAGGGCATTCAATACCGCCTCCCTTACAGCCCTTAGCGGGTATTCAGGTCTGTCTCTGCGCTGCCCGTCCGCATCAATAACCGTACTGACACGGCTGTTCTTTTTTACAAACGAGACTGCTTCATCAACCATGTCCGGTATTGTTCCGGTAATTCTTTTGTTATCAATGAAGCGCAGGCCATCATCAGTCTGATCGCCTATCTTCAATCCTGGAACCGACACCGCTGTGATGCAAAGCTGAGGATAATATATCTGAGGGAACATGGAGAATGTCAGAACTCCGGCCAGAGTATAAAGTCCCCCCTTGGTCACGCCGGCAAGCTCAAGGATGGAATCATCCGGAATTTCTGACAGATTTTTCCTTTCGGACTTTATATTCTGCAGATACTGGCTGATACGATTCTGATCGAACACATCCAGTTCTGATCTGGCAACAGTCCGCAAATCATCCTCTGCGTGTTTCCTGTACGCCTCGTAGGAGTATATTTCATAGGCAGTCATTGGAAGATCCCCATCCCCTACCCGGATATATGAGCCTTTCAGAATGCCAATTCCCCTGTAGTACACCGGGCGCCTTGCTACATCAGCTCCCGGAATCTCAGCAGCTACTACTGTTTTTCCGTCTATGCGGCACATTGTGATCTCAGCCCTGACCTGCGGCTCCATCTGCTGGCATGCTTCCATTATTCTTGTCTGGACTTCGCTGGCATCATAAACACCCACAATATGAAACTCAGGTTTTTCCTGAATGCCGAAAATCAGTATGCCGCCGTTATCCTGATTGGAGAATGACGAGAGAGTATCGTATATCCGTCCCGGAAAGCCTTTCTCTGCTGACTTCAGCTCAATTGTCTGGCTCTCGGTTTTCCTTATTTCAATATTTCGGATTAGCTCAAGAAGTTCCTGCTCCTGCATAAAGGTTCTCCGTTCTGCAGATTTTCAAAGTTCAGTTTGCAACTTTTTCATAAACTTTGCAACTCACCTCGGCAGTTTCACAACTTTTTTATTAACTTTGCAACTAATTGCGAAAATTTCGCAACTTTTTTATAAACTTTGCAACTTTTACAGAAAATTCCTCAACAGACATAAAACAGATCAGATCTGGGCGGCTGATGAAGCTGCGGGGCAAACAGCCCATGACCTGAAAATGACCCGTTGAAACGGTGTGATCCCGCTGTTAAAATCAGTCCGATAAATTACGGAGGACCCTTATGGCTGAATTCACATTCAAGGTAAAGGGCGGCAGGGAAGACTTCAGGAGAACCTCCGTCATACTCCTAAACAGCGGCGCGTCGCATCCCAAGGTTGCGGACGACGGCACCGTCACAGTCAGGGCAGATCGGGGAAATCCATTCGCAGGCATCGCCTCCCAGCTCAGAAACGAGTCGGTGAAGGCCTTCTTCAAGTGCGACACCGTGAGAGTCTCAGGGATAAAGAATCAGGCAGGGGCCGCCGAGATATCGCGGATCCTGCTCCGCGTCCCCGGCGTCGTGTCAGCAACTGCCGACAGCACAACCGGCCTTATTACGCTTACCGAGACTGAAGGGACTGACAGGAGCGCCATCATAGAAGAGCTCGCGAAGGCCGGCTGCCGCGAGGTCTCTGATGACGCCATGACCTTAAAGAAGAGGCTCATGGGCATGTTCAGCAGGAAGACTGCCGAGCCTCAGAAGACTATTGCTTCTCCGGAGTAACGAGCCCTTTGCCCTGCTCGCGCATGAAATTCTTCACGGCGTCCTCGACCGCGCGGTCCTTGAGGGCCTTAAAGTCGCTCTCGGCGCCGCACTCAAGGCACACCAGCGTGTCGCCGTCCTCCGGCGCGCGCCTCGCGAGATGATGCCCCTTGAGCCCGAGCTTCGTGCCGCCGCACTTGGGGCAGTGCATGACGACCTTCAGGTTCCAGGACTTTTTCCCGGAACCGTCTGACGCGGCGGTCTCCTTCCACTGTTTCTCTTCCATAGGCTCCGTAATCCCGCTCAGGCAGGATTCTCCTCCATCCACTCCTCCAGGATAATCACCGCAGAGCAGCTGTCCACCCTGCCCTTCTCAAGCCTTGAGGCGCCGCCTCCCGCGAAGAGCTCCTCACGCACCGACTTGGTGGTGAGCCTCTCGTCCTGGAACCTGACCTCGGTCCTGAACCTCTCCCGGAGGCGGTTCCCGAACTTCCTCGCGCGGAAGGTCATGAGCTGCTCCGTGCCGTCCATGTTGAGCGGGAGCCCCACGACCACGAGATCAGGCTTCCACTCCGCAAAAAGCTTTCCGACCTCGTTCCAGTCGGGGATGCCGTCGCGCGCCCTGAGCGCGTCAAGGGGCGAGGCAGTGCCGGTTAGGTCCTGACCCACCGCTGCGCCGATGCTCTTCGTGCCGAAATCAAAGCCGAGAATAGTTCTTGCCATGTCTGTATTCCAGATTTCCGGTTACTTGCAGTAAGGCTCGACGAACTTATTGCCGTTGCCCTGCACCTTCTTTATCCAGCTGTTCCTGGTGCACTCCCAGTCGGAGACCGGATACTGCCTGTTCCAGGCCTCGAAGAGCCTCTGCTGGTTCTTATTGAGCTTTATGCCGTAGCGGTCAGCCATATAGAGGTAGGTCCTCGCAATGACGCCCCTCCTTGCCTTAGGGGGCTGCGCCGCCTTGTGATCGAAGTCAACGACCATCTCGCACTGCCCGTACTGCGTGGGCTCCTCTCCGAGGTCATCGTAGCGGAAGTTGCTCCTGTCGCCGTTCACCTCGCCGACCGAGGGCACAAGGTTGTGCATGTCGGCCTCGACGCTCATGAAATAGGGATCGGTCTTCTCGCAGTTCTTCCTGCCGCCGTTCTGCCAGCAGTGGCTCTTCATGGCGCTCCCGAACTGGTGCGCAGGCATGATGTGCTCCCACTCAATGCGCTCGGCCCGGTCGGTGTTGCTCCTTGACTTATAGCCGCATGATTTCCAGTCGGGACCGGACATCTTCACCCGGTTGCCGCGCGCGGTGCCCTCGTAGTTTATGCGGCAGCCGCAGTAGAAGGTTACGGCCTCAGGATCATTCCTGTGCTCGAAATAGAATTTGGTGAGCTGCCGCTTCGCTCCCATGAAATTCCTCTCGGTCTGGCTGCTCTCCGCAGCCTCTCCTGAGTCGCGGTGCTTTCTCGCCTCTGCCGTCTGTGATGCCGAAAGAAGAGCCGCGGTAACGAGGGCCGCTGCAATGAGTCCTTTTCTGAACATTCTGTTCTCCTGAAAACCAAAGCCTAGAGGGACCGGACAAGCGCCTCATCAAGGAGGCGGACCATCTCTGACACCGTCTCAGCCCTGCCCGATGATGAGCCGGTAAGCGATGCTATATTATCCCCAAATTTATCAGGGAGTGCAGGACAGTTCCTGATGCAGTAAGGCACCAGGCGCTTCTCCCCGGGGTGCGTCATCCTGTTCATGGCGAAGATGATGTCGAAGTAGCTCGCTAGGAATGCCGCTACGCGGTGGTTGATGCTCACGATGTCATTCCTTTTCTCCGCCTTCTCAATCTGGCGGTCGTATGAGGCAATTGAGCCTGAGAGCAGCACCCGGTTGTGGCTGATGATGTTTTTCCTGAGCTCCTCGGGATACGGCACGTGATAGTGCATCTGCAGCTCGCCGAACCATCCTGACGGATCTGAGAGGATCTGGCTGTGCAGGATATTGTGCCAGATGCAGGTCGTGTACCCTGACGAGGGTGCTCCCTTCACCACTGTCCTGATGAGGCTCTCCTCGGTGTCCTTCACCCCGCGGTAGATGATGTCAAGAGGCACGCCGCTTCTCATGAGGCAGTCATCCTCGGTCTCCCAGAAGCGGTTCCCGATCTCAGCCCTCGAGACAAAAGGCTGCAGCAGCTCGCGCCTCCTCTCATCCGAGGCCTCGCTCTCCTGATAGACATAGAGATCCCAGTCCGAGTCCGCGTCGGAAAGCCCCTGCGATCTTGATCCGCCAAGGACTACAGCCATCGTGCTGTCAAGAGCAGACAGCGCGTCCGCTATCTGCAGAACATTCTCATCAATCTTCATACCTGCCTCTTTAAGATTCCCGCAAAGTATACCCGCGAAGGCATTTTCTCGTTGAATAAGAGGCGCAGCGCAGGCCGATGATAAAATCAGAAGAGCTCCGGACTCCGTGCCGGCCGCTTCTGCCATGATTTCAGGGGAGTGCACGCCATGAGAAAATCCATTATCCTGCCTTCAGCCTGCGCATTGTCTGCCGTTCTTGCCTCAGGCTGCGCCGCGTCAGGCGATTCAGAGCAGCCGGAGCCTGCCTTCGTGGGGATGCCGAATCCATTCATTGAGGTTTCGGATCTGAAAGGCGCCGCGGAGCTTGCCGGATTCCCGGTAAGCTTTGAGGGAGCGTGCTCAGGAAAGAGCGTCATCCGCGTGATAAAGGGAAGCCTTGCCGAGATCATCTGCCTGAAGGGAGACGATGAGCTGTACCGGGTGAGGAAAGGCGCCGGCACTGATGATGTCTCAGGCCACTATAACGACTATCAGAGAAAGGAAGAGAGGAAGGACTCAGGCGGCAGGACCCTGACCCTTAAGGGCAATGACGGAAAATCCTGGTCCCTTGCCTCCTGGCAGGATGGGAATTTCTCTTACTCCGTGAGCCCGGCGAGGCCCATAGGCACGGCTGAGCTCCTCTCCCTTGCGGAAAAGCTCCGCTGATCTTACTGCCAGGCTTTCAGTTTTCAGGGCGGCCGCCGGCCGCCCTTTTCTGTGAGGCTGCGACTGCCCTCAGGCAGCGTAATAGCTCCTCAGGAACTCTCCGGTCGTCTCTGCCATCTCCGCGAGCTTCCCATCATCATGCGCGATGGAGAGGAAGTCGGTCTCGAACTGCGAGGGCGAGACATAGAAGCCGTGGTCAAGCATGAAGCGGAACCAGGCGCCGAAGGCCTCAAAGTCGCACTCCTTCACCTCGCTGTAGCACCTTGGCGCGCCCTTCCTGAAGAAGAGCGTGAACATGAAGCCGTTCCTTGAGAGGCTGACAGGGAATCCCTCTATGCTCTTCTCAAGGCTGGCAAAGAACTTCCCCGCCTTCTCCTCAAGCGCCTTATAGACGCGGCCGGAGAGGAGCTCGTCCAGAGTCGCGATGCCCGCCCTCATGGCAACCGGGTTGCCGGAGAGCGTGCCGGCCTGGTAGACCGGCCCGACGGGCGCGAGGAGATTCATGATCTCGGAGGGGCCGCAGAATGCCGCCGCCGGGAAGCCGCCGCCCACTATTTTCCCGAGCGTGGTGAGGTCCGGCCTCAGGCCGTAATGCCCCTGCGCCGAGTACTCGCTGAACCTGAACCCGGTGATGACCTCATCGAAGATGACAAGCCCGCCTGCCTTATGGGTAAGCTCAATGACGTCTTTGAGGAACTCCGGATCAGGACTGATGACGCCCATGTTCGCGGGCACCGGCTCCAGAACCACCGCCGCGAGCTTCCCGCTGTACTTTTCCACTGTCTCCCGGAAAATCTTCCTGTCATTGAACGGGATGGAGAGCGTATAGCCGGTGAAGGCCTTCGGGATCCCAGCTGAGGAGGTGAGGTTCAGCGTCGAGACGCCTGATCCAGCGTTCACGAGAAGGCTGTCGGAGTGCCCGTGGTAGCAGCCGTCGAACTTGATGACGTAGTCCTTCCCGGTGTAGCCGCGCGCGAGCCGGAGCGCTGACATCACGGCCTCGGTGCCCGAGTTCACGAACCTGACCTTCTCCGCGCCTGGTACCGCCCTCGTAATCCTCGAGGCAAGCTCAGCCTCGAAGCGCGAGGTGAGGCCGAAGCTCGATCCGTCAGAGAGCGCGTCTGACGCTGCCTTTACAACCGTGGGGAAGCGGTGCCCCAGGATGAAGACGCCCCAGGAGAGGCAGAAGTCGAGGTAGCTGTTGCCGTCCTCGTCCGTTATGTATCCGCCGTTTCCGGACTTCGCGATGATTGGATCTGATCCTACCGACTTAAAGGCCCTCACCGGGCTGTCAACGCCCCCTACAAGGTACTTTCCGGCCTCGACCGCAAGCTCGTGCGATCTCTTATGATTAAGCGACATTTTCACATCTCCAGACAAATGATTTTCCGAACCTCATTATGCATCAGAGGCGCGGCGGGAGGATATCAGGCTGCCTGGGGAGAGTGCTCTTCCCATTTCCTGAGCTTCAGGAGCTCGTCCTCGATAATGGACTCAGCCTTAACCGCGGCCTGCTCGCGGCTTTTCTCGTTCTCCGCGGCCGCCTTCTCGATGTCCTCAAGATCAAGGAGCCTCACGCCTTTGACGCTGCCGACAGCAGGATCGACATTGCGGGGGACCGAGAGGTCGAAGATCAGGATCCGGTGCCCGTCCTGCGGGAGGTCGCCCGGCCCAACGAGGTAGTGTGGAGCCCTCGCGGCCACGATGCAGGCGTCAGCCTTAGGGAGGATCTCCTTCCTCCCCGCGAAGTCAACCGCCGTGCCGCCGAACTCGCGGGCTGCCGACTCAGCCTTGTCATAGTGCCTGTTCGAGAGGTAGAACCTCTCAGCGCCCTCGTCGCGGAGGAAGCGGAGGATGCTCGAGGTGAGCGCGTTCACGCCGATAACGGCGACAGTGCTCCTGCGGAAGGGAAAGCCTGACCTCTTCATGAGCTCAACGGTGAGCTCGCCGCAGGACATCGCCCCGCTTGAGATGCCGGTCTCGCTCCTGACCCTCTTTCCGGTGTGTATCGCCCCCTGGAAAAGGCGGTTGAGGGAGCTCCCGAGCGGGAACCTCGCGGCTGCCTCAAGGTAGCTTTTCCTGACCTGCCCGAGGATGGCGTTCTCCCCGAGGAGCTCGGACTCGAGGCCCGCCCCGAGGAGCTCGGACTCGAGGCCCGCTGCCACCCGGTAGAGGTGCCTCGCAACATCATCAGGTATGCGCCCTGTCCCGCTGTAGACCTCATAACGGCAGCAGGTGTCGATGAGGACGTGCGGCAGGGAGGAGTCAAAATGGCAGTTACTCCTCTGCTCGTTCCTCTGCTCGATCGAATGATGACGCCCGCTTACGAAGTACCCGCTGATCATTTGCCTCACGCCTCTGTTTCCGTTCCGAGATCCGCGCCGAAGAGCCCTTCCCCGGCAAGCACCCGCACTCTGTCCCTCACCCTGATGGAGCGCCTCACGTCCCTGGAGTCCGAGCCGACTGCGACGGTCATGCACCCGTCGCGGAAGACCGCGGGGGAGATGAAGTCGCAGTCCGCGGGCGAGTCGCAGACCGAGACCAGGATGCCCTTCTCATGCGCCATGTCCTTTATCGCACGGTTCACCGCGCTGTCGCCGGTGCAGGCGTAGAGGAGCCTGGCGCCCTCGAGGTGCTCAGGCCCGAACTCGCTTCTCACAAGCGTGAAGCCGAGCTCCTCAAAGCCCTTCCTGAACTCCGGTGAGACGACCGTTACATTGTCCGTGTAGTGGGAAAGGATCGACGCCTTGTGGAAGGCGACATTGCCGCCTCCCGCGATGACGATTTTCCTCCCCTCAATGCGGATGCCGATGGGAAGGAATGAGTACCTGTATTTCCCCATCTCTCAGTCCCTGTGCAGGCCGCACTCACGGTGGAGGGGGCTCTCCCACCACCAGCGCCCGGATCTGATGTCCTCGCCGGGCTGCACCGCCCTGGTGCAGGGACGGCAGCCAATCGAGGGATAGCCCTTCCGGTGCAGGACATTGACGGGAACGCTGTGCTCCTTCACATAGGCGTCGACGTCAGACTCCTCCCAGTCAATCAGGGGGTTGAGCTTGATGAGGCCGTGCCTTGCGTCCCACTCGACAGCCTTATCCTCAGATCTGGTGACCGACTGGCTGCGCCTCAGGCCGCAGATCCAGACGTCAAGACCGGAGAGCGCGCGTCTCAGGGGCTCAAGCTTCCTTGCCTCGCAACAGGCCTTCCTGGCCTCGTGCCCCGCGTAGAAGCCGTTGATGCCGTAGGTCCTCACGTACTCCTCGACCTTCGCGCGGTCAGGGAAGAACACCTCGAGCTTTATCTTGTAATAGTCCTCATCGGTCGCGATGAGGTTGTAGGTCTCGGGGCAGAGCCTTCCCGTGTCAATGGTGAAGACCCTCGCCTCACGGTCAATTTTCATGATCATGTCAAGGAGAACCTGATCCTCCTTGCCGAGGCTCGAGGAAAGCGCTATCTGCTTCCCGAAACGGCCGATGAAGTACCGGAGGAGGTCCTCCGGCGTGCTGTCCTTAAAGCGCTCCTGAAGCTCAGGGACCTCCTTCTCGAGCGCCTCCTTATCCGCAGTCTCTGCCATCGCCTACTCCTCTATAAGGCCTACTGCAGCCGTCTCGTTGGTGTTCTCGTCAATCAGGATGAAGGAGCCGGTGCCCTTGCATTCCGTGAAGAGATCGCAGAAGAGCTCATCGGAGAGCACGATGTCAGCTCCGACAATGTCGTTCATCTTCAGCTCGCCAGAGGGATCGCCCTTCTCCAGGGTGTTGATGTCGAGGCGGTAATTGACAGCGTTCACCATGCCCTGCACCTCGGTGCTCCCGTGGCGGACAAAGTAGGGAACGCCTTCCTTAAGGCCGTTTGAGCTCAGCACGCAGAGCACTGCGCTGATGCTCCTTGTCCCTTTGGGCGCGCTGCCTGCCGAGACAATGAGCGATCCGCGGGAGACGTCAACGTCATCCTCGAGCTGTATGGAGGCGGAGAGCGGGAACTCGATGCCCTGCAGCTCCTCCTCGCCCAGGTTGATGGACTTAATGCGGGACTTCGTGCGCGAGGGGAGGATCTCGACCTCATCGCCGACCCTGGCCGATCCGCCGAGGACGCGCCCGGCGTAGCCGCGGTAGTCGTGGAACTCGTCGGTCTGCGGGCGGATGACATACTGCACGTCATAGCGGAACGGGCTCTCAGCCGAGCTGTCGCGGATCTGGACATTCTCCAGAGTGCCGAGGAGCGTGTCGCCCTTGTACCATGGCATAGCGTCAGACTTCTTCACGACGTTGTCGCCGTTCTTGGCGGAGATCGGAATGAAGCTCACGTGGGCAATCTGCGGGGTCTTCGCGAGGATTTTCTGGTACTCCTCCTTGATGTCATTGAAGACCTTCTCGGAGAAGTCAACGAGATCCATCTTGTTGACCGCGACCAGAACCTCGCTGAGCCCCAAGAGGCCAGCCAGGTAGGTGTGACGCCTGGTCTGCTCGACAACGCCGTTCCTCGCGTCAATGAGGATGACCGCTGCGTCTGAGGTGGAGGCGCCCGTAATCATGTTCCTCGTATACTCGATATGGCCCGGCGCGTCGGCGATGATGAATTTTCTCTTCGGAGTCGAGAAGTAGCGATAGGCGACATCGATGGTGATGCCCTGCTCGCGCTCTGCCCTGAGGCCGTCTGTCAGGAGGGCGAGATTCACCTCGTCGCTTCCGCTCCGGCTGCTCGCCTCCTCGATTGCCTGCAGCTGGTCATCGAATATCGACTTGGTATCGTACAGGAGCCTTCCTATCAGTGTGCTCTTTCCGTCATCGACGCTTCCGGCGGTAATAAAACGCAAAAGTTCCATGTGCTCCCTCCTTAAAAGTATCCTGCCTTCTTTCTGTCTTCCATTGCCGTCTCGGAGCGCCTGTCATCGGCCCTTCCGCCTCTTTCGGTAACGTGGGTCGAGGCAACCTCCCTGATGATGTCGTCAAGCGTGCTGGCATCAGACACCGTAAGCCCGGTGCAGGTGATGTCACCTACCGTGCGGCACCTGACGCGCATCCTCTTTACGGTCTCGCCCGGCGCGAGCTGCACGATGGGGCTGTAGGCGAGGACCTGGCCGTCACGCTCATAGACCTCGCGCTCGTGCGAGAAGTAAAGCGACGGGACATCGATGCCCTTCTCCTTTATGTACTGCCAGACATCGAGCTCAGTCCAGTTGCTGAGCGGGAATACCCTGAAGTGCTCGCCGCGGTCCTTGTGGCCGTTGTAGAGCCCGAAGAGCTCCGGGCGCTGGTTCTTGGGATCCCACTCGGAGAATACGTTCCTGAGTGAGAAGAACCTCTCCTTGGCCCTCGCCTTCTCCTCGTCGCGGCGGCCGCCTCCGAGGAGCGCGTCAAACTTGTTCTTCCTGATGGTGTCGATGAGCGTAACAGTCTGCAGGCGGTTGCGCGATGCGCCTATTCCCTTCTCCTCGCGGACCCTGCCGGTGTCGATGCTCTCCTGCACGCTGCCGACGATGAGCTTCACGCCGAGCCTCTTGACCAGGCTGTCGCGGAACTCGATGGTCTCCGGGAAGTTGTGCCCGGTGTCGATATGGAGGAACGGAAACGGGATCGCCTGCGGATAGAAGGCGGTGCGCGCAAGGTTCGCCATGACGATGGAGTCCTTGCCGCCCGAGAAGAGGAGCCCCGGGCGCTCGAACTGCGCCGCAAGCTCCCTTATTACATAGATGGCCTCAGCCTCAAGTTCCTGAAGATGTGTAAGCATTATTTCTGTTTCTCCTGCCTTTCAAGATATTCCCTGGCATAGTAGGAAATGATGTACCTCGCGCCCGCGCGCCTTATCGCGGTGAGGCTCTCGTCAAAGATGGTCTTCTCGTCAAAGCAGCCTGACGCCGCGGCGACCTTGAGCATCGCGTACTCCCCGGAGACCTGGTAGGCAACGAGCCTCGCGGAGCCGAACTTCGAGGAGGCGCGCTCTATCATGTCGAGGTAGGCGAGCGCCGGCTTCACCATGACCAGATCTGCTCCCTCCTCGATGTCCGCCTCAATCTCCTCTATTCCCTGCCTTACGGTCCGGTAGTCCATCTGGTAGGTCCTCCGGTCGCCGAAGGCGGGAGAGGAGTGGACGGCGCTTCTGAAGGGGCCGTAATAGGCGGAGGCGTACTTCGCTGAGTAGCCGATGATCCCGGCTGCGAGCCCCTCCCGGTCAAGCTCTGCCCTGATGGCCGCAACCTGACCGTCCATCATGGCGGAGGGCGCGACGAAGTCCGCGCCGGCCGCAGCGTACGCCGCAGCGGTCCTGGCAAGGAGCGGGAGCGTGCTGTCGTTGTCGATGACCTTTTTTCCGTTCACCTCGCGGATGAGGCCGCAGTGGCCGTGAGAGGTGTAGCCGCAGAGGCAGACGTCAGCGATCACGGTTATTTCAGGGTATTTCTCCTTCACCGCCCTGATGGCCGAGGGGACGGGCCCCTCCGGATCCCAGGCCGCCGAGCCGGTCTCGTTTTTCGCCTCCTCCGGGACAACGCCGAAGAGGAGGATCTTGTTGAGCCCCAGGGCCCTTATCTCTCCGACATCCTTCACCAGGGTGTCAGGCGAGAGCTCATATACTCCTGGGAGCGAGACGATCTCATCGCGCACGCCGTTCCCGTTATTCACGAAATACGGGTATATGAGATCATCCGCCAGAATGGGCGGGACCTCGCTGTAGATATCCCTGAGCTCACTTGTTGCCCTGAACTGTCTGAATCTTTTCATTGCCTTTCCTTAAAATCCTCAAAGCGCAACGCTTCCCGCGAGCTCGCGCACTCTCCGGAGCGTCGTCTCGCCGCGGCAGAGGTACTGCTTCCCCTCCGGGAGCCCGCCGAACTTCGCGGCGAATGCCTCCGCCCCCGAGGGGCTCGCGAAATAAACCTGATCGAACACGCTGAGGTCGATGTCCGGGATGTCCTTTCTCTGAACAGTCCGGTATACTGCAGCGCTTTTCACATTGAATCCTGCCTTTTCGAGCGCGGGCGAGAGAGACGCGGGCGAGATGTCGGAGTGCGGATAGACCGCGGTTCCGTAAGTCCGGAGCAGCCCGTCTGACCTTATGAGATCCGCTATTCCCTCAGCGCTCTCCTCGGCGGGAACAGCGTCAGCGAACACCCCGTACGAGGCGAGCGCGCCCGCGGTCGATCTCCCGACCGCGACAACAAACCTCCTCTCCGGGAGCTCAACGCCCCACTTCCTGATGAGAGCCATGAAGAACCTGACGTCCTGCGGGCTCGTTAGGATGAAGATCCCTCCGTTCCTCACGTCGTCAGTCGTGAGCTCCGGCTCATCAATCCCCTCAAATTCAATGAAGGGCACATGGGTAACGAAATCACCGTTCGACGGAGACGGCGAGGTGCCGGTGTCAAGCCTGACATGGCGGAAGGCGGAGAGTCCCGCGGTGCCGCCGACGGTGAGGAGCACCGGATCGCGGAGCGTGAGAACCGAGAGCCTCAGATCCGAGAGCGTCGTAATGATGGTCCTCTCGCCAGGAAGGCTCGCGCGGCTCGTGATGGCCGCAGGCGTGCTGCCGCTCCTTCCGTTCGCGATGAGCGCGGATGCGACGCGGCGCGCCTGCTTCCCCGCCATGTAGAAGACCATGGTGTCAGCGCGCACCTCCTGAAGGCGGCGCTCCAGCGAGTCATTTCCGGCAGGATGCCCCGAGAGGAGCACGCAGGACGAGGAGAGGCCGCGGTGGGTGAGCGGAATGCCGGCTGAGGCAGCCGCCGCGGATGCCGCGGTTATGCCTGGCGTTACGTCAGCCTCGATGAGGTTCGAGCGGAGGAAGTCCAGCTCCTCGCGCCCGTGGGCGAAGATCATCGGATCGCCGCCCTTGAGGCGAGCCACCGTCTTTCCCTCGCGGGCAAGGCGGAGAAGGAGAGCGTTGATCTCAGCCTGATCCGCGGAGTGCGAGCCGCTGAGCTTCCCGACATAGAGCTTCTCCTGCGGGAAGGATTTGACAAAGTCCGCGTCGGTAAGCGCGTCGTAGACGATGGCATCGCTCTCCCGGAGGAGGCGCTGCCCCCTTACGGTCATGAGATCCGGATCTCCCGGGCCGAACCCGATAAGGTGGACGCGTCCGAAGCTCTTCCTGGTGTCAATCCTCTCAAAAAGCGGCGCGAGCTCCTCAGCCCGGCCTGCGGACGCCGTTACGGCGAGGCATCCCTGGAGCGGATGTGTCGCGAAGGGGAGGCGCTCGGTGATCCTGTCCCCGAGCCCCAGCCTTATGAGGGCGCAGGAGGCGACGACAAGCGCGTCAAAGTCGCCGCGGTCAAGCTGCGCGAGGCGGGAGATGATGTCGCCCCTCACGTTTACCGGAACGACGCCCGGGTTCGCGGTGAGGACATTCTGCCGCCTGAGGGCCGAGCTTGAGGCGACCCTGGATCCGGGAGGGAGCTCCGCGAGCCTCTTCCCGGACCTTGTCACTATCGCGTCAGTCTGGTCAAAGGCCTTCGTGAGCGCGATGAGCCTTACGCCTGGATGCAGCGGATAGGGGAGATCCTTCGCGCTGTGCACCGCGATGTCTGCCCTGCCCTCGATGACTGCCGCGTCCAGGGAGTCGGTGAAGAAGTCTGACGGCGCCTCGGTGAGGGGAATATCAAGACGCAGGTCTCCGGCGGTGTCCATGGCGGAGACGTCAAATGACAGCTCCGGCACGAGCCCCTGAAGCTCCTTCACCTGAAGGAGCGAGAGCCGGCTTTTCCTCGCGGCAGTCCTCAGCGTGAGCACCATCAGAACCTCCTCTCTCAGGCCTTCTCAACAATGACCGTGAACCCGCCCTCGGGCTGCGCGGTCTTCGAGAGGATTTTGTGCCCCTCGCCCTCAACGGCGTTCAGCGTGTCGCGGGCCGGCTGCGAGTCGTCGAGCAGAAGCTCCAGGTGATCGCCCTTCTTAAGCTTCGCGAGAGCGAGCTTGGTCCTCACGAAGTTCACAGGAGTCGGAACGCCGCGGAGGTCCAGCGTCCTCTGCTGCTCTTCCTTCTTCTCCTCCGCCTCTGCCGCAGCTGACACCTCGCAGGTGCCTGCCTTGAACTGCAGGCTGTCATCGAGGTTCTTGTAGAGGTGCACTACCGTATCCGCAAGCTCGCGGATCTCCTCCTCATGCGCGAGCGGATCGAAGTCCTTCGCGTCACGGGCGTCCTCGACAAGCTTCCTGAACTTCCCGTCAACGATGCCGGAGTCGATGAAGCCGCTGATGAAGAAGGTGTAGGCGTCGTCATGGGTTCTCGGATCAAGGCCTCTCGTTACAAGAAGGAGCCTTGAGGAGCTGAAGAGCGCTTCGCCGAGGGCCTTTGACTTCTCTGCGGACGGGGCGGAGGAGCCTGCCTCCTTCAGCGCGTCGCGGATATGGTCGTAGTCGAGCTTCAGCATGTCGAAGAGACCGGAGGAGCACTCGGCCTTGCCGAGGTTCTCCCTTACGTAGATCTGATCCGCGCCCCAGTCGAAATAGTAGTTCTTGTCAACCTCGAACGAGGGAACCTCGGAGTACCTGCCGGCAAGCGCCTCCGCCTCGCCGGAGAGCCTTACCCTCTTGAGGAACTCACTGAAGGTCTCGCTGCCTGAGCCGCGGAGGTAGAGCCTCACGAGCTCCTCGACAAAGGCGGGAACGTCGCGCGCGGCAAGGATGCCGGCCTCGCGCCCGAACTCCGGGGTGCCGTCCTTCTCGGCTCCTATATAGATGCGGTAGCCGGGGTACGGGCGGTCATTGCGGAGAACCCTGCCCTGGAAGCCCAGATCCGCGTAGAGGTGCTGTCCGCAGCAGTTCGGGCATCCCGAGATGCGGAGCTCAGCGCCAGCGAGGCGGTCAAGATCAAGCCCTGACTCCAGGAGGCGCTTCCTGATGGCTGTAGCAAGCCCCTTCGAGAAGCAGAATCCCAGCCGGCAGGTGTCGGCGCCCGTGCAGGACGCGATTGAGGTGATGAACACCGGCTCGTTCACCGCGGGAAGGAAGGAGTCAAGGAGCAGGTAGAGCTCCGGGAGAGCGCGCTCAGGAAGGTTTCTGAGCCTTATTGCCTGAGGCGCGAACCTCAGGGTGTCGGCGCCGAACTTCTCGGTGAAGTCAATGAGCGAGCGGAAACCCTGGAGGCTCTCCGTGTCCTTCAGGAAGATGTTGCCGTGCTCCACAGGCACATAGACGGTGAAATACCCGTCCTGCTTCTGGGGGAGCACATAGCGGGAGCGCCATTTCGAGAAAGCCTCTGCCTTCTCAGCGGGAACCTCTATGCCGGCGTATGAGGGAAGATCCGGCCTCAGGTTCTGATCGATGAAGCTCTCCGCCTTCGGGAAGTCCTTCCCAAGCTCGCGGCTTACGTACTCCCTGATGAGGCGCTGAGTCTCATCCTCCCCGAGCTTATAGTAGACGTAGCGGAGGCGCGCCTCGCCCCTGTTGCGGCGGTTGCCGTAGTCATTGAAGAAGTTCCTGACGCCGACGGCGATGGCGGGAACCTGCTCCTCCGGCACGAAATCGTAAAGCACCGAGGCGACGCGGGATCTGGAGCCCATGCCGCCGCCCGCGTAGACCTTGAAGCCCTTCTTCCCGTCCCTGATCTCGGCGACGAAGCCCAGGTCGTCAATGCCCGCGAAGCCGGTCTTCCCGTCTGAGGAGAAGGCAAGCTTCAGCTTCCTCGGCATCTCGTAGGAGCGGGGGTCGTTGATGAGCGCTGCGCCTGCGGCGAACGCGTCAGGCGTGGCGTCGAACACCTCGCCCCTGCCGATGCCGGAGAACTCCGACACCAGGATGTTCCTCACGGTGTTTCCGCCGCCGCCCTTTGTGGAGAGCCCGGCGCTCTTCAAATCCTCGAGGAGCGGGATGAACTGGTCAACGTTCAGGTTGTGGATCTGGATCTCCTGGCGGATTGTGATGTGCACCATGTTAGAGCCGTGCTTCTCAGCGAGCTCCAGGACCTTCCTGAAGCTCTCTGCCGAGACAACGCCGCCCGTGGTGCGGATGCGTGCCATGTAAACGCCGTCCTTTCTCTGCTCATAGACACCCATCGGGACGCGTCTGGCCTTGAACTCGGTCTGGGAAATTTTCCCGGCCTTGAAATCAGATGTAACGCCGGTCAGGAACTCAATGTCACCGGCCAGGCTGTCCTGCAGCGGAAGAACGAGCATGGCTTCTCCTCCTGAATTAGATATTCAGATATACATAAATCAACACATAAATATGACATGGCCGGGATTCAGGAAAAATCCCGGTTCTGGCTTTCGGAAAACTCATTTCCGAACCTTCTGGAAAACTCCCGGAACATTCAAAAAGACGTTTTCATATCGGATTGGTAGAATAATATTCCAAAGCGGTTCAGGTTTCAACCGAACTTTTTATATAATTTCGATTGATTTAGTATGAATTAATGCAATGCCTTGATTTCATTGGATTTTACCCGTAAAAAATAATTAATTTTTCAGACTGCCGGCAGCTGGCAGAAGCCACCAGTCCGGGGCCTTCCGGATCGGCCTCCCGGATCAGCCGCGAAAAAATTTTGAAAAAAGTGCTTGCATTTTTCGTTTATTTCTGAAATTATTCCCGCAAGAACGTTTCCTGAGAACGAGGCCATAGAAAATTATGACGATGTGAATTTAAGGAGTTGGTTATGTCTATCTGTACACGTTGCACTTTGTTTTCGTATGAAAACTGATATGTCACGGATGACTGCCGGGAAGCAGAGAACCTGAATATTCCTCAGCTTCCGGAACAGCACAGCGGCAGTCATCCGAACACGGATTAATGAATTTATGGAGCGTACTGCCGCCCCCGTAGTCTGCCTGTTTCCGGAATACGGCCAAACTGAGGAATTATCATGAAGAAATTTTCATCAATAGCTGCGGCCGTCCTGCCGCTTGTGTTCGCCTTCGGCGCATCTGCAGCCGAGTATGAGCTGCTCAATGTCTCCTACGACCCCACCAGGGAGCTTTACCAGGATCTCAACAAGTCCTTCACCGCCTGGTACGAAAAGAAGACCGGCGACGTCGTAACCATCAGCCAGTCGCACGGCGGCTCCGGCGCCCAGGCCCGCTCAGTCATCGACGGATCTCCCGCTGACGTGGTAACTCTTGCCCTGCCCTGGGATATCGAGAACATCCAGAAGCAGGCAAAGCTCCTTCCCGAGAACTGGCAGACCCTTAAGCCCAACGAGAGCTCTCCCTTCAACTCCACCATCGTCTTCCTCGTGAGGAAAGGCAATCCCCAGAACATAAAGGACTGGGATGATCTCGCGAAGCCCGGCATCAAGGTAATCACCCCGAACCCCAAGACCTCAGGCGGCGCCCGCTACAACTACGCCGGCATACTTGCCTACGCGAAGGAGAAGTTCGGCGGCGACGCGGCCAAGACCCGCGACTTCGTGAAGGCCATCTACGCCAATGTGCCCGTGCTTGACACCGGCGCCCGCGGCGCGACCAACACCTTCGTGAAGCGCCGCATCGGCGACGTTATCATCGCCTGGGAGAACGAGGCCTACCTCGCGGTGAAACGCTTCGGAGCTGACACCTTCGAGATAGTAACCCCCTCGGTCTCCGTCCTCGCGAAGCCCCCTGTAGCGGTTGTCGAGAAGAACGCAAAGGAGCACGGCACCGAGAAGGTAGCCAATGACTACATAGACTGGCTCTACACCGATGACGCGCAGAAGATAGCCGCGGAGAACTTCTACCGCCCTACGAGCGACGCGGTGAAGAAGGAGTACGAGGGGAAGTTCGGCAATATCAAGCTCGTTGACATCAATGACCTCGGCGGCTTCGACAAGCTGCAGAAGGAGGTCTGGGCCGACGGCGGCGAGTTCGACAAGATCCTGAAGGAAATCAATTCCGCAAGGGACAACTGACATTAAGCCCTCTGTGCGGGGAGGCGCCGCGGCCCCAGGCTCCGGCGCCTTTTTCCTGTGTGAGTGAAAGGAGACCCCCGGCCTCTAGCCGCGGGGAGACGCGGAAATGAAATTCAAAAGCTTTTCTGTCATACCGGGCTTCGGCTGGACGTTCGGCCTCGGGGCCGGATACTTCTCGGTGCTGGTGCTCCTCCCGTTCGCCGCGCTCATCGCCTACGGCTGCGGGATAAGGCCCAGCGCCTTCGCGAAGGCCCTCGGGGACGGCGAGATCCTGAGCGCGCTCGGGCTCTCGCTCCGGGCTGCGCTCGTCGCGGGGCTCATAAACCTCGTGTTCGGCTTTATCCTCGCCTGGAGCATCGAGAGGTACCGCTTCCCGGGAAGAAGCCTTCTGGACTCGCTCGTCGACATACCGTTCGCCCTGCCGACGGCCGTCGCCGGCGTCTCCATATCCTTCCTTCTGAGCGACGACGGCTACATCGGGAAGCTTGTGAACCAGTTCGGGTTCTCCCTGAGCGGAAACGACTTCACCGGGATCACGTTCGCCCTGGTGTTCGTCGGCATTCCGTTTGTCGTCAGGACGCTGCAGCCTGTCATCAAGCGTCTTGACGCCAGCACAGAGGAGGCCGCGGAAATCCTCGGGGCGCCCCCCCTCCAGACCTTTCTCCGCGTGACATTGCCGCCGCTCATTCCCCCTGCGCTCACCGGCTTCTCGCTGGCGTTCGCGCGCGCGGTCGGCGAGTACGGCTCGGTCATCTTCGTCTCGAGCAACCTGCCGTTCAAGAGCCAGATCCTGCCTGTCGTCATTGTCGGCAAGATCGAGTCGCACAACTATGACGCGGCAGTCGTTACTGCGCTCATCATGCTCGCCATCTCGGCAGCCATCCTGGGCGTAATCAGCCTTATCAGAAAATGGAGCAGCAGAAATGAAAAAACGGTCTAGCGCGGTCGGATATCTGCTTATCCTCCTCGCGTTCCTGTTCGTGGCGGTGTTCATCCTGCTTCCTGTCGCGACAGTCGTAAAGGAAAGCCTTGCAGACGGCTTCGGGAACTACCTGAGCTACCTTAAGGCGCCCGGCGCCAAGAGCGCGCTCATACTCACGGTAATCACCGCAGTCATAGCAGTTCCTTTAAACACCATATTCGGCATCATGCTCGCCTGGGCCATTGCGAAGTACCGTTTCCGCGGGAGAAGGCTCCTGTCGATGGCCATCGAGATCCCCTACGCGGTCTCGCCTGTTGTCGCCGGACTCATGATCGTGATGGTGTTCGGCTCCACGGGGCTGCTCCGCCCGCTGCTTGACGCCCTGGGGCTCAAGGTGCTCTTTGCCGCCCCGGGAATAATCTTCGCGAGCGCGTTCGTTACCTTTCCCTACGTCGCGAAGGAGCTGATTCCTCTGATGGCAGAGATCGGGAACTCGGAGGAGGAGGCTGCGGTCTCCCTGGGCGCCGGGTTCTTCAGGACCTTCTTCTCGGTAACGCTCCCGAACATCAAGTGGGGACTCTTCTACGGAATAATCCTGACGAACGCGAGAGTCATCGGCGAGTTCGGCGCCGTCTCAATCGTGAGCGGAAAGATGCTGGGGAAGACCGCCACGCTGCCCGTCTACATCGAGCTCCTGTACAGCAACTACGAGTATGTGGCGGCATTCACCATAGCGTCAGTTCTCATGCTGCTTGCCCTGGTAACACTGGTGCTGAAGTTCTACATAGAGCTGAAGGAAAGGAAACATCCGAAATCAATAGGAGCGAGCTAAATGACTATTGCAGTTGAGGACATCAGGAAAAGCTACGGGAATACCGTCGTTCTCGGCGGCATAAACGCCGAGATAGAGGAAGGGAAAATCACCACGCTGCTGGGGCCCTCCGGATCCGGAAAGACCACGCTTCTCCGCGTAATCGCGGGCCTGGAGACGGCGGACAGCGGGAAAATCCTCTTTGACGGCAATGACATGACCAAAGTCCCGGTGCAGAAAAGAGGCATCGGCTTCATGTTCCAGAACTACGCTCTCTTCCAGAACATGACCGTAAGCGAGAACATCGCCTTCGGGCTCACCGTGAAGAAGGGAGCCGACCGCCCGTCAAAGGAGCAGATCAGCAAAAAGGTAAAGGAGCTCCTGGCCATGATTAAGCTCGAGAGCCTCGGCGGAAGGCGCGTCGACCAGCTCTCCGGCGGACAGAAGCAGAGAGTGGCGCTCGCGAGGGCGCTTGCGGTGGAGCCCAGGATCCTGCTTCTCGACGAGCCGTTCGGCGCGCTCGACGCGAAGGTCAGGGAGGAGCTCAGGACATACCTGCTGCACCTCCAGAGAAAGCTCGGCATCACCACCATCATGGTCACCCATGATCAGGAGGAGGCCCTTGAGATATCAGACCGGATCATCATCCTGAACCACGGAAGGATAGAGCAGGCCGGATCGCCTGACGAGGTCTACGACACGCCGGAGAATCCGTTCGTCTTCAGCTTCCTCGGGCATGTCAACATCTTCAGGGGAAGGGTTGATGACGGGTTCGCGGTTCTGGACGAGAAGAGCCCGGATCAGATTTTCATCAGGCCTCACGAGATAAGGCTCAGCCTCAGGCGCCATCAGGGGGACGTCCCGGCCGTAATAAGGAGCAGCAGGAACCTCGGGTTCCATACGGTCGTCTCGCTTGAGCTTGAGAATAATGACTCAGGCAGCTACGTGACTGCGGATCTGGACCGTGCGGTCTGGCTCAAGCTCAGGGAGAGCGCGGTCAACGACACCGTCTACCTCAACTTCGCCCACTTCAAGTTCTACTCTGAGAAGAGCCGGAAGTTCACGGACTACGAGCTCAGGACCAAATGGAGCTACTCGATTTAAGGCAGGGAGATGGCCGGAGAACGGCAGTGGACGATGCTGCTTTTCCGGCTCGTTGTATATGCGAGGCTATAGAAAAGTTACTGTTTACAGCCGATTTTAGCCTTAACTCCCCATCGTAGAATTTTCCAATCCTATTTGCCGTTGTTTTCCTGTTAACTAGTGGCTAAATAATTTA
>ONIT01000044.1 GCA_900317945.1 uncultured Pseudomonadota bacterium
GTGTAACTACAAAAAAATAAAACCGGAAAGCCTCTGCACCCGCACCAGGCTTAGGCTTCCCGTCTTTTCTTTACTGAAAAACGTTCAAACTCAGGTTTTTGTTTTCAGACGGCAGAATTTCTGAGCCAGCTGTCTGTGAGTGCCCCTGAGGGGCGTGACTGAAAATAAACGGCTTTCGTGAAATCTCCCCTATGCCAGGGCCTTGGAAAATGGCAAGAAAAGAAAACAAAGAGAAAAAAATAAAGCCCCGGCCGGAACCGGAGCTATTCTTCAGCATTCCTGCATCAGATGAAGCAGGACATTAAGTTAAATGGTTGTAGGATGGAGAAGGCTGGTATCCTTGTGCCTGTTCTCGAGGCACTTTACCACCTCAGCCCAGGAGGCCTTCTCGTTTCTCAGAAGCACGGTGAGATGGAACAGAAGATCCGCGCTCTCATTGATGAGCTCGTCATGATCCTTTGACATGGCGGCAAGGGCGGTCTCAACCGCCTCCTCGCCTACCTTCTGTGCAATGCGCTTGGTGCCGCGGAGGTAAAGCTTCGCGGTATAGGACTTTTCCGGATCAGCGGACTTGCGCTTCTCCAGGAGATCCTCAAGCTCTGCGAGGAAGGCAAAAGGAAGCTCGGGCTGGGCGTCAAAGCAGCTCTCGGTCCCCTTGTGGCAGGTCGGTCCGGCAGGTTCTGCGGTGACAAGGATTGTGTCGCTGTCACAGTCTGTGGTCAGGGCCTTTACAAAGAGGTAATTGTGGGACTCCTCACCCTTGGTCCAGAGCCGGTTCTTGGTTCTGCTGAAGAACGTTGCCTTGCCGGTCTCGATTGTCCTGTCAAGAGCCTCTCTCGTCATATACGCAAACATCAGAACCTTGCCGCTTCTGAAGTTCTGGACGATTGCCGGCATCATGCCATTGACTTTATTCCAGTCCAGGTCTTCCGGCTTAAAACTTACCTTGATATCAGTCACGAATAACTACTCCCTGTTCACGCAAATACTTTTTCAGCTCAGGAATTGCAATAATGTTCTTGTGGAAGACCGATGCGGCAAGAGCGCCGTCGCAGTCAGTCTGAATAAATGCATCGGCAAAATGCTTCATCTCGCCGGCGCCGCCAGATGCTATGAGAGGAACAGAGCAGTGCGCCCTGGCAAGCTTCAGCTCATCAAGATCATAGCCCTTGCGCATCCCGTCCTGGTTCATCATATTGAGGACTATCTCGCCGGCGCCGCGCTTCTGCACCTCATCGATCCAGTCCATGGTCTCCCAGTGTGTAGTTACAGTCTTTGACACATCACCGGTAAACTGCTTTACGAGATATTTCCCTGAGGCGCTGTCAAAGTAGGAGTCAATTCCGCATACGACGCACTGTACGCCGAACTCGTCTGCAAGACGGGTAATGAGCTCAGGATCCGCGAGGGCAGGGGAATTTATCGATACCTTGTCAGCCCCGTACTCAAGCACAGTCCTGGCCTCATCAACGGATCTGATTCCTCCTGCGACGGCAAACGGAATGTCGATTACCTCCGCAACACGCTTTACCCAGCTCTTGTCGACCACACGGGCGTCAGAAGAGGCAGTGATATCGTAGAAGACCAGCTCGTCGGCTCCCTCCTCTGCGTAATGCCTTGCAAGAGGAACGATATCCCCGACAATTTCGTGGTTCCTGAACTGGACTCCTTTGACAACCTTTCCGTCTCTGACATCAAGGCAGGGGATTATTCTTTTTGCCAGCATTCTATTGCCTCTTTAACAGTAAACTTGCCATCAAGCAGGGATTTTCCGAGGATTATGCCTGAAACGCCGCTTCCTTTCAGCGACTCAATGTCCTTAAGGGAGCCGATGCCGCCTGAAGCCTGGAACTTTATTGACGGAAACTCTCCGCATACCCTGCGGTAAAGGCTTACGTTGGAGCCCTGCATGGTGCCGTCCTTCGAGATATCAGTGCAGAGAACATGAATGAGGCCGTACTTCCTGTACTCCTCTATGACCTGCTCAAGGGAAAGCGCGCTTTCCTCCTGCCAGCCGTGGACTGCTACCATGGCCTTTCCGGTTTCCTTACTGATGTTCACGTCAAGCGCGAGAACGATATGCTCGGGGCCGTATTTCTGCATCAGTGAGCCGACCAGTGAAGGATCCTTTACGGCAAGCGAGCCGATTACAACCCTGTTCGCGCCTATGTCAAGGAGATCCTTAACGTCCTTCTCTGAGCGGATTCCGCCGCCGACCTGGACAGGAACCGGAGTGCTTCTGATGAGCTCAGCTATAACAGCAAGCTGCCTCTTAGCGGGATCCTTGGCGCCGTCGAGGTCAACAAGGTGAAGCTGCTTCGCTCCGTCTGCCGTATAGGTGCGGTAGCGCTCCAGGGGAGAAAACTCGTACTCGGTCTTCTCGGCATAGTTTCCCTTAAAAAGTCTGACGACCTTGCCGCCAATAAGATCGATTGCAGGAATAATCATTTTCTATATCTCTAAAAAGTTCTGCAGCAGCCTTGCGCCGATAGGTCCGGACTTCTCCGGGTGGAACTGCACGCCGAAAAAGTTGCCGTTATTGACGCATGCGGTGAATTTCTCGCCGTAGGTGCAGCTAGCGGCAGTTTTATCCGTCAGGGAAAGGGCATAGGAGTGCACGAAATAGAAGTAGGAGTGGTTGGGGATCCCCCTGAAAAGCGGGCAGTCCCCCAGGACATCAACCTGATCCCATCCCATATGCGGCAGGCGGAGGCTTCCGGCCTTAAGAAGGCTTACAGTTCCCGGAACAACTCCGAGGCAGCTGATTTCCTGACTGCCGGTTCCAGCGTTCTCCGATGACATTGAGGAGAGCAGCTGCATGCCGAGGCAGATCCCAAGGAGCGGCTTCCTGGTCTCGGTAATCAGCTCTTTAAGGTGATACTTCTCGATGTTCTCCATTCCGGCAGCGGCAGTGCCTACTCCCGGGAGGATCAGCTTGTCAGCATTCCTGATGGCCTCAGCCTCATCACTGACGACGGCCTCGCAGCCAAGCCTCCTCAGAGCCATCATTACTGATGAGAAGTTGGCGCAGCGCGTATTTATAATTACAATTTTCTGCATTACAGTACTCCTTTGCTGCTCGGCAGCTCACTGCCCTCAATACTGATGGCATCGCGGAGAGCACGTCCGAAGCCCTTGAAAAGCGCCTCGATCTGATGGTGGGTATTCCCCTCGGTTACAGACATATGCAGCGTCAGCCCCATGGCCTCGCTCAGGGATCTGAAGAAGTGGGGCACCATTTCAGCGGGGAACTCGCCGACATGATCCCTCATGAAATTCGCGTCGCAGATGAAATTGCAGTACGGCCTTCCTGAGATGTCCATCGCGCAGTCGATGTTCTTCTCAAGCACTGACTTCGGGAATCCCTCTATCTTTGCCTCAACCTCGTCCATTACGCAGACAAAGCCGAATCTCCTGATCCCGCGCTTGTCTCCGAGCGCCTCCCTGATTGCCTCGCCGAGCGCGATGCCCGTATCCTCAACCGAATGGTGCTCGTCAACCTGCAGGTCGCCGTCGGTCTTCACCTGAAGGCTTATTCCGCCGTGTGTTGCGATCTGATCAAGCATATGATCGAAGAATCCGATCCCTGTCGAGATGGAGCTGTTTCCGGAATGATCAAGATCAACCGAGATTTTAATTCTGGTTTCCTTCGTATCGCGCTCGACAGTGGCAGTCCTCGGGAGATGCGTGAGCTGCTCAGCGATCCTCTCCCAGCCGTTGCTCTCCCTTGAGTACCTGATCCCGCCGATGCCCATGTTCTCAGCGAGCTTCATGTCAGTTTCCCTGTCGCCGATGACAAAGGAGCGCTTCCTGTCCCAGTCTGTTCTCTGGAGATACTTGAGCACCAGCCCGGTCTTCGGCTTCCTGCACTCGCAGCTGTCAGCAGGGAAATGAGGGCAGACCAGGATATCGGAGAACTCAATGCCGTGAGCCCTGAAGAGCTTCAGCATGAAGTTCTGCGGCTTCTCGTATGACTCAGTGGGGAAGCTCGGCGTGCCGAGTCCGTCCTGGTTTGAAACCATCACGATTCTGTAGCCGTTCCGGATAAGAGCCTGCAGGGCGTTGATTACCATGGGCTCAAACTCAAGCTTCTCGAGCGAGTCGACCTGCTCGTCCGAAGGCTCTGCTATCAATGTACCGTCGCGGTCAATAAAAAGGTATTTGTCCATATCCCCTGCCGTCTGTCTGCGCTTATTCCTGTCAGAGCTTTCCCAGCTCCTCAATTACTTCCTTCATCTCCTCATCCGTGCCTATGGTAAGGCGGACGCAGTCAGAGATGCGCGGCTTATCTCCCCAGTTTCTGAGGATAATGCCTTTCTCAGCCATTTTATTGAAAACCTCGTTGCCGTTTTTGAAACGGACCAGGACGAAGTTGCCGCAGGCCTCGAAGACCTCACTGACACACTTAAGTCCCTTGAGCTTTCCGATGACTTCCTGCTTGGTCCTGTTGATTGTCGCGCCCCGGTCACGGACCATGCTGATCCCCTCCGCCGAAAGCGCCTGCTCGGCGATCTGGGCAACAGGGAAGGAAACAGGGTAGGGCTCGATAATCTTGAGAAGAAGCTGGATTATCTCGCTGTCAGCGATGGTGAATCCGCACCTGATGCCTGCAAGTCCGAAGGCCTTCGAGAGCGTTCTGGTTACAACCAGGTTCCTGTACTTCTTCTGCAGGGCAATTACCGTTCTCTCCGGGCAGAAATCAATATAGGCCTCATCCGCCACAACAATTGCCTTTCCGTCCGTTCCCTTGAGTATGCGCTCAAGAACATCCCCGGGGACGGTGTTTCCGGTCGGGTTGTTCGGAGTGCAGATGAAGACAATCTTGACAGGCTCCGCCTCAACGGCCTTTACTATTGCATCCGCGTCAGGAGTAAAGTCCTGAAGGGGCGGAACCTCGAGAGTCTCAATGCCGTTTGCATCCGCGGAAACCCTGTACATGCCGTAGGTCGGAGGGCAGATCAGGACCTTGTCCCTTCCTTCCTCGCAGAAGGTCCTGATGAGAAGCTCGATGGCCTCATCGGACCCGCGGCTCACGAGGCAGTTCTCGGTCTTTACGCCTGCATAGGCGGCGAACCGTTTCATCAGCTCAGGAGGCTGGCAGTCAGGATATCTGTTGTACAGAGACGTATCAATGTCAAAGGACGAGGAATATGGGGACTCATTCGCGTTGAGGAATATCCTTCCCTTTCCGCCGATGCGCCTTGCAGACTGATACGGAACAAGCTTCCTGACGCGCTCTGTTGCCAGATTTGATAACGACTTCATTTTCACTACCTTAAAGGCCGGGCAGAGGCTCACCCCGGTCCGGCCCTCTCAACTGCTTCAGGAGCCCGCGGCTGATACCGCGCCGCCGGGCTTCCCATTCATTACTTTCCCTGCTCGATCTTTCTTGCCCTGGTCAGGATGGCTCTCTGGTGGGCCATGAGTCCCTCAGCGTTGGTCATCTGGACAATGGTGTCCTTCAGGGCCTCAACGCCGTCCCTGCTGAGCTCCTGGACAGTGTAATGCCTCATGAAGTCGGTAAGGCCGAGGCTTGAGTAGGTCTTGGCATAGCCGTAGGTCGGCAGCGTGTGGTTGGTGCCGCTCGCGTAGTCTCCGGCAGACTCAGGGGTATAGTAGCCGATGAAGATTGAGCCGCAGTTTCTGATCTTCGGGAGATAGCTCCTCGCGTCGCGCATCTGCATGATGAGATGCTCAGGGGCATACCTGCAGGCGATGGCGCAGGCCTCATCAGGAGTGCCGGCGATGATTATGCGGCTGTGGGAGAGCGAGCTCTCGGCAATCTTCCTGCGCGGAAGCTCCGCAACCTGCCTGTCAACCTCCCTGTTGATTGCCTCGGCAAGCTCCCTGCTCTCGGTAATAAGCATTACCTGCGAGTCAGGGCCGTGCTCAGCCTGGGAAAGGAGATCAGATGCGACAAACTCAGGATCGGAGGTGCTGTCAGCCATGACCATAACCTCTGAAGGTCCTGCCGGCATGTCGATGGAAGCGCCCTTGTAGTCGGTGCTTACCTGCCTCTTCGCCTCAGTAACGAAAGCGTTGCCGGGTCCGAATACCTTGTCGACCTTGGGAACGGTCTCAGTTCCATAGGCCATTGCGGCTATCGCCTGCGCTCCGCCGATATTGAAGATGTCCTTAATTCCGCAGAGAGTGGCGGCATAGACGATCTCATCGGCAATCTTCGGGGGCGAGCAGAGAATCACCTTTTTGCAGCCTGCAATCTGAGCGGGAACGCCGAGCATCAGGACAGTGCTTACGAGCGGAGCGCTGCCGCCAGGGACATAAAGCCCGATGTTGTCAATGGCATGGTAGTGCATCTCGCAGGTTACGCCAGGCTCGGTCACGACCTGAACTGATCCGGGGATCTGGGCCCTGTGGAATTCGGAGATGTTCCTGTAGGCATGCTGAAGGGCCTTCTTGAGCTCCTCGGGCACACGGCCGCACGCGTCAGCGATATCCTGCTCGGTAAGCTTGAGCTTGCCGTCCTCGACATGATCGAGCTTTGCCGTGAATTCAAGCAGAGCCTTGTCCTTCTCAGCCTTGATTCTCGTCACAATGTCAGTGACAATCCCGTGGATGTCAAGCTTTGAGGTCAGGGCAGGGCGGGTCAGCACCTGCTCCTTCTCGGATTCGGAGAGTTCATGCCATACTACTGTCTTCAATTGTAAGCACTCCTTAATGCATGAATGATTAACTGCTGATAATTCATGTTGCAGGGCTTCAGCACTTCATTTCCGGAGCCCCTCACGCCATCTGCCCTTTTACTTGAGCATCTTTTCGATAGGAAGAACCAGGATGGAGCTGCAGCCCAGAGCCTTGAGCTTCTCCATGTTCTCCCAGAAGTGCGCTTCCTGCGAGACCATGTGCAGGGCTACGTGATCCGGATTGCCAGCAAGCTCCATGATGGTAGGATTCTCGCAGCCGGGGAGGATCTTGATGATCTCGTCAAGGTTATTCTTCGGAGCGTGAAGCATGATGTACTTGCTGCCATGGGCCTGAATCATGCCGTCGATTCTCGGCATGATCTTGTCGAGGATCTCCTGCTTCTCAGGATAGAGCTCCTTGATCCTCTGGATCATCACAGCCTTGGAGCGGAACACCACCTGGACTTCCTTGAGGCCGTTCGCCTCAATGGTGGCGCCGGAGCTCACAAGATCGCAGATGCAGTCAGCAAGGCCTGCTCTCGGGGCAATCTCAACGGAGCCGGTGAGGAGCACGGTCTTGAACTGGATGTGGTTCTCCTCGAGGTACCTTCTGGTAAGGAACGGATAGGTGGTGGCGACCTTCATGCCGTTGATGGTCTCAAGGCCGTGCCACTCCATCTCATCGGGGATGGCGAGGGAAAGGCGGCAGCCGCCGAAATCCATTTTCTTCAGGAGCTTGTACTCGGTGGGAAGCCCTACCTTCTCTCTCTGGAGGCGGGTCTCCTCAAGGACGTTCTCGCCGACGATTCCGATGTCGATTACTCCGTCCATTACGAGCCCGGGGATGTCATCATCCCTTACCCGGAGGATGTCGATAGGGTAGTTGTCTACATGAGCAATGAGCCTTGCTTCACGCTTATTGATTTTCAGACCGCAGCTCTGAAGGAGCTCCTCAGAGTCCTGGCTAAGCCTACCTGACTTTTGAATGGCGATTCTCATGCGTTTGCTGCTCATGTCCTAATGCCTCTTCCGGCATCCTCCGATTTTGCTGATAAAACTAAAAAGCCCCTGGAAGGAACTCTTCCAAGGGCCTCAGAATGCTGATTCTTTTTCCTGGAAGAGAAAAACCTTCCAGAGCCATGACTCCTGAAAGGTTCAAGAATTATGGCTATGGTGATGAACGCTGATCCTGCCTTCAACAAATTTAATCATATCGTCACCGCCATTTAACCTGTACGCGCTTATTATAAAGTGACAGAGCCTTATTTACAATATCTATATTGAACATCAGGACAGGTCGGAACGGCGCCTCAGGAAACAAGGAGCCGCACCGGCGCCGCTGCCTCATGGGAGGCCTGGCAGGCACCGGCACGGCGCAGCGTTCCGGGGCGATGTCAGAACAGGATCTTCACTACGTCATCAAACGTCTTCACGTAATGATAGCGTATCCCCTTCTTCACATAGTCCGGGATCTCCTTTACAGACGGGCGGTTGTCATCAGGCACGATGAGGTCCTTTATTCCGAGCCTCTTGGCTGCCAGGGTCTTCTCCCTGAGCCCTCCTATCGCGAGAACGTGTCCGGTAAGCGAGATCTCACCGGTCATGGCAAAGCCGTCCTTAGGCGCCTTCGAGAGGGCAAGCGAGAGCAGCGACGTCGCAATGGTCGAGCCGGCGCTCGGACCGTCCTTCGGTGTCGCTCCCTCAGGCACATGTATATGAACCTTTGCCTTCTCGAAGAACTTGGCGCTGTCCGGGGCATATTTTCCGATGTTCGCCGAGATGAAGCTCAGGGCAATGGTGGCAGACTCCTGCATGACCTTGCCGAGGTTTCCGGTGAGGACCAGCCCGCTCTGCTCCCTGCTGACAACCGCGCTCTCAATTGGCAGCGTTGCTCCGCCCATTGAGGTCCAGGCAAGCCCGGTCATTATCCCGACGCCCTTCATGCTGTCATCCTTCCTGAATACCGGAGTCTTGAGATAGCTCTCAAGGTCTCCCGCCTTTATGACAGCGGAGTCCTTCTTGTTGTCGATGAAGTCTATGATGACCTTCCTCGCAATTCTCTCAAGGAGCTTCTCAAGGTGGCGGACTCCGGCCTCCCTCGCATATCCCTCAATAATCTTGCGGATCACCTGATCTGATATTTTCAGCTGCTCAGGCTTCAGGCCGCATTTCTCCATTATCTTGGGCAGGAGATGGTTCCTCGCAATCCTGATCTTCTCCTCAGTCAGGTAGCCGGGCAGGCGGATGACCTCCATGCGGTCAAGGAGCGGCGAGGGGATGCTGTCTGTCGTATTCGCCGTGCAGATAAAAAGGCACTTCGAGAGATCTAGCCTTACGTCAAGGTAATTGTCCAAGAAGTCCCTGTTCTGCTCAGGATCGAGCGTCTCAAGAAGCGTAGCCGCGGGATCGCCGAACGCGCTCTCGCCGACCTTGTCAATCTCGTCGAGCATGATGACCGGGTTCATGACCTTTGTGTCCTTGAGCGCGAGCACAATCCTTCCCGGGAGGGCGCCGACATAAGTCCTCCGGTGCCCCTTGATCTCAGTCTCGTCGCGCATGCCGCCAACGCTGAAGCGGAAGAACGGCCTGTTCATAGCCCTTGCAATCGACCTGCCGACAGAGGTCTTGCCTACTCCGGGAGGACCGACGAGAAGGATAATGGCGCCGGAGATGTCCTTCCTGTAGGCGCCGACGCCCAGGAACTCGACTATTCTCTGCTTTACGTCCTCAAGGCTGTCGTGGTCCTCCTCAAGGATTTTCCGCGCCTTGCCCAGATCGAAGTTGTCCTTGCTGTACTTTCCCCATGGGACGGAGAGGAGCCAGTCAAGGTAGTTCCGGGTTACGCCGTACTCCGGGGAGCCGGTCTCAAGAATGTTGAGCTTCTTGATCTCTGACTCATACTTCTCCTTCACCGGGGCGGGCAGGGCAAGCTCGGCCGCACGCTTCTTGAACTCATTGACATCTGAGACCTTGTCTGAGACCGAGTCGCCGAGCTCCTTCTGAATGACCTTTACCTGCTCACGGAGCCAGTAGTTCCGCTGCTGCTTCTGCATCTCGCCGGAGACCTCTCCCTGGATCTGGTTCTGGAGCTTCGCAATCTCCAGCTCCTTGCCGAGAAGATGAACGATCTTCCTGAGCCTCGCCGTGATGGGAACCGTGTCGAGGATATCCTGTATGACCGTACTGTCAGCAGTCGAGATCGCCGCCGCGCAGTCCGCGAGAGGCGACGGGTCCTTGGGATCAAGCCTGTTCTGGTAAAGCTTGAGCTGCTCCCCGTACATGGGATTGAGCACCAGAAGGTTCTTGATGTACTCTATGACGGTATTGGAGAGCGCCTTGATCATGTCGCTGAACTCAAGGTGATCAGTTACGGATCTGTCCAGCGACTCAGCGTCGTAGAACTCCTCGTCCGTTATGTACTCAAGCTCGGCGTACGGGATCCTGCTGTTCTCATTCTTGAGCCAGCTTCTGATCCTGACACGGCAGATCCCCTCGACAATGAGGTTTATGCTCTCATTGTTGGCACGGGCATGTATGATTTTGACCAGGCATCCGGTCCGCGAGACTCTCTCACCTATCGGCGCATCGCTCTTTACATTCTTTTTGGGAAAGAATGTCGCGAGATATTTCTCATTGCCGGAGGCAAGAAGCTGCACTGAGCCGCCCCATGCCTCGGCAGAGAGCTGCACCGGCTGGATCTGGAAGGGCAGCATCGGCCTGTTTTCAATGACTGTTACAGGAGCGATCAGCGGATGGTCAGGCTGGGTTTCCTGCGCACTGTCATGTCTCTCATCAGTATCTTGGGCTGTGCCGCCTGCAGCACTCTGCGCTGCGGGCCTTTCATCACTCCCTGAGCCGCCTTTCTGAATATCGCCCGTCTCCGGGAGCGTTTCTGACTTGTCCTCAGTCCTGCTGTCTGGAGTATCCTTTATGCTTTCGTCCTTATTGTCTTTTTCGCTGTCACTCATATTCAGAATCTCCGGTTTAACATACTAGGGGAATATGAGGGCTGCGGGAGCTCTTTTCAAATGAATTCAGATGGATCTTATGACTTCGGCAAGAAGCTGGATATCCCTGACTAGCGACGCCTCATCGAGATCAAAATCAGGAGTGTGATGTCCTGAGCAGGTATTGTTTCCCAGAATAAAATGAAGCGTGCGGCCGCCGTTCTCCCTTATCACCTTCTCGATAAGGCTGGAGTCCTCGCTGGCGTTGAACGGTGCTGTCTCAAGAAAGCCATGTCCGGTCTTTATGCAGGCGCTTCTCAGGAGATTGACGAGCTCAGGCGAGTTGACGATCTCCTCAGACTTCCCGACTATTCTCAGCTCAAGCCTGCAGCCGCTTCCTTCAGCCTCATCATGTATGACATCGGATGCCTCGGAGAAGACGGCATTGTTCTCCGCGGAGTCTATTCCTCGGGTCTCGCACTGCATGGTGACCAGATCCGCGACAACATTCCTGCCGTTATCAGAGCGGAATTTTCCGATATTGAGCCTTGCCGTCCTTGAGATGGCCTTTGGGATCTGAAAGAGCTTTACGGCAATTTTTGCCGCGCAGTCAAGGGCGTTTATGCCTTTCCAGGGCTCGATGCCGGCATGCGCGGCCTTGCCGTGCACGGCAACGTTGAACTTGGTCGAGGCAAGGAAATTCGTCGGATTGAGCGCGGCAAGCCCGCTCGGGACATTCATGCCAAGGTGAAATGACACAAAGTCATTGATTTTTCCTATGAGAGGGATGCGCGAGACAGCCTCTCCGCCGCGGCAGCCCTCCTCGGCAGGCTGGAAGATGAAGACATATTTTCCGGAGAGCTCACTCAGGTGCTCCGACACATATTTCGCCATCGCAAGGCCGAGCGCAGCGTGCCCATCATGGCCGCAGGCATGCATCAGCCCTCTGTGAACGGAGCGGAAGCCGGCTCTTGCGGGCAGCCTTTCCGGATCCTCTGACTCATCGACCTCAACGCAGTCAATGTCAAAGCGGAAACCCCTGGTGCCTCCCTGCCTGGGAGCCGTGATCTCGGCGATGATACCCGTGAGGTGAAATGACCGCAGGACCTCACGGTCAGCTCCTTCCCTGAGGGCCCTTTCCTTTTCGGCAAACTCATCTGAGTCCGAAAGATCACGCCCAAGGACAGAGTCACGCGGAATAAAGTCATCGAGCCATTTGATTGAGTAGCCCAAATGCGAGAGCTCCCAGAAAATGATGGCAGTCGTCCTGTACTCATGCCATCCCTTTTCCGGGTATTTATGAAAGTCTCGTCTCCGGTCTATTACGTAGCTGGACAGATTATGAAATTCAAGGCTCGTCACTTTGCATTCCCGGCTATTCGTACCTGAGCGGCCATCCGCCGAGGACCCTGTACCTGTTCACCATCCTGCAGAACAGCTCAGCCTCGACCTTGCTGTCATACAGAGCTCCGTGCGCCTCCTCAGTATTGTACTCGACGCCGGCGGCCGCGCACGCCTTGGCGAGCACTGTCTGCCCGTAGGCAAACCCGGCGAGGGTCGCGGTGTCAAATGCCGTGAACGGATGGAACGGCGACTTGGTTATATTTGACCTTCTGGCAGCCGCATTGATGAACCCGAAATCAAACATGGCGTTGTGAGCCACCATGACGGCCCTTACGCAGCCGGATTTTTTTCTTTTCTTGTCTACTGCCTTGAAGAACGAGGAAATAGCGGTCTTCTCGTCAACTGCGCCGCGCAGCGGGTTGAACGGATCTATGCCGTTGAACTCAAGCGCCTCCTTATCGAGGTTGGCCCCCTCGAACGGCATGACATGCGTATGGAAATGCTCCTCGGTCTCAAGCATGCCGGTCGGCGTCATCCTGACGAAGTATGCTCCTATTTCCAGCAGGGCATCAGTCTGTGAGCACAGGCCGGCGGTCTCCACGTCAACTATTACGGGATAAAAGCCTCTGAACCTGTTTCTCAGCTGATCCTCAGGAGCAACCTGCGTTTCCATCTCTGAATCTCCTTTTTGCCGCCTATTGTATAAAAGTTTGGGCTGACATGTCGTCAGGAGCGCTCAGAGCCTCAGCAAAGGCAGAGCATGCCGGACGCCTGGCGTCAGTGATGCAATGTAAATTCCATGATGCAGTGCAGTGAGAGGCGATATCGCTCTGATGAGTTTTTCAGAAAGAATTGCGGCAGAACAATTAAAATGGTATGAAATAAGCATTAACGCTCTGTCAGGACATGATTCAGGCAACGCAAACGAGGCTTCATGATGTTTGATTTCGCAAATCTGAGGAAAACCGGATTACTTGGCATCTCATCCGTCATTTTCCCGTCACTCTTTCTTGCTGCCTCCGATGCCGCTGTCATCAATTACGGCGCAACCTACTCAAATTCCACCTGGACCAATGAGAATACCGGCCGCCTCACCTGCTCCCTCGTACACAGAATACCTGACTACGGCGAAATAAGGTTCGTCTCAAAGGCCGGAGGTGTCCAGAACCTTCTTATGGAGCTTCTGCCGAAAAGGAAGGCCGCCAGGATACAGAATGTGACTGTCCGCTCGAGATCGCCGGTGTTCCGCCCGGGATATCCGGACGAGAAAATCGGCATCCTGAAATACTACAAGAACTTCAGCGGCGAGGTTGACGAGAAGACAGCGTGGAATATAGCGTCTGATCTTGAGCGCGGCCGGCCGGTGGTATTCTCCTATCATGACTGGTATTTCAAGGACAACAGTGTTGACCTCACGGTGTCTCCTATAGGGTACAAGAAGGCCTATGAGAATTTCCTCGGATGCATGAACAATCTTCTGCCGTTCAGCTTCGAGGACATTTCCTTTACCGTCCTTTCCTATGAAAGGGATTCCGGGAACCTGACGCCGACGTCCCAGGACAAGCTCAGCAGGATTGCTGAATACCTTAAGGAGGACAAGACCGTTACAAGGCTGCAGATCAATGCCTACACCGACAGCTACGGAACTGCAAGCGAGAACCTCAAGACATCGAATGAAAGGGCCGAGCAGATCAAGAAGATCATCGAGCAGACCGGAGTCGACGCAAGCCGCATAGAGACTGCAGGCTTCGGAGAAAAGCACCATGTCGCTCCCAACAGGGATGAGGAAGGAAGGCAGCACAACCGGCGCATCATCATCTCGATAAAAAATGAGGAAAAGTAGCACATGAACGCTTATGCCGGAGTAATTGAAGGTTTTTACGGGATCCCGCTCTGGGACAGGGGAAGCAGGCTCTCCTATCCGTCATGGCTCCGCGAGCACGGCTTTTCCTTTTACATCTACGCTCCGAAGAACGATGTCTTCCTCAGGAAGCAGTGGAGCGATGACTGGCCGGAGAGCGAGAGGCGCCTCCTCAGTGAGTTCAGGGAAGAGTGCAGAATAAACCGCATAGACTTCGGTATCGGCTTTTCCCCGGTCATAAAGGACGGCAGCGCGAAAAAAAAAGAGCTTGCCGTAAGGCGGGCAGGGGAAATCGACTCGCTGCTTCACCCGGAAATATTCGCTTTCCTTGCCGATGACATCAGGTTTGAGGAGAGGAGCTTCATAGCGCGCGATCAGCTTGAGCTCATCCGCAGGATGAGAGGCTCCGTCAGTTCCGGAAAATTCATTTTCTGTCCCACCTACTATTCCTTTGATCCCATCCTCGAAAAGCTCTTCGGCGGCGTTCCCGGTGACTATTTCTCCGAAATATCCGAGGCGCCTTCGTGCATTGACATGTTCTGGACAGGCGCAAAGGTCTGCTCGGATAACTACAGCCTTGATGATATTGAGTCAGCTGCAAAAGCGCTCGGCAGGAAGCCCTTCATCTGGGACAACTATCCGGTAAACGACGGGAAGAGCAGGGCAGGCAGGCTGCTGCTGAAGCCCTATGCCTGCCGCGACAGGAGGATAGTATCCCGGATTGCCGGGTATGCCGTCAATCCCATGAGAGAGGCGCACCTCTCGAAGCTTGTCCTCTGCACGCTTCCGTTTGCCATCTCCGGAGAGACGCTCGGATCCGAGGAGTGGAAGCGCCTCATTGCCGAGGAGGCCGGAACCGGCAATGCCGCTTTTATAACAAGGAACATCGGACGCCTTCAGGGCGCAGGCCTCGGTCAGCTCAGCGATAATGAGACAAGCCAGCTGAAATCAGAGCTTGCCCAGATAAGCCCTGACAAATTCAATAGGGAAATTTCCGCATTCTTCGATGGGGAGTACCGCTTCAATCCTGAATGCCTGACCTGATCTGACTGCAGCTGGCATTTCAGGCTTTCCGTAAATGAGTCATGGGCACCTGGAGAGGCAGCCTGATCAAAGCCCGCAGCATGCCTGCCGAGTCATATCAAAAAGCACTGAGCTGATGTAAAATTACCCGGCTCTGTGTATATTGATAAGTAGGTCAGCCATGCCAGATAAAATAATTCTTCAGCCTGGAAGAGAGAAGTCTGTTCTGAGGCACCATCCCTGGATTTTTTCCCATGCAATAAAGGAGATTGAGGGAAGCCCCGAAGAAGGCGGGGAGGTGGAGGTATTCTCAAGCAGCATGGAATGGCTTGCCGTCGCCGCCTACTCTCCGAAATCCCAGATCACAGCCAGGATCTGGTCCTTTGACAGGAACGACACCATTGACGAGGCCTTCTTCAGGAACAGGATCTCCGAGGCAGATCAGAGAAGGGAGTCCCTGAGGAGTTCCGGAATCACCGCATACCGGGTTGTCGCTGCGGAGTCTGACGGCATTCCCGGACTCATCATTGACAGATACAATAATTTCATCGTTGTTCAGATCCTCTCGGCCGGCTGCGAGCATCACCGGAATGACATCATCGGCGCTATTTCCTCACTGTTCCCTGAGCTCAGCATCTATGAGCGCTCCGATGTCTCCGTCAGGAAAAAGGAGGGGCTTGAGGAAAAGACCGGCCTCATCAGGGGAGAGATCCCGCCTGACGAGCTCGTGATAAGCGAGACCGGCGGAATGAAGATCATCGTTGACATTGTCCACGGGCACAAGACCGGGTACTACCTTGACCAGAGGGACAACCGGGCAAAGGCGGCCATGTACGCGAAGGGCACCAGCGTGCTGAACTGCTTCTGCTATACAGGAGGATTCTCCCTGTTTGCGCTCCGGGGAGGCGCGAAGTCCGTTACGAATGTCGATGTGTCAGAGCGGGCGCTTGAGCTTTCCAAGAAGAACATAGTCCTCAACCACCTCGATCCTGGCAGGGTGAAGTTCATAAGGGAGGATGTCTTCGCCTTCTTAAGGAAGCAGAAGCAGAAAGGCGAGAAATACGATCTGATCGTGCTTGATCCGCCGAAATTTGCCGAGAACAAGTCGCAGCTCATGAGGGCGGCAAGAGGCTACAAGGATATCAATATGCTGGCCTTCTCCCTTCTCAGGAAGGGCGGAGTCCTGATGACCTTCTCCTGCTCCGGCCTGATGACCAGGGAGCTCTTCCAGAAGGTTGTAGCCGACGCGGCCATGGATGCCGGAGTAAATGCACAGATTGTTGATACTATGTCACAAGCTTGTGATCACCCTGTCGGACTGCCGTATCCTGAAGGCTTATACTTGAAAGGATTCGCGGTTAGGGTAATGCAATGACGAAAAATTCAAAATTCGCGTTTGACTGCTGTGAGGTCAACGCCTTTTTCGAGAACTGCTCGGTTATCTATGACAGGGATACGCTTGAGGGAGCCATCATAGATCCGGGCGGATCGCCTGAGAAAATCAGGAACCTGGTGGATTATCACCACGTTGTTCCGAAGTTCATTCTCATCACGCACGGGCACCTCGATCACATCGGGGCGGCAGAGGCCGTCTCCGCCATGTACGGCAATATAGACATCTACGGCCCCGGGAAGGAGGATGAGTTCCTGTTCCAGACCATTGCCCATCAGTCCGAGGTGCTGGGTCTCCCGGCAGTGCCGAATTTTCTTCCGACCCGCTTTGTAAAGTCAGGCGACAGGTTCAGCGTCGGCAGCATTTCCGTGCTGGTCAGGGAATGCCCGGGGCATACTCCGGGGCATGTCATGTACCTGATAGAGAATGAGAATACCGTCTTTTCCGGAGACACGGTCTTCAAAGGCTCTGCCGGCAGGACCGATTTCAACGGCGGCAGCTTCGAGCAGCTCTGCGAAAGCATAAGACGTGAGTTCCTGACTCTGCCGGATGACACGGTCATAATTCCGGGGCACGGTGACTCAACAACCATAGGAGAGGAAAAATCCTCAAACCCATATTTTCTGAATCTTATGGTCTGACCTTCGCTGACGCCTTAGGGGCGGCAAATATTTTTAACAGCCGGCAAAACTTTGTTACAATAAAGAACCGGTGCAGTAGGGGTATTTCAGTTTAATCATGTCGGATTCAAAGAATCAAATTCAGAGCGCGTCGTTTGTCGTCCCTGTTCTCAAGCTCCGGGAGCCCGATCCGGCGGATGTCTATACTTTTCTGAAAAACAAGGCGGAGTCTGCTCCGAATCTTTTTTCCGGAGCTCCGATTATAGTTGACATCTCGGAGCTCTCAGACCTGCCTGATCTCCTGAGGATTAAGGATGCCGTAGGCAGGACAGGCTTTCTGCTCGTCGGATTTACCGGAATTAAAAATGAAGCTGACAGGGCGCAGTTCGCCACGCTGAACATACCGGTGCTTTCGGCATCTGCCGGATCAGCCTCAAGACCGCAGCAGCCGCAGATTGTGGAGAGGGTAAAAGAGGTAATAAAGGAAGTAAGGGTTCCTGTTGAAAAGCCTGTGCCGGTTCCTGCGGCCAAAACCAGAATTTTCCGCGGAAAAATCCATTCCGGTCAGAAAATCTATGCCGAAGGCTCAGATCTCATAGTCATCGGCGATGTCGGCAACGGCGCTGAGGTGCTCGCTGACGGATCAATACATGTTTACGGAAGGCTGCTCGGCAAGGCATTCGCCGGGATAAAGAACAATGACAGCGCGATGATTTTCTGCGACAGCTTTGATCCTGAGCTGGTCTCAATAAACGGAATCTATATCCTCAGCGATCGCATCACTGATTCTCAGCGGATGAAGAGGGTTGCGGTAAGCCTTAACAACAATCGGATTGAAGTTCAAAGTCTTTAATTTTTGGGAAAATAGTTAATGACAGAAGTTATTGTAGTTACCTCCGGCAAAGGCGGTGTAGGAAAAACGACAAGCAGTGCGTCAATCAGCACCGGACTTGCCCTGCATGGTCATAAGACTGTAGTAATTGATTTTGATATCGGTCTCCGCAACCTCGACCTGGTCATGGGATGCGAGAGGCGTGTCGTTTATGACTTCATCAACCTGATTAACCATGAATGCAACCTTACCCAGACCCTCATCAAGGACAGGCATAAGGGAGTAGACGATCTCTATGTTCTCGCCGCGTCCCAGACCAGGGACAAGGATGCCCTGACCAAGGAGGGAGTAGGCGAGGTCATCCAGATGCTGAAGGATGACGGCTTCGAGTATATCGTCTGCGACTCTCCTGCCGGAATCGAGAAAGGCGCTCTCCTGGCGCTCTATTATGCAGACCGCGCCATCGTTACGACCAATCCCGAGGTCTCATCCGTCAGAGACTCAGACAGGATTATCGGAATGCTCCAGTCCAAGACTCTTAGGGCAGAGAAAGGTGAAGAGCCCGTTACAACATCGCTCCTGCTGACCAGGTACTCCGCTGCCAGGTCGAACAACGGCGAAATGATGCATGTTACCGACGTTGATGACGTTCTTGGAATTCCGGTCATCGGCGTTATCCCTGAGTCCAAGGATATTCTGACTGCCTCAAGCACCGGCGATCCGGTCATCCTAAACAAGGATTCAGACGCAGGACAGGCATACGATGATACGGTACGCAGAATTCTTGGCGAAGACGTCCCTCTCCGCTTTACAGAAGAAAAGAAGGGTTTCTTCAGCAAGTTATTCGGCAGGTAATTGCATATGAGCTTCTTGGACAAGTTTTTCTCTAAAACCAAACAGAAAACCCCGGCAGAGCAGGCAAAGGAAAGGCTGCTCAGGATAGTCGTTGAGTCCCGCGGGATGAGAGGAGCTCCTGACTTCATTCCAAGAATGAAAGAGGAGATCCTTCAGGTTATCAGAAAGTACGTAACCATTGAGGATGAGCAGGTCAAGGTTGATGTCAGAAAGGAAGAGGACTGCACCATGCTTGGCCTGGAGATTAATCTCAACAAAGATCAGCTTGCAAACAAGAAAGCAGACTGATCCCCTTCTGTGAATCAGTGCGGCATTGTCTGATGCCGCGTTTCCAGGGCGGACACTCTGCCCGCCGCATATTTTCTCACTCCGATGCTTCAATCGGCTGGCCTGCGTGCCGGAACATGACTCTTTTTCTCCTGATCGTTCCTGCAGCATTATTTTCTCCGGCATTACCGGCAGCATGATTATCTAGGAGACGTCAGCATACAGTACTGATCCGTAGCATTCCCGAAGGGGAGTAGATGCTCCCTGCAGTGCGACCGGTCCAACAGCCCCACAGCCCGGAACAAAAAAAGACCATTCACTGAGCAAGAGCTGCTCAGGAAAAAGCCCGGCAAGTTATTCATGAAAGAGCGGAGATTATCCGGGCTGCTCAATGGGTCAGCCTCCGCGGCAGAAAATCGAGTAGGCGGATGTTTTAGCATCACACCTCTCACAACACCGTACGTGCGGATCCGCATACGGCGTTTCCAGTTTGAATAGGCTAATCCCAATT
>ONIT01000002.1 GCA_900317945.1 uncultured Pseudomonadota bacterium
TAAACGCCAAAAGTTTCTTCCGATAGACGTTTGGCATTAGCCTATTGGCATGCATTGTCGACCACCAATTCGGAAATTTCTAATGTCGTTTACTATAAGAGCCAGACTTACTGGATATTTCAGACGCCTGCTTTCTTAAGAGCGGCGGATACGATCTCGACAGCTTCCTTCTGGATGAGATCAAGGTGCTCCTCGCCCTTGAAGCTTTCCATGTAAATCTTGTAGATTGCCTCGGTGCCGCTCGGACGTGCCGCAAACCAGCCGTTCTCGGTTACAACCTTGAGACCGCCGAGCGCTGCGCCGTTGCCAGGAGCCTTGGTCAGCTTGGCGACAATAGGCTCGCCTGCGAGGGTTGAAGCCTCGACCAGGGAAGGATCCATGGCCTTCAGCACTTTCTTCTGGCTGAGTGAGCAGGGAGAGTCAATTCTTCTGTATACCGGATTGCCGTATCTTCTTACGATATCAGCGTAGAGCTCTGCAGGATCCTTTCTGGTTACTGCCATGATCTCGGCAGCGAGCAGAACCATGACCGGGCCGTCCTTGTCGGTGGTCCATACGGTTCCGTCCTTGCGGAGGAAGGAAGCGCCTGCGCTCTCCTCACCGCCGAAGCCCAGCTTGCCGCTGTAAAGACCGTCAACGAACCACTTGAAGCCTACCGGAACCTCACAGAGCTTTCTGCCAAGTCCTGCGACTACCCTGTCGATGATGGAGGATGATACGAGAGTCTTGCCGACCTCTGCATCCTTGGACCACTGCGGCCTGTGGGTGAACAGGTACTCAATGGCTACGGCGAGGAAGTGGTTGGGGTTCATCAGGCCGCTTCTGCAGACAATGCCGTGGCGGTCGCTGTCAGGATCGTTGGCGCCTGCGAGCGCGAACTTGTCCTTCATGGAAATGAGGGAGGCCATTGCGTACTGGCTTGAGCAGTCCATTCTGATCTTGCCGTCGCGGTCGATGGTCATGAATGAGAAAGTCGGATCAACCCTGTAGTTCACTACCTTGATCTTGATGCCGTACTTCTTGGCGATGGCATCCCAGTAGTAAACGGCCGCGCCGCCCAGCGGATCAATGCCGATTTCGATGTCAGCCTTGCGGATGGCATCGAAGTCGATGATGGTCTCAAGATCGTCAACGTAATGCTGCAGGAAATCCACTTCCTCTACGTTGGGAGCCTTGATGGCAGAGGAATAGTCTTCGTACTTCACGCCCTTAAGGGAGTTCTCGAGATACTCATTGGCCTTTTTCTCGACCCATGAGGTGATCTCAGCGCCGGCAGGACCGCCGTTAGTGGGATTGTACTTGAATCCGCCGTCCTGAGGAGGGTTGTGGGACGGAGTAATGATGATGCCGTCAGCCAGATCCTCTGTGCGGTTTTTGTTCCAGGCCAGGATTTCCCTTGAGACTGCAGGGGTCGGAGTGTAGGAGAGCCCTGACTGATAGCGCACCTTCACGCCGTTTGCTGCAAGTACGCAGATGGCATCTGCCTGTGCGGCCTCAGAAAGCGCATGGGTATCCATACCTACAAAAAGCGGACCGGTAATTCCCTGCTCTGTCCTGTAGTCAACAATTGCCTGAGTGATGGCCCTGATATGGGACTGGGTGAACGAGCCGTTCAGGGAGGAGCCGCGGTGACCGGAGGTGCCGAAGCTTACTCTCTGCTCAGGAACGGACATATCAGGCTTGTTGAGATAATAAGAGGAAATGAGACGGGGAATATTGGTGAGATCAGACTGTGTTGCCGGCTTTCCGGCGCGAGGATCTAATGACATTTACATACCTACCGAAACCAAAACACGCCTTGATTATAACGCGTAATGGATCACAAAATCATTAAGTTTATATGACAAGTCAGTAACAGGCGCATGAAAGACGAAAATTGTATAAAAAAACACCGGAAACTATGTTCCGGTGTCTTAATTGCCGAAAGTCAGTCAAAGAGCTGGCTAGCGCCTGGCTATGAAGTTGACCAGGCGGAGCAGGTATCTTGCGAAGGATGCCATTCTGTCGCAGCCGACTGCTATCCTGGCTGTATGGCTGTCAGCGGCGCAGCTTGAGGCAGCCTCAAAGACAGACAGTGCCTCAGGCTTAGCACAGCCTTCAGCTTCAGAATAGGCAAGAGTGCCGTACCCGTCAGACTCGGCAGCCTCCCTGAGAGCCTTCTTCAGGTCATCAAAGGCTACATCGCCCTCGAAGGAAACATCAAGGCTGAAGCCTGCCTTATTTGCAGCGGACTCAGCAGGGACGACCTTCACCGCCCCGGCGAGCTCAGGCAGGAACTTTGCAACCATGGCGGGATCAATCGGGCACTCATCAGGCTTCCCAGCGGCGTCTGCTGCCTGGGGCTGAGAAGCCTTTTCAGCCTTCTCAGTCTCCTTGGCTGCTTCCTTGCTCTCAGAGAGCTCTGCCTTTTCTGCCGCTTTCGGACTTTCATCCTCAGCTGCATCACTGCAGGCCTCTGGTGCCGGAGCAGGAGACCAGCTGACAGTTGCTCCTGAAACCTTGAACTTCGCGGAAATTGCCCTGAGCATGGCAATCAGGGAAACGGTCTCAGCAGTCGGGGACGCGATGACGCTCTCTCCCTTGTAGGAGCCTTCATTTACTCCGAGAACGACTGCCGGCAGGCCGGTATCATGCCCGGTTACGGCAATCACCCTTCTGGCGCCGGCCTGCAGGTGGGCAGAGGCCTCTTCAGGCGTGCTGACAGTGAGGGTGGTGTCCACTGCGATGTCGGTTCCGATCTCTTCCCAGTCAATCTTCTCGGTCTTCTCTGAGTCCGTAACGCGCACAGCCTTGCCGTTGATTACCAGGCTGCCGTTTTCAATGGGCACCTCTGCGGCTGACATGCCGTATGACGAGCTCTTTCTGAACAGATAGGAGAGGCTCTCGATATCATGAAGGTCGTTTACGCCGACAACCTGGATATCCGGATCATCAAGGCTTTCCTGCAGAAGAGTTGCGCCGAGCTGGCTGAAGCCGTCGATGCCGACCCTTACAGGATGGTCAGACTCGACAAGCGGCAGGTTGAGCTTCGGACGCTCATCGACAATCTGCTTGATTACCTTGACTGAGTATGAGCGGCACATCGGGATCGAGCGGTCGATTCTCATGTCCCTTTCAGGATCGCCGTCCGGCACCGAGGAGTCGAGGACGGCAGACCACCACATTCCCTTTGAAGGATCGGGCAGGTGGAAGCTGATGTCGTAGCTGCTCGCGTTGAACAGGATAAGGAACCTGTCAGCCTTGCCATCGGGATCGCCGATGTCAAGCAGGAATACCTTGGAGTCAGGATCATTCCAGTCGCCGTCTGTCAGGATGTTTCCGTTGGGATGGTGCCAGGCAACCTGGTGGACGGAGTCTCCCTTGATCGAGAGGTATTTGTCATCAGAGAGCCTCAGTGACTTGAACACCTCTGAGGAAAGGCGAAGCCTTGTTACCCTGCCGACGAACTTGACTAGGTCGCGGTCCTCGGAGCCGAGGTGCCAGTTGACCCAGCTTATCCTGTTGTCCTGGCAGTAGGCGTTGTTGTTGCCGAGCTGCGTCCTGCCCATCTCATCGCCTGCGACGATATGGGGCATGCCCTGGGAGATGAGAAGGGTCGCAAGCATGCTGCGCTTTTTCTTCTCTCTCTGCTGGTTGATCTTTATGTCAGCAGTAGGTCCCTCGGTGCCGCAGTTGTAGGAGAGGTTCTGGGATGTTCCGTCCCTGTTCTCCTCCAGGTTCGCCTCGTTGTGCCTTTCATTGTAGCTGACCACGTCAGTCAGGGTGAAGCCGTCGTGGTAGGTGATGAAGTTGACGCTGGAGTTTATAGATCTGATGTTCTTCGGGTAAATGTCCCTTGAGCCCAGGATCCTGGTGGCGAACTCGGCCATCCTGCCGCGATCGCCCTTCCAGAAGGAGCGGACGGTGTCACGGTATCTGTCGTTCTGCTCATGCCAGCCGGGCGGGAACTGTCCGACACGGTAGCCGAACCCGCCGACATCCCAGGGCTCTGCGATGAGGATCTCGCGGGAGAGAACCGGATCCTGGCCGATTGCCCTGAGGAAGCCGCTGTCCTGCGAGAAGCCGTTCTTGCCTCTTGCCACGGTTACGGCAAGATCGAAGCGGAAGCCGTCAACCTTTACCACCTCAGACCAGTAGCGGAGGGAGTCCATGATGAGCCTGAGCGCTGCCGGGTTGTCTGCGTTGAAGCTGTTGCCGCAGCCTGTGAAGTTGGAGTAGGAGGTGTAGTCTACTGAGCCGTCCTTGGTCCGGTCGTGCCAGTAATAGCCGGCATCGTCAAAGCCCCTGTAGCAGAGCAGCGGACCGCCGTTGCCTCCCTCGCAGGTGTGGTTGAAGACGATGTCCATGATGACGGCAATGCCCGCGCGGTGAAGCTCTCGGACCATGGTCTTGAACTCTGTTACTGCGTCTGACTTTGCGTACATCGGCTCTGGAGCCATCCAGCAGAGCGTGTTGTAGCCCCAGTAGTTTGAGAGCTTGAGGTCAACCAGCCTGGGCTCGCTCATGTAGGAGGAGCACGGCAGCAGCTCAACTGCAGTAATGCCAATCTGCTTGAGGTGCTCGATTACCTTTGGCTGCACGAGTCCGAGGTAGGTTCCCCTGAGGTCCCTGGGCACATCATGATTGAGCTTGGTATAGCCCTTGACATGAGTCTCATAGAGTATGACGTTCTCCTCAGGCAGCACAGGCTTCTCAACGCCCTGCCAGTCGAAGGAGTCATCAACGACCACGCTCTTGCTCATCATGTCCTGATCGTCATCCTGGGAATACTTTTTGTAATCCCATTCCTGATGGCGGCTCAGCGCCTTGCTGTACGGATCAATCAGAAGCTTGGAGGGATCGAACAGCAGTCCTCTCGACGGATCATTGGGGCCGGAGACACGGTAGCCGTAGAGCTGCCCCGCCTTCACCCCTTTGACGTATCCATACCAGTACGGTCCTTTCTTGCATTTAAACGGAAAACGGCAGATTTCCTTTTCGTCTTTGTCAAAAAGACATAAAGAAACATCTGTCGCATTCGGTGAATAAATGACGAAATTGCAGCCCCCTTCATCAAGAGAGGCTCCCAAAGGAGCCTCTCTACCAGAAGTGAGCGTGAATACATCACTGCTCATACTTTAATTTATCCAATCTTTTTAAGGTAGACTGTGGCCAGAGGCGGAAGATTGAAAACAACCGAGTAGGTAACATACTGCCAGGGTACATCTTCGCTCTGATGTTCAGGTGCACCGGTATTATAACCCGAACCCCAGTACTTTTTGTCATCCGTGTTCATGACAATCTGATACTTTCCGGGCTCTAGAACTCCCATGCGGTAGTTCTGATAGGGGGTAGGAGTCATGTTGGAGACTACGTAAACCGGGTTCTTGCCGTTCTTGTCACGTCTGATCCAGGCGAAGATGCTGTGCTGGTAGTCGCTGTGATCAAGCCAGAAGAATCCAATCTTGTCGTAGTCGGCATCGTACATTGCCTTCTCTGAGCGGTAGAACTTGTTCAGGTCGGCAATGAGCTGCTTCTGCCCCTTATGCTTGTCGAACTGGAGAAGCCACCACTGGAGCTGGCTGTCATGGTTCCACTCGCCGGTCTGGGCGAACTCGGTGCCCATGAAGTTGAGCTTCTTGCCGGGGTGCGCATACATGTAGCCCATGAACGCACGGAGGTTTGCGGCCTGCTGCCACTCGTCGCCGGGCATCTTGTAGAGCATGGAATGCTTGCCGTGGGTGCACTCATCGTGGGACAGTGAGAGGATGAAGTTCTCGTCGTAGGCGTAAATCATCGAGAAGGTCATCTCACTGTGGTGATACTGGCGGTAAATAGGATCAAGGCTCATGTACTGCAGTGAGTCGTGCATCCAGCCCATGTTCCACTTGAAGCCGAAGCCGAGACCTCCGACATAGGTAGGTCTTGAGACGCCCGGGAATGCAGTAGACTCCTCTGCGATGGTCATTGCATGAGGATAGTTCTTGTAGACCTCCTCGTTGAACCAGCGGAGCAGGCTGATGGCCTCGTAGTTGTGGTTTCCGCCGTCGACGTTCGGGATCCACTGACCTGCCTTCCTGGAGTAGTCCCAGTACAGCATGGAGGCAACAGCGTCAACGCGGAGTCCGTCTACGTGGAAGTAGTCAAGCCAGCAGAGCGCGCTTGCTACAAGGAACTGGCGGACGGTGTCGCGTCCGAAGTCGTAAATGTAGCTGTTCCAGTCAGGATGCCAGCCGCGGCGGGGATCCTCGTACTCGTAGAGCGGAGTTCCGTCGAAGCGGGCAAGTCCGTGGGAGTCAGAGGGGAAGTGGGCAGGAACCCAGTCGACGATTACGCCGATGCCGTTCTGGTGGAGCTGATCAACGAGGTACTTGAGATCATCAACCTTGCCGAACCTTGAGGTAGGGGAGAACAGGCCGACAGGCTGATAGCCCCAGGAGCCGTCGAACGGGAACTCGGAGATAGGCATGAACTCAACGTGGGTGTAGCCAAGCTCCTTGAGATAGGGGATAAGCTCGTCTGCCATCTCCCTGTAGCTAGGTGAGTAGCCGTCCTTGTTGCGTCTCCAGGAGGCAAAATGCATCTCATAGATGGAGATAGGCTGATCGACCTTACTGTTGAGCTGCGACTTGATCCAGTCAGCATCGTGCCACGTATAGGTGGTCTGGTCAACGACGATGGATGCGAATGAAGGATACTGCTCGGAGTAGAAGCCGACAGGATCTGCCTTGTGGGGAAGCCTGTTCCCGAGAGGATCCTTCAGCTCATACTTGTAGCGGTCGCCCGGCTTGATTCCCGGAACAAAGAGAACCCAGTGACCGTCAAGGCTCCTCTCCATCGGATGGCGGCGGCCATCCCAGAAGTTGAAGTCGCCGATTACCGAACAGCACTTGGCGGAAGGAGCATAGACGGCGAACTTGACGCCGGATACCTTCACTCCGTCAACCTCAATGGTCATCAGATGGGCGCCGAGAGTCTTGTAGAGGTTGGCGGCCTTGAGCTTCATCTCTGCAAGGCCGGTGTAGGCCTCATCGTGGAACTGGTAAGGATCGATGACGTTTACTACCGCATCAGGATAGGAGACATCGAACGAATAGTGGAAAGGCTTGTCGGTGTTGGGGAACTCAGCCTCAAACAGGCCTTCCTTGCTCTTGCACTCAAGCTCCTTGAGGACCTTGGTATTGCCGATGTCCTTTGCTACAACCTTGGAAGCATACGGCAGCCAGGCGCGCAGTGTGAAACCGTTTATCTCTTTGTTAGGAATGAGACCCAGGTTGGCAAAAGGATCACCGACCCTGGCACCCATCAAATCATCAATAAGCATAGATTACCTCATAAAAAGAGCCGGCAGGGCCGACTCTTCCGTTCAACATTACTGCTTGTTGCCACTTGCCTGCTCGCGGGCTGCGGTCATGCGGCGCGCAAGAGCCTCAAGATTGGGGTTGGAGAAGATATCATTGATGTTGCGGCTGAGCTTTCTTCTCCAGTTAGGATACTCGGTTGAAGTGCCCGGAATATTTACCGGCTTGTCCATCTCCAGCCAGTCCTCGAGCTGGGTGCTGAAAATAGCGCAGTTGCCGAGGCACATGTGAAGCTGCATGCAGTGGTTCAGCTCAGTTGACATGCCGCAGTAGAGAGCGTTGCGGTTGACAGACTGAGGGAGAATTCCATGGCCGTTCAGCGAGTCGAGGATGCGCTGCTTGGCGACAAGACGATCGGTCATGAGCTTGTTCATGATCTCATCGGTCTTGTAGACGCCGAGCCTTCTGCCGAGCTTCAGATCCTCACAGTGCCAGAATCCCTTGAGGGTCGGCATGTCATGGGTGGTAAGCGCGCTCATGGCCTGTGCGGTGTAATCCTTCGGCGAAATGTAGCCGCCGTCGGTCTTTGAAGTCTCGAAGAAGAAAATCTTGTATGAGTAGATTCCAGCCTCGGGCAGCTTCTTCTTCATGATCTCGGGAACAGTGCCGAGGTCCTCGCCGATGACCAGGCACTTGTGCCTTACGGACTCGAGGGCAAGGATGCCTAGCATGTCATCGACGTTGTAGTAGATGTATGCGCCCTTGGATGCGGACTCCTTGGGCGGAACCCACCAGAGGCGGAGAAGGGACATTGCGTGGTCGATTCTGAGTGCTCCGCACCACTTCATGTTTGAGCGGTACAGGTCGATGATGGGCTTGTAGGCAGCCGCATAAAGCTTGTTCGGATCGAACGGAGGAAGTCCCCAGTTCTGGCCGTTGGGGCCGAGAACATCAGGAGGGCAGCCTACGCTGGCCTTCGGGCAGTACATCTCTGCGTTGGCCCAGAGCTCTGCGGAGCCCTCGGAGACGCCTACTGCGAGGTCGCGGTAGATGCCGAGCGTCATGCCGGTGTGCTTTGCAGCCCAGTCAGCCTTTGCGAGCTGCTCGTCAGCAATGAACTGCAGGTATGCGTAGAAATATACGTCATCCTGGTGATCATGAGCCCAGTTCATGACCTCGGGGTTGGAGTACTTGCGGAACTTCTCCTCCCATGCCGGCCAGCCCCAGGCGTTCTCACCCTGGTTGTAGAGGTACTGCTGAAGAGCGTCGTAGATGGCGATCTGCTGCAGGCTGTCACCGCCCTCGTTGAAGAAAACCTTGAACTGCTTGCTTCTCGGAGTGTTGTTGCTCTTATGGTGAAGCCCGGCCTTGTCGAACACAATGCGGAGAATGCGGAGCTTGTGCTTGAGAACTCCGGTGTAGTCAACATACTCCTTGGCGCGGAGTGCCCTGAGCTCGTTCTGGAACTCATCGCTTGCCACAATGTTCCTTGCCTCTGAGCAGTTGATGTACTCAGGAACGTCCTCGACGTTGATGTACGCAACGTTGAGCCAGCGGCGGCTTGAAGGGCTGTAGGGGCTTGCGGACTCAGGATTGGCAGGATAAAGCGCGTGGATAGGGTTGAGCCCGACAAATCCTGCGCCCCATGCTGAGAGGTGCTCGATGAGGTTTGCCAGATCGCCGAAGTCACCGACGCCCCAGTTGTTCTCGCTTCTCAGCGCGTAAAGCTGGATGCTCGGTCCCCAGATCTTCTTGCCGTTCTTGATTGCGTCAGGCTTGTAGCACTGCATAGGAGCAATGATGAGAGAGCTCTTGGCAAGCGAGTCGCCATTCCTGATGAGCTCGATGGTGTGGTAGCCCAGGATTGCCGGAACGGTAATCTGCAGCTCGTACTCGAAATAGTGCTCACCGTCTATGAACTTCTTCTCGACCGGCTCCTTGTCGTAGAGGGTAACCTCTCCCTCAAGCGGAGCACGGGTTGCATTCTCAAACTGAATGCGGTACTTGAACTTGCCCTCGCTCTTGCTCTTGGCAACGCGGAAACGGATTTTTATGGAAGCCTCGACTCCCTCGCCGATCCTTTCTACATAAACCGGCTCAAGAGGAGTAGTCCATTTAAGTTTCTCTTCAGACGCAACCTGCTTTGCAAGCTCATCAGGGTCGTCAACCGCGTACCCCATGGCCTTCAGAACAAGTTTCTTGCTTTCCTCACTGATTTCTGCGGGCTTGCCCCAGGCATCAGTATAGCTCTCAGCGATCTTTTTCTGCGTCGCCAATTCCTGTATTAAAGAAGTCATACATTTGTCCGTTGACTGAAAATGATGTTCGGCAGTACCCTACTGCCAGCTGTGTCGATTATACGGATATCGGATAAGCTTATAAAGAAAGTGCATTGCACTTTTTGCGGGTTCCTCACAAAAAAAATAACGGCTCTCTTACCGCCCGCATGAGGGGCCGCAGGAATGCGGCCCCTGAAATTTTCCAGCCTGGATATTATTTGCTCAGGAGGCTTTTTTCCCTGATCTCCTCCATTTTTTTTCTGATCCTCTTGTCGGATACCGAATAGAGCGTCTTCTGCCCCTGATCGAAAAGTGAAATCCTGTACTCTTCAATCATCCATCTGATCTCCTCTGCCTCCGCGGGAATGAGACCTGCCGGGAATGCCTTGAGGAAATTGGCGTAATCCTCGGACACGCTTTCAATAAGCGACATTGACGCCCTGTCCTTCTGAGGGTTCCTCGGCAGCTTCTCAAGCCTTGCAGCCGAGCACCTGAGGTATCTTTTGATATTGCCGAGCTGCCCTGAGCCGAATTCCGTCGCAAAGCCCTTGTGCACTAGCGACGAGAGATGCTTCTGCTCCTCGGAGTACGAGAGCGCCAGCTCAAGCTGCAGCGCGCCCTTGAACTGCTTCTGCACCTTGTTGTAGAGCACGAGGATCTCAGACACCGTATCGGCAATCTTCTTCACCTCGTCAGCTATGCTTCCCCTGACTTTTTCGAGGAGGCTGCTGAAGTCATCCCTGTTCCGGGGCATGCCGCTGTCCGCTGCTAGCGAGTCAACGGCGCAGGCTATGCAGTCATCGACGAGCTCTGCGGCTGAGCAGATGTTGGCGCCGCAGAAGGCCAGCCTTGCTGTGTTGGAGAGGCGGTCCTTCACATATCTTGCGGTGCTCTCAATGTTCAGCATAATGAGGCGCCTGAGGCCGGAGCGGTTTACCTCGGCCTGTATGGACTCGTTCTCGCAGAGCCTTATCGCAATGCCCTTCCCAAGATCCTGGAGAGCCGGATAGGCCACGATCTCCATGCCGTTCTTCTTTTTCCTGACGACCTTCTTCAGCTCGCCGAACGACCAGTCACGGTATGTTTCGGACTTCTCATCGTCAGGTCCGGCGCTCTCATACATATGGGAGTCCAGCACGTCCCTCATTCTGTCCTTGAGCTTTTCCTGGATCTGAGGGAGATCCCGTCCTTCTGCAAGCGGCACGCCGCCCGTGTCAGTTACCCTGAAGTTGAACCTGAGGTGCTTGGGAATTGAGCCGATGTCAAAGTCCTCCTTTTTGAGGGGGATGCCGGAGCATTTCGTGAGCACCGCGATGATGTCGCTCCATAGCGTCTTCGTGTCAGGAGGAATCTCGCCTATCAGCCTGTCGGCGTAGTCAGGAGCGGGGATAAAGCTCTTCCTGATGTGCTTGGGGAGGGACTTGATGACCGCAATGAAGAAGTCCTTTCTAAACCCCGGCACTATGAAGTCAAAGTCATGCTCGTGAAGCTGGTTGAGAACGGCAAGCGGGACGTGGACCGTTACTCCGTCATCGTCCTCTGAAGGGCTGAACTCATAGGTAAGCTTCAGGTAGAAGCGGCCGATCTTCATGCGGTCAGGATAGTCGTCCTTGTCAACGAGCTTCGATGAGTCGCTTATGAGGAAATTCTTCTCATAGTTGAGCAGATCCGGCTCCGTACGGCTCTTCTCCTTCCACCAGCTGTCGAATGTGACTGCGCTTATCACATCCTCAGGGATCCTCTCCGAGTAGAACTGGAAAAGAAGCTCGTCATCCACCATGATGTCGCGCCTTCTTGCCTTGTCCTCCTCCGACTCGATTTCCCTGACAAGCTCCTGGTTCTGCAGGAAAAACGGATACCTGAAGTCGCAGTCTGCCTCGACGAGCGCGCTCCTGATAAAGAGCTCGTGGCAGAGCTTCGGATCTATTTTTGAGTAGTTTACCGGCCTTTTCTCGACTATCGGCAGCCCATAAAGCGTCCTCCTGAGGTAGGCCATTACTGCGCCGCTCTTCTTTGACCAGTGTGGCTCGCTGTAGCTGTCCTTGAGGACGTGCCCTGCCACCTTCTCGATCCACTCGACCTGTATGTCAGCGACGTTTCTCGCAAAAAGCCTGGTCGTCTCAACGAGCTCTGCGGCCAGAACCCATTTGGGATGCTTTTTCCTGAGGCAGGAAACCTTGGAAATGACAAATCTCGAGTTGCGGGCCCCCTGATAGTCTGCGCCGTCAACCGAGAGCTTGCCCAGGTGATCAAGGTATCCTGAGGCAAGGGCCATGTGGATGCTGATGTAGTCTGCCGGCTTCTCATTGGCCTTGAGCCCCAGGGACTCGGCAGCGTCAGAGAGCTGGCTGCAGAGATCCTGCCATTCCCTGGCCCTCATGTAGGAGATGAACTCCCGTTTCAGCGTCCTGCTGAACTGTGAGCGGGACAGCTCGCCCTGGATTTTCTTAAGGTAGTTCCAGAGGTTGAGAATCGACATGAAGTCAGAGCGCTCATCCTTGAACCTGCTGTGCTTCTCGTCAGCAGCCTCCTGCCTGTTGAGGGGCCTTTCCCTCGGATCCTGAACGGAAAGCGCCGAGACAATGATGATGAGCTCGCTGAGAGCTCCGAGTTCTGCTCCGGAGACTATTATCCTGGCAAGCCTCGGGTCGACCGGGAGCATGGCAATCTGATGGCCGAGCCTCGTTATCCTCGGAACAGAGCTTCCGTCCTGGAGCTTTACCCTGCCGGACACCGCCTGCAGCTCCTCAAGGAGACGGTAGCCGTCGCTTACCTGCCTGGAGTTCGGCGCGTCAATGAACGGGAAGGTCTCGATGCTTCCGAGCCGCATGATTGACATCTGCAGGATGACCGACGCGAGGTTGATGCGGAGTATCTCCGGATCTGTGAATGCCGGCCTGGAGTTGAAGTCTTCCTCGGAGTAGAGCCTTATGCAGATGCCCGGGCAGGTTCTTCCGCACCTGCCCTTTCTCTGGTTTGCGCTGGCCTGCGACACCGGCTCTATGGGGAGGTTCTGCACCTTGGTCCTTGCGGAATACCTGCTGATTCTCACGAATCCCGGATCAATCACGTACTTGATGCCCGGGACGGTGAGTGAGGTTTCGGCGACATTGGTAGAGAGCACTATGCGCCGACCTGCGTGCGGCCTGAAAATGCGGTTCTGCTCATCCGCGGAGAGCCTTGCGTAGAGCGGCAGGATTTCAGTGTCCCTGAGCTTTGCGCCCTTCAGAAAGTCAGCAGTGTCGTTAATTTCCCGCTCGCCGGAGAGAAACACCAGGATGTCTCCGGTATCAATGGCGGCGAGCTCCTTAACCGCATCAAGTATGGCGCTCTCCTGATCACGCGTGATGATCTCGGGCTTGCCGTCCTCGCCTGCGATCTCGGTCATGAGCGGCTCATACCTGACCTCAACCGGATAGGTCCGGCCGGAGACCTCGATTATCGGGCACCTGCCGAAGAAATCGGAAAAGCGCTTAGGATCAATGGTTGCGGAGGTGATGATGATCCTGAGCTCCGGGCGGCGCTGCGAGAGGCGCTTCAGGCAGCCGAGCAGGAAATCTATGTTGAGGCTCCGCTCGTGCGCCTCATCGATGATGATCGTGTCATAGTCGTCGAGCATCTTGTCCCGGAGCATCTCGGAGAGCAGCACGCCGTCGGTCATCAGCTTGATGACTGTTCCCGCTGCAGTATGATCTGAGAACCTGACCTTGAAGCCGACCTGCTCACCAAGCCTGAGCCCCAGCTCATCTGATATTCTCTGGGCGACTGATCTTGTCGCTATTCTCCTCGGCTGGGTATGCCCGATCATGCCCCTGGTGCCGCGCCCCGCCTCGATGCAGAGCTTCGGGATCTGCGTGGTCTTGCCTGATCCTGTCTCTCCCGCAAGTATGATTACCCTGTTCTTCTTTATCGCCTCGATGATTTCGTCCTTATGCTCCAGAATCGGAAGATCCGGCTCCGGATAAATCATCTTCGGCAGCGATTCCTTTCTTTTAAGATATCTGTTCCTGGCATCCTCCGCCTCAACGGCAAAGAGGTCCAGCTGCTCCATGAATCCGGGCTCATCCCTGTGCCCTACGATGCCGCGGAGCTTTTTCTTCAGGACGAAGCTGTCACGGAGCAGTGTTTCATTGTCGATTATTTCTGTCAGTTCACGAAGTGATGCCATTTTGAACCTTCGGCACGCAGCCATTAATTGCGGGAAGCGGCCCAATTATACAAATTCAGCAATAAAAAAATCCGGGCATTTCTGCCCGGACTGTCATATTCAGGAATTCATCAGGCTGACTTTAATCAGTCGATGTATTTGAAATTCAGGCGCTGGATTTCATCCTTCCACTTGGCAGGGCCGATCTTGTGGATGTTGTTGCCCTCTGAGTCAACTGCCACAGTTACAGGCATGTCCTCGACGACGAACTCGCGGATGGCCTCCATGCCGAGATCTTCGAACGCGAGGACTCTTGCCTTCTTGATGGCCTTGGAGACGAGATATGCGGCTCCGCCGACAGCCATCAGGTAGACGGACTTGTTCTTCTTGATTGACTCGACTGCAAGATCGCCGCGGTCTGCCTTTCCGATCATGCCCATAAGTCCGCACTGCTCGAGCATCATGGGAACAAACTTGTCCATTCTGGTGGAGGTGGTGGGGCCTGCAGGTCCTACAACCTCATCCCTGACTGCAGGAACAGGTCCGACGTAGTAGATGAACTTGCCGTGGAAGTCGACGCCGTCAGGCAGAGGCTTGCCGGCAGCAAGGAGATCAGCGATGCGCTTGTGGGCAGCGTCGCGTCCGGTGAGGATCGTGCCGTTGAGCAGGAGAGTCTCGCCGACCTTCCAGGAATTGATTTCCTCCCTGGTGATGTTGTCGAGGAACACCCTTCTTGCGCCCTTGCTGTTGCTGATGTCGATGTCAGGCCAGTTCGAAAGTGAGGGAGGAACCAGGTTGACCGGGCCGCTGCCGTCAAGTGTGAAGTCGATGTGCCTTGACGCTGCGCAGTTCGGAATGAGCGCGACAGGCTTGGAAGTAGCATGGGTAGGATATGACTTGATCTTGACATCGACTACGGTGGTGAGTCCGCCGAGCCCCTGGGCTCCGATGCCGAGGCGGTTGATCTTGTCGTAAAGCTCGAGGCGGAGCTTCTCGTCGGCATTCTTCGGGCCGCGCTTGATGAGCTCGTCGATGTCAACCGGATCCATCAGGGCCTCTTTCGCCATGACGGCTGCCTTCTCCATGGTTCCGCCGATGCCGAGACCGATTACTCCGGGAGGACACCAGCCTGCACCCATATGGGGGATCTGCTCAAGAACCCAGTCAACGATGGAGTCCGACGGATTGAGCATGACAAGCTTTGACTTGTTCTCAGACCCGCCGCCCTTGGAAGCCAGCTTGACGGTTACCTTGTCTCCCTTGACCATGGAAATGTGAACAACAGCGGGAGTATTGTCCTTGGTGTTGACTCTGTCGCCTGCCGGATCGCGGAGCACTGACTTTCTCAGCGGGTTGTCAGGATCGCAGTATGCCCTGCGGGTTCCCTCGTCAACCATCTCCTGGACGGTCATGTCGCCGTCAAAGCGGACGTCCATGCCGATCTCGACAAAGGCCGTTACAATGCCGGTGTCCTGACACAGAGGCCTGTGGCCCATGGCGCACATCTTGGAATTGACCAGGATCTGGGCAATGGCATCCTTTGCAGGTTGGTTCTGCTCCCTCTCATACGCCTTCTTGAGAGCCTCAAGAAAATCCATGGGATGATAGTAGGAAATGTACTGCAGGCCCTCGTAGACGGAGTCTATGAAATCCTGCTGCTTAATAACTGTTGTCATCTGACCTCCAAACCAAAACCATCAGGATTTTAAACTACAGCGTGAAAAATTTCATCACGCAGGCTTTTGCGCCGCACTGCAGTAAATCATACATTTGTGCTGAAACTGAGAAAATTAATCGACAGCATGGAAAAGACTGTCTGGATCCTCCGTATGAATCAGGCGGAACGCCTGCAGGCAGCCGATTTTTGCTGCAGACTCATAAATTTGAGCGGCCGGAGAATGATATTGCACTGCCGGCCTGCTAAAATAGCGAAATAGTCTGCTCAATTTGGGTCAATGCAGGCTTTGCGGTCTTCGTCGGTGCCTGCATAACTGGAGTTCTAGATGGAAGTAATACTTGCCCTGCTGGGCCTTCTCATAGTCTGCATTACGACTTACGGAATGTACAGCTCCTATTCGCAAAAGCAGGATGAGGAGAAGAGAAGGCTTATCAGAAACCAGAAGAAGCTGGTGGCTGAGGCTGATGATCTGCTTATGAACTCAAGCCAGCTCCCCTACAGCAAGACCCTGATCCTTCTGCTCCAGAACAGGGTCCTGAGCGCGCTCAGCCTCATGCTTGAGGCGGAGCCGTCGCTCAACTCCGTGCGCGACAGGATTAACGACATGAGAAAGCAGATGGAGTACATAAAGGCCAACTACAACGAGGGCTCTGTCGCCCCGCTCAAGTCTCCGTCCAACGACGTCGAGGCGATCTCCATGCTCAAGACCGTAAGAAGGCTCCGCCAGGTGGTAAGGATTGAGCACAACAAGGGCAAGATTGACCCCAACTCCTTTGCCGCTGAGGACAGAAGGCTTGAGCTGATCCTCATCAAGGTGAACATATCAAGCCTCATGAACCACATCAGGGAGGCGATTTCCACACATCAGCTCGGCTCAGCGAGGCAGATGCTTGAGACCGGCATCCAGGTGCTGGCGAAAATCCAGACGGATGATCAGTGGATAGTGAACACCAAGCAGCAGCTCAGCAGCAGCTACGAGCAGATCAACCAGCGCATTGAGGCTGAGAATGAAAGAAAGGCCGAGCTTGCGGCCTCCAGCAAGGATGAGCTCGACGAGCTTTTCCAGCCCAAGAAGAAATGGTAGCCTGATCCGGTACAGAAGTATGTCAAATATGAGTATTCCAGAAGAGATAAATCCTGAAGTCCTGCTCTGCAGGCACAGCCTTCCCAGTTTCAGCCGGATAAGCGAGCTTAAGCCTGTCAGCTTCTCCTCGCTCCAGCCCAGGGCGACAAGCACGGTGCATCGCCTGATCCAGAGCACGGCAAATTACCAGATTATGATGCTGGGCGGCTATCCCGGAATGAACTACGAGCAGGTGGTAAGGGAGCTTATCTCTGAGGAGCCGAGCCCGACAGCCGGAATGTACGATCTCATCTATGTCGAGAACCTTGAGTACAACCTGCGGCCTATCTGGCTCATGCTAAGGCCGGGCAGCGGGATTAAGTTCCTGACCGAGATAATCGAGCTCATCACCTCCCTCTCAAAGCACCAGGACTCGGAAAAGCTCGCGAGCAAAATCATTGCCGAGCAGGGAAATGACGAGAAGCTGAAGAACTACATTGAGACTCTCTCCTCCCACATCGCCAAGGGAGAAAAGCTCGAGGGCTCCGCAATAGCCAATGTCATGGTTTACCACGACACGGAAGTGCCGCCGGTTATCTTTGCGCGCGACATTAGCTGGACGTCAATTTTCGGCAAGGTGAACTACCTGAGCGATCAGGGAACCTACTACTCAAACCACCAGCTTCTTGAGCCGGGGCTTCTCCGTGAGGCGAGCGGCGGGTTCCTGGTGCTGCCGGTAAGCGAGCTCCTGGCGAATCCGCCTATCTGGCAGAAGCTCAAGAATGCCCTGCAGAAAGGTGAAATTGACTGGGAGCCAGTGCAGAATGAGAGCGCAATCGTGCCCTTCTTCTCCCCGGAGCCGACTCCCATAAGCGTAAAGCTTATCCTGGTTGGGGACATCGATGAGGTCTCCGCCTTCTGCCAGGTGGATGTCGACACCTCAATCGAGGTGTTCCTCAAGACCAGCTTTGAGTACAGCATTGAGGCAAAGTCCCACGAGGCCGAGTTCTGCGGTCTCCTGAACGATATAAGGATCAGGCACGATCTCCTTGACATGGACCACGGCGCGGTCGAGGAGCTCTGCCGGTACTCCAACAGGCTCGGGGAGTCATCAGACGAGTTTGTGATCATCGAGGCTGAGCTGTTCCCTGTAATGTCTCTTTCTGACCGTATAGCAAGGGACAGGAAGTCTGATGTCATCACCCGCGAGGATGTCTCTGCGGCAATCATGGAGCAGTTCTACAGGGCGTCCAATGTCATTGATGAGAGCGTCAAGCTCTATCAGAAGGGCCAGATCCTCATCCAGGTAACCGGCAGCACCGTCGGGCAGATCAACGGGCTCGGCGTCCTGGAGCTCACTGGCGCCAATGACATATCCTACGGCGAGCCGCTCAGGATAACGGCAACGGTCCATCAGGGAGACGGCGAGAGCATTTCTGACGTTGAGCACAAGGCTGACCTGGCAGGACAGATCCACCAGAAGGCCATGATGATCATCAACGGCTATTTCCTCAATCTCTTCGGGCAGGAAGCGCCCTCAGGGCTTGAGATGAACCTGGTGTTCGAGCAGAACTACAGCGGGGTTGACGGTGACAGCGCCTCGCTTTCCGGACTCCTTGCCATACTCTCCGCCCTGTCAAAAATCCCCATCAGGCAGGATCTTGCCGTAACCGGATCGCTCGATCAGTTCGGCAATATCCAGGCAGTTGGCGGGCTCAACGAGAAGGTCGAGGGGTTCTTCAGAATATGCAGGCTGTTCGGGCTTACCGGCAAGCAGGGTGTCGTGCTGCCCAGATGCAATATCACGAACCTCACCCTCCACAGCGACGTGGTGTCTGCAATAGCAGAGGGGAAGTTCCATATCTATCCTGTCAGCAGAGTAGAGGAGGCAGTGCAGCTGCTGCTTGAGACGCCGGCTGAGGGCTCTGACGATGCGCCTGGTGTTTTTGACATCATTCAGGAGAGGTTTGACGAGGTGGCAAACAGGAACGAGAGGATCAGCCTGCTGAAGCGCCTGGTAAATGCCGTGAAAAACCTCTGAGAATTTGCATTTTGCACGCAAGAGACAGGCAGCGGACTGGTTGTGTTATAATCAGCCGGGATTTTTGTCTGGCCTGTTCATGGACTTTATGGTTTTGCATCGGGAGGCTGTCCGCCAGGACATGCTCCTCAAAATTGCATGAACGCCTTAGTTCTTAAAACTGGGAAATCTGGAATTGAATACAAATAATGAGGAAAAGCTGTCGCTGTGCGACAGAGGAATTCACAGCTTCACGAAAGAGGATCTTCTTGCCTGCAGCCGCGGTGAGCTGTTCGGACCTGGGAACAGCCAGCTTCCCGCTCCCAACATGCTTATGCTTGACCGCATTGTCGATATTCAGGATAACGGCGGCCAGCATGGGCACGGCTATATAACTGCAGAGATGGACATCAGCCCGGATCTGTGGTTCTTCCAGTGCCATTTCCCTGGTGATCCTGTAATGCCCGGATGTCTTGGGCTTGATGCAATGTGGCAGCTTGTCGGCTTTTTCCTGGGCTGGAAAGGCGGTCCCGGAAGAGGAAGGGCCATTGCCTGCGGCAAGGTCAAGTTTTCCGGGCAGGTTCTCCCGACTTCCCACAAGATCACCTATGACATCCAGATTAAGAGAGTCATTCAGAGACGCCTGATTATGGGCATCGCTGACGGTTTCCTCTCCTGTGACGGAAAGCAGATCTACTCAGCTGAGAACCTTGAGGTCGGCCTTTTCAAGAAATAGTCCTTCAGTTTCTAATCACCTTCCATTATCAAGCGCTTCGGCAGTTCCGGCCGGAGCCTTTTTATTATCATGAAAAAACACAACATCGGATTCATTTCCCTGGGCTGTGCCAAAAACCTGGTCGATTCAGAAATAGAGATGGACTGCCTAATAAGGAACGGTTGCGGCATTACCGGAGATCCCGAAAAAGCTGATCTTCTGATTGTCAATACCTGCGGCTTCCTCAACTCGGCCATCGAGGAGTCTGTCGGCACCATAAATGAGTTCATTTCGAAGGGCAAGAAAGTCCTGGTGACCGGCTGCCTCGGAAAAAGAGCTGACTATGTAAGGCGCAGCTGCCCCGGGATTGTCGGCGTGGCAGGACCCCAGGACTATAATGAGGTCCTGCAGCAGGCTCTTGGCTTCCTGAACAGCAGCGGCAGCGCGTCAGATTCCGGAATAAAGCTCTACACGGAAAGCCTGATCCCTGAGTCGAGCCTTACCCCGCCCCATTACTCATATCTAAAGATATCAGAAGGCTGCTCAAACCATTGCTCTTACTGCGTCATCCCCGAGCTGAGGGGCCCTATGGTCAGCCGTAAGGCTGACAATATCCTGAGGGAGGCTGCGAGAAAGACCGAAAAAGGCGTCAGGGAGATTCTCATAATCGCCCAGGATACGGCGGCGTACGGCAAGGATTTGGGAAATTCTGACTGCACTCTTGATGACGGGCGCTCAGTCAGGCAGGATATCGTCTCTCTGTGCGAGGAGCTGGGGAAGCTCAATATCTGGATAAGGCTTCACTACCTCTACCCTTACCCTGTCCTCGACCGCCTGGTTGAGCTTATGTCAGACCGGGTCATTCTTCCATATCTCGATGTTCCGATGCAGCATGCAAGCCCCAGGATCCTGAAAAGCATGAAACGCCCCGGCACAGTTGAAAAGACCCTGGACAGAATTTCGAAATGGAGAAAGACCTGCCCTGACATTACGATACGCTCTACCTTTATTGTCGGGTATCCTGGCGAGACGGAATCTGATTTTGAGATCCTGCTCGACTTCATAAAGGAGGCAAAGCTTGACCGGGTCGGATGCTTTGCCTATTCCGACACGCCCGGCGCACTTGCCAATTCTATGCCCCAGCTTCCGGATGAGGTAAAGGAGGAGCGTCTCGACAGGTTCATGACTCTCCAGCAGGAGATCTCCAAAAATAATCTCAGCGCCAAGGTCGGCAGGGTGCTTCCGGTCATCGTTGACGGCACTGATTCTATGGGACGCCTTTACGGCAGGACCATGGGCGATTCCCCGGATATAGACGGTCTCGTCTACATACTTACCGATGCAGAGCACAGGCCGGGTGAGATCGTCAGTGTCAGGATAACGGATTCTGATGAGTACGATCTGTTTGGAAGCGAGTCTTCTGACTGAAGTGCCGAAGCCCGGAAAATAAAAAGGAGAGCCTGAACCCATGCTCTCCTTTCTTTTTTGTGCCTCAGAAAAATCCCGGGAGCGCTCCCGGGATATCTGACCGCCTCCGCCTCAGGCTTTTGCGCCGAGCTTCTGGCGGATTACAGCTGCAGATCCTACAAGACCCGGCTGATCATTGACGATGACATAGACGGGGATCTTGCTCAGGTATTCCTTGAACCTGCCCTTGTCCTCAAATGCGGTTCTGAAGCCTGACTTGAGGAAGAAGTCGAGGTTCTTCGGAATAATTCCGCCGGCGATGTAGACGCCTCCGAACGCGCCTGCGGTCAGGGCCAGATCTCCGCCGAACCTTCCGAGGATAATGCAGAAAAGGTTGAGTGCCCTGAAGCAGTCAGTATCGGAGTTCTGCTTGGCGCGGATGGCAACCTCTGCCGGAGTAAGGCGCTCAGGAGTCCTCTTGTCGGCAAAGACAATAGCCTCATAGAGATTGACGAGTCCCGGGCCAGAGAGGATCCTCTCATATGATACATGTCCGAACTGCTTTCTCAGGATCTCAAGGATCTGATCTTCCTCTTCGCTGTTTGCAGCAAAGTCAACGTGTCCGCCCTCACCCGGAACGGAGATGTACTTCCTTCCAGTGTAAATAAGGTGTGCTACGCCAAGTCCGGTGCCCGGGCCGTAGACGGCAATCGGCTTGTGGCTCTCAGGCTCTCCGCCTCCGACCTTCCTGAGATCCTCCGGCTTCATCTGGGTAACAGCCATCGATACGGCGGTAAAGTCATTGATGATCTCGAGCTGATCAAAGCCCAGGTGCTCCTTGGTCTCCTTGATGGAGAAGCTCCAGGAGGCATTGGTCATTACAACCTCATCGCCCTTGATGGGGCATGCCATTGCGATGCAGCTGTTCTTCACTTCAGCACCCGTATCCTTGAGGTACTGTCTGATAACTTCTTCAAGAGAGGGATACGAAGTTGGGTAGGTCTTTACGCTGGAAATCTCACCACTCTCAAGGTTGCACAGCGCCATTCTGGCGTTGGTCCCACCTACATCGCCGACAAGAGCAAAAGCCATTGGTTTCTCCTAATTTTCCGCCCTGAAAATGAACGGCGGACAGCAAATAATTACCAAAAGGAAATTTTAATTCAAACACCGTGATCTAACAAGATTTCAGCTTTTAACACGTGACAGCTGGCACGATTTTACATATCCTTAAAAAAACTGCCTCAGCCTGAAGGGAATCCAATTTTTTAAGGGCTGAGCTGCGGCCGATTGCAGGGGGATTATTTGAAGTCAGGCAAAAATTTGAAAAATATCTGAGCCATTGGGAGTGATTTACAGCATTTCGATTAAAATTCGTCTAAAATGGCGTAAAAGCGCCAAAGCGCAAAATTTTTAACAAAGTTAATCCCAAGTCTGAATTATTTATTGGCGAGATAACAATGACAGAAAGATCATCATCATTACTTAATATAAATGAGGATATTTGGCTTTCTCTTACTGAAGAAGGACTCATGCCCAGGTTTCTGCTTGCAGTCATGAATGATCTTCCTGAAAGTCACGTTGAATCAGTAGAGGATGTCAGCGTGGAGGAGCTTGAGAACTCCCCTGTAGCCGGCATTACTATGAGAAAGGGTGAATTCACCAATCTCGCTGGTTTCTGCATTACCTGCACGATTGACGGCGTTGCAAGTGAGATTATTCTTCTGAATGAAGAAATACCGTACATGAAGTGGTGGCACGACAAGAGCTTCTTTACCCTTAATTACTACAACGAGCACATTAAGTGCCTGAAGGGACTCTCCGTCAAGTCCAAGGTCCGCCGCCGCATAGTCCTTTCCTTCCTGCTTGACAAGGACATCAACCTTGACAAGTTCCATACTGTAAACACCTTCCTCACTGATGACGGCAAGGGAAACCAGGTTAAGGACAGCACTTTCCAGGTTCATGACATCAACTTCCTCTGCATTCCTGATGAGGATACCAAGCTTGCCCACTGGTGCAGGCTCCTGATTGCAACTGACATGAATGAAATTGCAAGAATAGCCCAGAACCATCAGATCGGCTGATCCCTGATCGGCTTCTTGTGCTATTGTATGAAGCGGTGCGGTATGTACCGCTTTTTTATTTCTCAACCGGCGTGTTCCTTATGACAAAAATTATTAACATAGGCGCAGCATCAGTCAGCACTCTTGCCCTTGATCTTGAGGGGAATTCCCAGAAAATCATCGGCTGTCTCAGGGAAGCTGGAGAAAAAGGCGCAGACATAGTTCTTTTCCCTGAGCTGTGCCTGACCGGCTATGGAGCAGAAGATCAGTTTTTCGTTACCGGCTGGATAAAAAAATCTGAAGAGTACATAAAAAAATTTTCAGAACATGTTCCTGAAGGAATGCTGGTCAGCGTTGGTTTCCCTCTTTTAATCAGCGGAGGCCAGGTTTTCAATGCCGCCGCCTTGATTGCCCATAAAAAAGTTATCGGCTGTGCCTGCAAGCAGTTCCTGGCGAGGAACGGGCTCCACTATGAGCCGAGGTGGTTCACGCCGTGGCCTAAAGGCAGGAGAGTATATCTTGATCTCTTCGGACAGAAAGATGTTCCTGTAGGCGATTTTGTATTTGAGGCCGGTGGAGTGAAGATAGGCTTTGAGATCTGCGAGGACTCATGGGTCGCAGACCGCCCTGGCTCATCTCTCTATAAGAGAGGTGCTGATATCATCCTCAATCCTTCGGCGAGCCACTTTGCCATAGGCAAGCAGCAGATCAGGGAACATTTCATCAGTGATGGCTCCCGTGCATTCGGCGCCGTATACGCCTATGCCAACCTGCTGGGATGCGAGTCAGGAAGGTCGGTCTTTGACGGTTCCGCAATCATTGCCAGCAATGGCGAGATTGTTGCCGAGACCAAAAGGCTGAGCTTCAGGAATTATGAGCTGTGCACTGCCTGTGCGGACATTTCGATGAACCGCGTAAACAGGCTTATGTCAAGCGAGGGAATTGAGCCTGAGACTGAAGGAATATACAGCTTCAGCGGCTTTGAGTTCAGACCTCATGACAGGTTCAGCATTTCCGCAAAGATCAAGATAAATCCTGAGAATGAATACGAAACGGTAACAAGGGCCGTAGCCCTTGGGATGTGGGATTTTGCCAGGAGGACACATACCTCCGGCTTTGCCCTCTCGCTCTCCGGCGGCGCCGATTCTGCCTTGTGCGCTGCTATGGCCTATTACGGAGTGGCAGAGGCAGCTGCGGCGCTTGGCAGAAAGGAATTCCTCGAAACGCTGCATACCATGGGGCTTAATATTGAAGACCGGCTGGATCTCTCCGATCTGGAATTCATTCGTCAGGCTGTCATGCCGCAGTACCTGATTACTGTATACCAGGGATCAGAGCACAGCGGAGAGGTTACCCGCAATGCGGCTGAGATGATGGCGAAAAGCACCGGGGCCCACCATATTGAATGGCGCATCGACAGCATTGTGAAGGGATATACCGATCTCGTGAACAATGCCCTCGGCGAGAAGAATAAGCTTTCATGGGAAACAGATGACATCGCCCTGCAGAATATCCAGGCGCGCAGCAGATCCCCCGGAATATGGCTTATCGCCAACCACTGCAACAAGCTGCTGATTGCGACATCAAATCTTTCTGAGGCCTCTGTCGGCTACTGCACTATGGATGGAGACACCTCAGGATCGCTTTCTCCAATCGGAGGAATATCCAAATCCAGGATCCTCAGAATAAACAGATGGATTTATGAGAATGGCCTGAAAATCCAATATTCGGATGAAGTGCTGAGAATCGATGCCATGAAATACATCATTGCCCAGCAGCCGACAGCAGAGCTCAGGCCTGTAGAGCAGACCGATGAAAGCGATCTGATGCCATATGATCTGATGGATTTCATCCGCAGGCTCACTCACGTCAACCACCTTACTCCTCAGGAGATATGCGAGCAGGTCAGGAATTCTGAATTCGGCGCCAAGTATTCAGCCGAGCAGATTGATGGCTACGTTAAGAAGTTTTTCAGGCTGTACACGAGAAACCAGTGGAAGCGCGAGAGGCTAGCTGTCAGCTTCCATATCGAGGAGGACAGCTGCGATCCGAAGTCATACAGGAGATTCCCGGTACTCTGCGCCGGTCTTGCCTGATCAGGCCTTGACTGCCGGCATGCCCTCTCAGCGAGACCTCAGGGAGGGCCTGCTGCTTGACAGACTGCCGCTTTCAGCCTTCCGGCAGAAGCGGCTCTGATTTCAGTCATTTGCTGTTTTTCTGAAAGTAATAAAGAGATGCAGCAGATAGCTCGTGACTGTCAGAACTGACAGTGCGCAGAAATGCGCGATGAATTCTTCTGTATTGCGGTAATCCGGATTATCCCAGACTAATGCAAGCAGCCAGAGGAACAGCTCTGCTAGCAGGACAGTCTGCACTATTCCGATCACGTTTACGGCAATGAACCTTATGATCTCTCCCTCGGTATTGCCCTTGCTCTTGTAGACAACGTTTTTATAAAGTACGAACCCGACGAGGGATCCGATTACATACGCCACTACAACGGCGAGGGCAAATGGCATGATCATGGAGCAGAGAGGCCGTGAAAGCAGATTGACCAGCGTGGAAATGCCGCCACAGACAATAAACTTGAAAAAACGGCCTGATACCAGATTAGCCAGACTTTTCACCTGAGCTGCCTAACTCTGTTGAATATAAAGTAAGGGAGATGCCTGACAATGAACATTATGAATATCCACTTGAAAGGAGCGTAAATCTCCTTCCGTCCGACATTGACGCCATTTACAATGCATTTTGCCACGTCTTCTACAGGAGCCAGCATCTTCCTGTTTTCCATTGATGCTGTCATAGGAGTAGAGGTAGGCCCCGGCTTGATGAGGGAGATCATCGGTCCGCTCTCAAAGCCGAATCTCTGGGTAAGTCCCTCAGCGGCTGCGGCAATCATTGCCTTTGACGCGCCGTAAATGTAATTTGAGGCCCTGCCCCTGTCACCTGCCACAGAGCCGATTACTGCAAGGTGGGCTGAGGAATTCCCTTTGAGCTTCATGGCAAAAGACTGGAGGAACAGCACAGGCGAGACGCCGGTAACTTTCAGAACCTCCTCGCAGGTCCTGGGAGAGCCGTCTATGGTGCCCTGATCAGGCATGTACCCATGGGCAATCAGCACTGTATCCGGCAGATCGCCCTCACAGGCCTGATTTACCAGCTGCTCAACACCGTCGGCAGTAACCATGTCGCCGGCTCTGACCTCAACTTTCAGAGATGTTCCGCCCCTGGTCTGAAGGTCCTTTGCGACGTCTTCAAGTTTGTCCTTGTTCCGGCCGATGAGGACAACTGAGGAATACTCACTGCTCTCAACCCAGAGCCTGGCGCAGGACTGCGCCATTAATGATGTTGCACCGACAACAACAAGCTTTTTCATTGTCAAACTCCCATAAGACGCCTGGACATATCTGAACTCATTTTAGGATCGCGGTATTTCAGAAACTCATTGATTGTATCTGTGCCGTAGCCGCTTTCGAACATATCCCTCGGCTGCCTTGCATCCTTTGCCGTATAAAGCCTTCCGTGCGCGTTTCTGACGATAGCGTCAAGATCAGAGAGAAGCTTTAATGTGCTCTCTCCTCTGTTGGGGAAATCAAGCGCATAGGTGAATCCCTTGTAGGGGAAGCTCAGCATGCCGACGGACTTGTAGTCGCCGAAAGTCTTGAGAACTCCGAGGAATGAGCCCTGGCCGGACTCAGCTATTACCTTCTGCATATCCTGTACTGCCTCGAGGCCTGTATCCGTCGGGACAACGCACTGGTACTGGAAAAATCCCTTGGGGCCGTAGATTCGGTTCCACTCAAGAATGCCGTCCAGAGGATAGAAGAACTTCTCATAGTGAACCTTGAACGGCTCTTTTTTAAGGCACTGCATGGCAAAGTACAGCTTGTTGAAGCAGTACAGAGAAGGCGTATTTACGAGAGAGAACGGCATGGTGAACGGAACGGTAACAGAGAGATTCGGATGCTTGTCCCTACCTGACGTGTCAGAATCATCATTGTTGCCCCTCATGAAGATTCCTCTTTCGCCATTCCCCGTTATGCAGTCAATCCATGAGACAGTATGCTCATAGTCCTTCTCTGATGAATTGGCCAGATCAAAGAAGGTCTTGAGATCGTAATACGGGATGTTCTCGGCAATGATCCAGGGGCCTGCCACCTTCTTGAGGCTCAGGGTGGCATCCAGGATGAATCCGGTAAGCCCGATGCCGCCTATGGTAGCGTGGTAGTATCCCTGGTTCTTGTCCGGGGAGCATTCAAGGATCTCACCGTCAGAGCGCAGCAGCCTGAATGACTTGACATGGTTGCCGAACGTTCCGAAGCGGTGGTGGTTCTTGCAGTGCACATCATTGGCAATTGCGCCGCCTACTGAAATCATCTGGGTGCCAGGAGTCACAGGCAGCATGAAGCCGTTTTTGACCAGGAATCTCTGAAGGTTTCTCAGAATGACGCCGGATCCGCAGGTGACCTCGGCTTTTTCCGCATCAAAGGAGATGAAGTTGTCGAGATATCCTGACCAGAGGAGGACACCGTCCTTGTTATTGCAGACGTCTCCGTAGCTTCTGCCGTTGCCGCGGGGAAGAAAAGTCTTGTCCTTATAGAGCTCGAATGCCTTTCTGACTGACTCCCGGCCGGTAACGGCTACCAGCTCCTGTTCCTCAAGGTTAAGCCTTCCCCAAGAAGAAATAAGCATATCTACCTTCCTAATATCTCAGAAACTTACTACTGAACATGCAAACAGAACCGTAAAAAGAATGCCCGCGGTAAGGCTGATTGGATCCCTGATGGCATAAAGGACAGGATCCTCGTTCATCTCCCCGCGCCTCGCTTTCAGGGAAACATGCAGTATCCAGTAAAGCAGCACCGGCGTACAGCTGTACGCAAAAGAAGTATTTTCGAAATGATTGGCGCCTGCCTCTGCGTTTACGTAGAGAATGAAAAGCACGACAGAGGCAAATCCTGAGGCCATAACTGACTCGGAAATAAAATCAATGTCCTCTGTTGTGTATGCCCTTCCGCTGGTCTTGACTTTGCCTGCAGCCTTAAGGTTGTGCAGCTCGCTCAGGCGCTTTACCCCGGCAAGTGAGAAAAAGATCAGGAAGGAGAATGAGACAAACCAGAGAGAGATGGGCACTGAGATCGCAACAATTCCTGATACCATGCGGAATGTATAGAGGAAGCCCAGGAGCATGCAGTCGATGACAGCGATTTTTTTCAGCCTGAACGAATAAAGCGTCGTTACGACAAAATATATTGCGAGACAGGCAAGGAACCCGGCAGAGACAAACGAGCCCAGGACAATGCCTGCAAGAAGGAATACCGGCAGGAAAAACAGACCGAGCTTTATTGATACGCTGCCGGATGCGAGAGGACGGTGCTTCTTTGTCTCATTGCGCCGGTCATTGCCCAGATCCATGAGATCGTTCAGGATATAGACAAAAGAGGCGGTAAAGGAAAACGAGAAAAAGGCGAGCACCAGGCTACCCCAGTCCCCGATATTGAAAAAATGGCGGGCCGGTATGATAGGGACGAAGATCAGCAGATTCTTGACCCACTGATGAATTCTTGCCATCTTGAGGATGCTTTTGAATCTGTTCTTCTCAATAACAAATGTTTTGGCCAAATCTGCCTGTTTCTTCAGCCTGGCGATGCTTTTTTCCGTGCCGACGGCGACAGCTGACTCGGCCTGACCGAAAATCGGTATGTCTACCGTGTCGTTCCCGACATAGACATATTTCTTCTCACCAAATTCCTTATTGAGCAGTTCTGCTTTCCGCGCCCCTGACAGATTTCCCCGCTCGAGGGTTGTTCCGTAAAAGCCGTCAAATATGCCCGCAGATTGCGCTATGGCACCTACTATTTTCTCGTCTGAGGCTGATACAAGATAGATTTTTGCGCCGCCCTGCTTCTCAGCCTTAAGCCAGGACAGAAGCTCTGTGTTATAAGGCAGTATTGACGGATCAAAATTGAAATAAGATGAGAGCCTGTATTTCAAATATGCCTTGCCCCTGAACAGCCAGGCAATGACCAGAAAGAGCACCAGCGGATTTCTTTTGACGGCATGGAGAAAAGACTCGTACAGCATATCGGTCTTAACCAAGGTATCGTCCAAATCAACTGCTATAACCTTTGATATCATGCCATCTCCCGCTGCAGGCTGACTGCTGCATAACCAAAATCATGAATAACTGACAAAAAGGCTGCTGCATTTCCGGACGGTCCGGGAGGACTGCGGCTCCAGTGCTGCCTTGATTCGCGTTATAAGCAGTTATTATACAGGAATTAGCCGAATCTGACCGTCTCCGGCTGTCTTGATTCATGATGAATCATGATGCAGCAGACAATTCTGCAGACACAAAACAGTAAGAGAATCTTTGAAAAACCTGAAGGAAATTATTAAGGGCTAGGATAAAAACTGATGGTGTTTCTGAAAGGACTTGAACCTTCGACCTCTACCATGTCAAGGTAGCGCTCTAACCAGCTGAGCTACAGAAACCCGAGCGAAACAACGAGGAACATTCTATCAGAGTTTTTTATAAAATCAAGCCTTGTTTAATAAAATTTCAAAAAAATTATGAAAAGGAAAATTCCACGCCAGCGCCATATGACAGTCTGCAGGGACAATCCTCTATAATGCCGGAGAGAATTTTCAGATTTGAGAACCGGCTTTTGAGGTTCGTTCCCTTACAGGAGTCCAAATGAAAGAATTTACCGAGAAAGAGCATCCAGCAGCAAATGCGATCAATCTTTTCCTCATGCTTACCCAGATCCCGAGACCATCCGGGCATGAGGAGACTGTCGCAGGGAAAATAGCAGAGTTTGCCAGAAAGAACGGGCTTGAGGCCAGCATTGACGGCGCAAATAACGTGCATATTTTCAAGGACGCGGCCCCTGGCTATGAGAATGTGCCGTCAGTCTGCCTTCAGGGACATACTGATATTGTTGCCGTCGCAAGAGAGGGACTGGATTTTGACTTCGTCAATACGCCTCTTCCGGTAAAAATCGAGAACGGCTTTATTTTCTCTGACGGAACATCTCTTGGCGCAGATGACGGAATAGGCGTTGCCGTAGCACTTGCCGCGGCCACAGATCCGAATCTTGTGCACGGTCCGCTTGAGCTGCTCTTTACCACCGGTGAGGAAACAACGATGGGAGGCGCCTCTGCCCTGAAGCCGGGATGCCTGAAGTCCAAATATCTGCTGAACCTGGACAATGAGACAGAGGGGCTTGCTGTCATAGGATGCGCCGGCGGCATCAATGCCGAAATCAGGATAAATATCAGAAGGGCTCCTCTTGGATCTTCTGACGGGCTGTCTGCTATCAGACTGAAGATTTCCGGCTTCAAGGGCGGACACTCCGGCGAGGATATCGACAAAAAGCGCATCAATGCCATCAGATGCATCGCGCGTCTCGTCAAGTCTCTTTCAGAGAAATTCGATGTCAGGCTGTCTGATCTCAAAGGAGGAAAATTCAAGAACGCCATTCCTGCAGCTGCAGAGGCGGTACTCGTGATACACAGCAGCGACAGCGGGAAAGTGGCTGATTTCATCCGCGAGAGTGAGCGCAGCATAAAGGACGGGGCTGGCGCGGAAGACAAAAACGCCATTTTCGAAATAAGCAGCGCCTCTGCCGACAGCTATATAGAGAATGCCAGTGAGCTTTTGACAAATATCCTTGCCTGGCCCGACGGAGTGCTGAGGATGAGCACCAAATACCCCGGGCTTCCGGAGGATTCCTCAAACCTCGGTGTTCTCAGGACTGGCCCATCATCCGCAGAAGGCTCAATACTCATAAGGTCCAATACCCATCTGGACGAGGCAGCCGCGGAAATGCAGGAAATCTTCAGGAAGAACGGCGGCACGGGCGAGGTAGTGCTGAGCGGCGCGTATTATCCGTGGGTGCCTATCGAGTCATCGCCGCTGACAGCTGCCGTGCAGGAGAGCTTCAGGAAGGTTGCCGGCCGTGATATGCGCGCCGCAGTAATCCATGCCGGCGTTGAATGCGCTCTGCTTACAATGATTGTGCCTGATCTCGATGCGGTGTCATTCGGCCCTGACGCGCTTGATATCCACTCCGAGCACGAAAGAATCAGCCTTGAGACAATTGACAGGTTCTGGCTGACGCTCAAGGACGTGCTTGAGACCTTCGCCAAGGCAAGTAAGTAGGCAGATCTTCGGGCTATTGAGAAATAACCCGTATAGATGGGCAGTCGGCGTCTGAAGCTTTTGCCTGAACAGATGGCTGCCCATGTAAGCAGATCGTTATGGATTTATAAAAATTATAAATTCTGTAAGATTCTTCTCAAAAAGGACAAGTTTTGCTGATTTTGGCCATTGGCTATTGAATCCTGCATTAAATAAATTAAAATTACACAGAGGACCGCGCATGCCTCCGGCAAGAACGCCCGCTGGCTGTGCATATCACATGGAAAGCCCGTCTTAAGAGCAAGACGGTCAGGACATAAATTATGAAAAATCTGATTTTGGTAACTTCTCCTCCGGCATGCGGAAAAACTTTTGTCTCCAAGGCCATTGCCCGCAACATCAAGCCAATGGTTTATCTGGATAAAGACACCCTGATTGTCCTTTCTAAGCAGATTTTTAAAGTTGCCAACCAGGAATACAACCGCAGCTCGGATTTCTTTGAAAAGAATATCCGCGACTACGAGTATTACGCAATTCTCGATATCGCCTATGAAGCGCTTGAGTATGCAGACAACGTGCTGATCAACGCTCCGTTTACCAGGGAAATCAGAGATCCTGAGTACATCAAGAATCTGAGAGCCAAGCTCAAGGAAAAGGACGCCAATCTGGTGATTGTCTGGGTTGATACTTCTCCGGAAGTGTGTCATCAGAGAATGGTCGAGAGAAACTCCAGCAGAGACACCTGGAAGCTTCAGAACTGGGACAAGTATATTGCCGGCTGCAATTTCAACAAGCCTGAAGGCATCGGCGACATCCTTGTTTTCCATAACAATTCGATGGAAGAATTCAATCAGTCTATCAAGGACATGCAGCAGAAATTCTCCAAGTACTAAGAATTGCACCGGGCCGCGGAGAAATTTCGCGGCTTTTTTGTCTCTGCAGAAATCAGAAATAAAGTCCAGTCAGAAATGAACGCTATTGAAATTCTTAAGAGCAGGTATGCCTGCAAGCATTACGATTCGTCAAGAGATGTGTCAGATGAGGCATTCAGCCGTATTCTCGAGGCAGGTAGGCTTACCCCTTCTGCAATGAATGTCCAGCCGTGGCATATCTATGTTTTTGACAGAGCATCAAAGGATAAAATCCGTCCGGCAATCCTTGATTTTAACCTTGAACGTTTTGACGGCTGCTCAAAGGCGGTTCTTATAAGCTCCAGGTCTGAGGTCTCAGATGCCTATCTTTCCGAGGTAACCGCCAGGGAAGAGGAGGATGGCAGGTACGCCGGAGCACCGGAAATAAAGGGCACTGTCCATAATGCCAGAAAGGCCTATGTCGCAAAATTCAAGGGAGAAAAGCTCACCGAATGGACCGGCAAGCAGGCTTATATCATGCTTGGCACTCTTCTTTACGCAGCTGCCTGCGAGCAGGTTGACGCCACTCCGGTAGAGGGATTTGATCCCGCAAAGGCTGATGAGCTCCTGGGGCTTGCCGGCAGTAAGGAGACCGCGCAGCTTGTTGTCCTGTTCGGCTACAGAAAGAATGACGGCAACGCAGACAGGCCCAAGTCAAGGCTGCCGCTCGACAGAATTGTTACAAAAATCTGAATGGCGCACCGGACCTGCCGTTCCGGTGCATCAAGAGGCAGGTGCAGAATGGCTGCACGCTGCCCCGGTCCCTGACTCATGCAGTCATGTGTGGATCAGGAGCTATTCCTGTCTGGTTTTGCTGTCGCCTTCGAGGCTCTGTGTCCTGAAAAAGTCCGGAGTCAGGAGCGTTATGTCCTCATAGCTTACCTTGTCCCCCAATGCGAAAATCTTGAGGTAGAAAGGATCGCCCTCCATCTTTGAGACAAAAATCATGAACCTGCTGCCGTTGATCTCTGCAGGCATCTTGTAGGTATGGGCATTCAGCATGCTTAAGTCAGACAGATTGACCTTGTACTCATAGGCGGTCATCCTGGCGTAAAACTCAACGCCGCGCGCGGCCGCATGCTTTGCCTCCTCAGGCTTGTCAGCAAGCGTGAGCGCATTGTTCAGCTTGAATATAATTGCCTTCTGCCCTGCAAGATGCTTGTAGATGACTGAGTATGAATTCTCATCACGGTGGATTTCCTTGGTCCAGTTCTTGATGACAGCCCTGCTGTACTCTTCCTTGTCCTGCTGGCGCTGCTTGAAAACCTTCTGCTGCTCTTCCAGAGTGCTGTCAGGCAGGCCGGCGAGAGGCAGATCGTTGGCGCTCTGCGAGTTGATCGTTATATCCCCGCTGAGCTCCTCAGGGCTGACTTTGATGGTCCTCTGCGAAACAGGAACTCCTGCAGAGTCATTGAGAGACGGCGCATCAGACTGCGCATCTCCTGCGTAGGCGGCACAGCACATAACCAGGGGGAGGCAGGCAAGCATACCTTGATACTTTTTCATTTCAACACCATCACTTAATAAAATCTGCGTTTAATTTTTCTTGGGATACGTGCTGCTGATCTTATCGGAAGCAGGAGCGTCTGAAAGTGACACGGCCGCGGAACTTGCAAGAGACTTGTACTTTTTACGGTAATCCTCTGCAAGGCGCTCTGCCTTCGCCAGGTCGTCCTTTGACATCAGGTAGGAAACAGCACCCAGAATCCCCTCGCCCTGCTTCAGAGTGTCAGTGCTGATCTTCAGCCAGGCGTATGCCTCGACGAGATTCTTCTCCGTGCCAAGCCCGGCAGCCAGCATTGAGCCGTAATCGTACTGGGCGTAGGCATTGCCCATCCTTGCCGCCTGGCCGAACAGCTCAAGGGCCTTCTCGTTGTTCGGCGCTGTGCCCTTGCCCTGACGGTACTTGTCTGCAAGGTTGTAAATGCCGTTCACATCGCCATCCCTTGCGGCCAGCTCATACCATTTGAAGGCCTTCTCGTAGCTTTTGTCAACGCCGGCGCCGCTTTCAAACATGGTTCCTACGGCATTCTCTGCAGGAGCGTAGCCTTTTTCTGCAGCCATGGCGTAAAAGCCGAAGGCCTTTCTGACATCATAATCAGTGCCCCAGCCTCTTTCTGTCATATAGCCGGCGGCGAAAGCGCCCTCAGCATCGCCTTTTTCTGCTGAAAGAAGAAAAAGCGAGAAAGCGCTGCTGTAGTCTTTCTGCACTCCGGCTCCTTCCATGTACATATAGCCAAGGCTGTTCATAGCGCAGGTGCTGCCCTCTTTCACGCCCTTGGCGTACCAGTACGCCGCCCTGGCGTAATCAACCGCATGTCCTCCGGTTCCTCTCTCATAGGCAAGTCCCAGATCGCACAGTGCATTGTCCCCCTTCAGACCGTCTGTCTGCACGACAATTGCCTGGGACGGCTTTTCCTCAGACTCTGCCGCTGTTATCGTCAGATCATCGGAAGAGGCAGCTGCAGACTTTCCGTCGGTCAGGACAATCATTTCCTGGCTGCCGTCTCCGGCTTTGCTGCTGCCGGCAGCTCCGGCGTCTTTGCCGCTGGACGCTTCAGGCTTTGGGCTTTCTGTGCCTGCGGCGCTCTGCGATACGGTATCCTGCTTTTGGACAGCAGGCCCGGCAGTCTGGCTCTTGCTCTGTCCTGACGACAGCTCTGTGCAGACAGCAGCGACTGCCACGATGGCCAGAAGGAGGCCTGAGAGCATGAGCAGCTGCTTTCGGTCCGACTTCTGCCTGGAGTTATTTCTGTTCAACGTCATTGGGCGGGTCTCTGCATTCTCAACTAAACAGCGGTTTTTTCATTTTCCTGCTGCTGGGCCTGCTGGACGGCCTCGGCAAGCTGATCGCCGCAGGATGTCGGCTTCCGGCCGCAGGTGTTGCCGTGCAGCCTGCTGTAGATCTCACTGGCGCTCATGCCCTCAACCAGCTTTCCGATGGCCTTGGTGTTGCCCGGGCAGCCGCCGTCAAACTCGACGTTGCTGACTATTCCGTTATTTATGTCCAGAGAGACTGATCTGGAACATGTTCCATGATTGATATGAACAAAATGCATCTAAGGCATCTCCTTATTTGTGTGCTCCGGGCCCGGAAAACTGCAGCCGCTGCCGTTTTCAGGCTCTTACTCTTGTATCACGCCATACCAGGTCAAGCCCATGCCTCTTCAGCGCGGCGCATACCTCTTCAACCGGCCTGGAGTCGTTGATTTTCCACTGCGCCAGATCGTCATTCCGCTCTACATATCCGCCGGGCTGTACTGAAGAGCCAGCGCTGATGGCTGTTATGGCCATGGGAACTACGGCATCCCTGAATGCCGGGCGCTCTCTTGTTGATATTGTAAGCTCCAGCTCAGGATCAAACAGTCTGAAAGCGCACATTAACTGAATAAGATCCCTGTCGCTGAGCGGATACCCGGGCTCGAAGCCGCCGCAGGCCGGGCGCAGCCTCGGGAATGAGATTGCGACCTTGGTGTTCCAGTAATGCTTTCTCATGAACTTGGCATGCATGGCCACGAACATGGAATCTGCGTGCCATTCCGAGAGCCCGAGAAGCGCTCCGAGGCCCACCTTCTCCACTCCGGCCTCTCCTACCCTCTCAGGAGTCTCCATCCGGAAGCGCATGTTCTTCTTCATGCCGTGGCGGTGGACCAGTTTGTACATCTCCGGGTTATAGGTCTCCTGGTAGACGCAGACCGCATCAAGCCCCAGGCTGCGGAGCCTTGTGTAGTCCTCGGTCTGCAGCGGCTGCACCTCAAACTGTATGAACGAAGCGTACTTCCTGACGATAGGCATCATCTCTGCAAAATAGTCTATGCCATAGTCCTTATGCTCGCCTGATACAAGAAGAAAGTTCTCGTACCCCATTTCGTGCATCTTCCTGCATTCCGCGTCGGTCTCCTCGGGGGTGAGGCATTTCCTCTCAATCTTATTCTTTGAGGAGAAGCCGCAGTAGCTGCAGTCATTTGAGCAGAGATTGGTCAGGTAGAGCGGCAGGTACATATTGATGACTGAGCCGAATCTTCTTCTCGTAAGGGTAAATGACTTCTGTGCGATCTGCATCAGGAAGGGACGCGCGGCAGGGGAGATAAGCGCCGCAAAGTCATCAAGATCCCTGGAGTCATCGTCTCTTGCGAGGGCCGCCTCGACATCCCTGGCAGTCTTCTTCATTACCCTTTCTGTCATGTCGCTGAAAGGGATGGAAAGAGCCTCATCATAAAAACTCATTTGTCTTTCCTGCATGCTCTGCAGCAATCAGGCCGTTTCTTTCATAGCCTGCTGCGGAGAGCTTATCTGTTCTGTTCTTCATCAAGTGACTTCAGGAATCCGGACAGGTCGCTTGTCGCCGAGGCGTAGTTGAATGACTCTCCAAGTCCCGCCTCATAGGCTTCCCTGCCAGCTATCACTGCTTTCCTGAAGGCTGCGGCCATTTTCTCAGGATTGCCCGAGACAGCAATAGCGGTATTGACCAGAACGGCATCAGCGCCCATTTCCATGGCGAGTGCCGCATCTGACGGGCGCCCAAGCCCTGCGTCTACTACAACAGGAACTTCTGACTGCTCGATGATGATCCTGATCATCTCCTTCATCAGGAGCCCCCTGTTTGAGCCAATAGGAGCAGCGAGAGGCATGACGCATGCGGCCCCGGCATCCGCGAGCCTTTTGGCAAGCACAGGATCGGCCTGGCAGTATGGCATGACCGTGAAGCCGTCCCTGACAAGCTCCTCTGTCGCACTCAGTGTTTCTACAGGATCAGGCAGCAGATACCTCTGGTCTGGATGTACCTCAAGCTTTATCAGGCTTGTCCCGAGGCATTCGCGGGCAATCTGCGCCGCGTACACCGCCTCCTTGGCGTTCCGTGCCCCTGCTGTGTTCGGCAGAAGGGTAACGCCAAGCTCCCTGAGCGGAGTCAGTATCTCGTCTTTTTCGCCATGCAGGTGAACGCGCTTTACTGACATGGTTACAAGCTCAGACTCGGATGCAATGACTGCTTTCCTGAGCACGTCAGCTGATGAGAACTTGCCGGTTCCTACAAACAGGCGGGACTTGAGCTTCTTTCCGCCTATAACAAGATTACCCTGCATTTTCAGCCTCCTGATACCATGCTGAAAACATCAACGGAATCGCCTTCCTTAATCTCGTAGTGATTCCAGTCCTTCTTTGAGACAATCTTCTCATTGACTGCCGCGGCAATGCCCGAAAGGTTTCCTGCATCCGAAATAATCTTCTCACCAAGAAGAAGCTCAGTGAGCGTTGTGCCGTCCCTGACGGTTTTCTTCTCGTTATTGATTGAAACAATCATTTGCTTTTCAATTATCCTCGTAATTTTCAAAAGCACTCATGTACTCTTTTATCTGCCGCTCTGGATCAGGCGACTCGGTAATGGCTGTTACGCAGGCAACCGAGCCGACTCCCGTGCGGATCGCGTCATAGAAGCGCTCCCCTGAAAGCCCGCCGATTGCAACTGTCGGTATGCCGCCTGCTGCCTGGACAAAGAGCCTGAGGCGCTCCAGTCCCTGGGCCTTTGACTTCATCTTCTTTGTCCTGGTGTCAAAGATATGCCCGAGCGCTATGTATGAGGGCCTCAGAGCGAGTGCCTTCGAGAGCTCATACCAGCCGTGGGTTGAGACTCCAAGATGAAGCCCCGCATCAGATATCCTCCTGAGGTCGGCTGTCTGCAGATCCTCCTGTCCGAGATGCACTCCGTAGGCCCCAGCCTCAATGGCCATTTCCCAGTAATCATCAATAAATACAGAGGCACCGTACTCTCTGCCCAAAGCAACTGCCTCCTTTATTTTGTCAAAGAGCCCCGGATCGCTCCGATCCTTTATCCTGAGCTGCGCTGTCCTCACTCCGGCTTCAAGCACCCGTCTGAGCCAGGCAAGGTCCGGCATTACCGGGTAAAGTCCGAGCTTCTGCGGGCACCTGGGAAACTTTGGATATTCAGTTACTGCCGGACTTTCCGTGCAGATGAAGGGCAGATGCCCGAAAGCCTGGGAGAGTCCTCTGTGCTGCACCGGGCCAGGGCCGTGCGCAATCCTTTCTGCGCAGGAAAGCCCTCCGGTAACATATGCCTCAGCCAGGGCCACAGCGTCATCAAGATCATAATTGTCAGCAACGGCCGAGGCTATGGCGGATGACAGTGTGCATCCGGTGCCGTGCTTGTTTGTGTGGTCATAGTACGGCTCGCCGAACCATGCCGAGAAATCAGGCGTTATGAGGAAGTCGAAAACCTGCTCCCCTTTCAGATGGCCGCCTTTGGCAAGCACTGAGACGCCGCCGAGCTTTGCCGAGAGGGAAACAGCAGCCTCCCTGAGATCCTCTGAGCATGAGATCCTGCGCCCTGACAGAAGCTCAATCTCAGGGATGTTCGGCGTGACAAGGTCCGATACTGCAAAAAGCCTCAGGTAGTCATCGCGACCGAGCGAGGACATTATGCCACCTGCTGACGCAGAAAAAACCGGATCTGCCACCACAAAAAGCCCATGTCTTTTCCTGATCTCGGTTAATCCTGCTATTACGGCGTCAAGTATTTCCCGGTTCGGAATCAGGCCGATCTTGACGGCAGCAGGACGGAAATCCCCGTCAAGCCTCAGTATAGTGTCAAGGACAAAATCCGCAGGCAGCGGCGATACCCCAAAGCATCCCTCTGAGGTCTGGCAGGTTGCCCCGGTCTCGGCGGCAACAGGGTGAACGCCGAAGTCATGTGTGGTCAGAATGTCTGCAGCCGTGCCGGCTCCGCATCCGCTGTCAGATGCGGCAATTATCATAACAGCTGAGGCCATGCGTCATTCCCCTGACTCAAACTGCTCTTTGATTTCCCGCGAGAGCCTTATCGAGCAGAACTTCGGCCCGCACATTGAGCAGAAATGCCTGCTGTCGGAGCAGCCATCGCCGCCCTTTCCTGCCTCGTAGAAGCTTCTTGAGGTATATGGATCGATGGAGAGATTGAACTGGTCATTCCAGCGGAAGTCGAACCTTGCCCTGCCCATGGCGTCATCGCGCTCCATGGCAAGCTTCGAGCCTTTTGCCACGTCAGCAACATGGGCCGCGATCTTATAGGCGATAAGCCCCTGCCTTACATCGTCCTTTTCAGGAAGAGCGAGATGCTCCTTAGGGGTAACGTAGCAGAGCATGGCGCATCCCAGCATTCCGATCATGGAGGCGCCTATCCCTGATACGAAATGATCGTATCCAGGGGCTATGTCAGTAACTACCGGCCCAAGGGTGTAGAAAGGCGCCTCATGGCAGAGATCAAGCTCCTTCTGCATGTTCTCGGCAACTTTGTTCAGGGGAACATGGCCGGGGCCTTCGATCATGACCTGCACGCCAAACTCCGCGGCGCGGGACGCAAGCTTTCCGAGGACCTCAAGCTCTCCGAACTGTGCCCTGTCGTTCGCGTCGGCGAGGCAGCCTGGCCTCAGGCCGTCTCCAAGCGAGAGCGAGACATCGAATCTGCTGCAGATGCGGCAGATGTCATCAAAATGCTCGTAGGCAAAATTCTCCTTATGATGCGAGGTCATCCACTTGGCCATTATCGAGCCGCCTCTTGAGACGATTCCGGTAACTCGCTTTGCGGCAAAGGGAATAAGCTCAAGGAGGAGCCCTGCGTGTATGGTGAAGTAGTCGACTCCCTGCTCGCACTGCTCGATAAGCACTTCCCTGAAGAGCTCCCAGGAAAGCTTCTCCGCTATGCCGCCAGCCCGCTCCAGCGCCTCATAGACCGGGACTGTGCCGATGGGAACAGGAGAGTTCCTGATGATGCATTCCCTGGTGTATGGAATCGCGGGGCCTGTGCTGAGGTCCATGACCGTGTCAGCGCCCCAACGGAGCGACCAGATAAGCTTCTCTACCTCTTCAGCAGGTGATGAGCCTATGGATGAGCTTCCGATATTGGAATTGACCTTGACGAAGAAATTCCGTCCGATTACCATCGGCTCGAGCTCACGGTGGTTGATGTTTGCGGGAATGATTGCCCTGAGAGAGGCAACCTCGCTGCGGACAAACTCCGGAGTTACTGAATCACCGCCCAGAGACTCGCGTTTGGCGGCAAACCTCATCTCATCGGTGATTACGCCTTTTCTCGCGCGAGAGAGCTGAGTGGCTGAGCCGTCGTCCGGGCCTTCTGCGATGGCCGTGACGGCAGGGCTCTGTCCGGTCCTTAGCGTCTCGGCATAGAACCCGCTCGGCGCTCTCCTGGAAAACCCTGAGTCCTCCGGACCGGGGCCCCTGCGCTTCGGAAGGCCTGAAACGATATCTATCTGATAGTCAGGATCGCCATAAGGGCCGGAGGTGTCGTATACCAGGACATCCTTTTCCCCGCCTGACAGGTGAATGGAACGCAGAGGAACACGGCCCGCGGCTCCGCACTCGGCATAAACGCGGCTGGACCCAGGAAATACGCTGGCCTGAAGCCCTAAGATCCTTTCCTTTGCCTCTGTCTCTTTTGTCTCTCTGATTTTCTGCATAACATGCTCCTGTAGCCAGCTTGTCATGCACAATCAGAACTAAACTTGATTCCCTTCGCTGGTATTAACCAAACAGGTTCTGCGGATCCCGGTTTCCCGGTCTCAGCCGACTGGCACTCCGACAAGCACTGTCATTCTGTCATTATTGGGCGGCAAAATCAACAGGAAATAAAGAAAACCCGGAGCAGGTCCGGGTTTTTATCATTGGGGCTGTACAGCCTGAAATCAGTCAACCATCAGCGCAAGAATCACAATCAGCTGCGGCGAGAGGATTCTGAGGAACATCGTGAGAGGATATACGGTCGCGTATCCGAGCGATGTGGCCTCGCTGTTGGTGTGGAGCGAATTCGCGAAGGCGAGAGCCGGAGGGTCAGTGCAGGAGCCGGCAAACATGCCGCTGACGCTGAGGTAGTTGAGCTTCATTACGCCGATGGCGATGAGTCCGGTGATAAAGAGAGGAATGAAGGTTATGCATGCTCCGTAAAGCATCATCATCAGGCCGGCCTTGGTTGCTACAGTCTCGGTAAACTTGCCGCCTGCAACTATGCCGACGCAGGAGAGGAAGAGAACAATGCCAAGTTCCCTCACTGCGTTGTTCGCGGAAATAGGCATGAACCAGGACATTCGTCCCATGGTGATTGAGCTGCCGTAGCGGGCGAGGACAAGCGCAACTACGAGAGGTCCGCCGGCAAGCCCGAGCTTAAGCGACGCAGTCATTCCGGGAATAGGGATCTCAATGCATCCGACGATGACGCCGAGGAAAATGCCGATGAAGACAGGCATCATGTTGACCTGCATCATCTTCTGCTTGGAGTCGCCGAGAAGCTTTGCCACTGCGTCAATGTCGGCGCTGTTGCCCACGATGTTGAGCACATCGCCGAACTGCAGTACCTGATGATCATCCGGAATCAGCTCCACGCCGGTGCGTACGAGACGGGATACGACCACCTCGTACTTCTCCTTGAGCTGCATGTCGGCAATCGACTTGCCGAGCACCTTCTCATGGGTTACGACAACCCTTACGGAGCGCATGTTGGTTCCCTTGGTCGACATGGAAACCTGAACTTCCTGTCCGATATTGGGCGCAGCCGCCTTTACCAGGGACTCCTCACCGACGAGATGCAGGATGTCGCCCTTCTCGACCGGCATTTCGGCATGGGGAACGTGAAGCTCGCCTGCACGCTTGATTCTTGAGCAGATTACCCTGCTGTCAGCGAGCTCAGGGATCTCAAGGAGCTTTTTGCCGAAGAGCTTCTCATTGGTCAGCTCAACGTTTACTGCGCTGATTGACTTTCTGAGCTTGGTCTTGGCCTCGTCAAACTTCCTGCCCTCGTCAGGAATGCTGATTTTGAAGATTATCTTCATCAGAACGATGGTCAGGAATATTCCGAGAATGCCGAAGGGATAGGCAACCGCGTAGCCGCTGGTGATGCGTCCCTCGATCATCTTGTTTGCCTTGTTCCTGTACTCGTCAGCCTTGTCTGAGGAGAGGCAGCTCATGTCACCTGCTGCCTTGCCGCAGACACCGGAGAGCTCCTCGTCGAACAGATCGAATCTCTTGCCGTGGGTGATCTGCGGAACAGTGATGTCGCGGAGCATGCTCTGTGAGGCGCCGAGTGCCGGAGTGTTGGTTACCGCGCCGGAATATACGCCAAGCGTGTCAGCCAGCGGAAGATTGCCGATCTTGTGGAAGCCGAATGCAACGGAGCATCCCAGAACGACAATGAGCGTAGCGAGGCCGAGCAGCTTCACGCCTGATGACTTGAAGCTCGCGAAGAAGGCCGGTCCGACCTGGTTGCCGATTGCATAGACAAAAAGGATTAAGCCGAATTCCTGGACAAAATGCAGGGTCTGGGGGAAATAAGAGCCTTCATTGAGATCAACGCCCAGGTAGTTCTTGAACGACCAGGCAACGATAATTCCGGCAAAAAGCACGCCGCCGATGCCGAGGCTGAAGCTTTTTATTTTTATCTTCCCAAGAATCAGGCCGAAAAAGCTCACAAGGGCTATAACGACCACTGTACTTGCTAAATCGCTGAAGTGCATAGATCTTCTCTTTGATGTAACAAAACAGAGCCGGGGATGTCCCGGAATCCGACTTACTAAAGAATCAGTAAATAATCGCGGTGTATTCTACCAAAAACACCATGCGCTCTCAAACCGCAGGCATGGCAGGCAGGATACAGCGCATTCATACAGGCGACGGAAGCCTTATGTGCCGTACTTTTTTCCAGAGGCGGCGCACAAGGAAAACCGCAAGCACGGCCGTAAGCAGCGCGGAGACGGCCGAGTTTGCCCAGATGCCGTCGAGCCCCCAGAAATACGCAAAGAGGTAAAGCCCGGCGAGAGGGACAATGATTGCCTTCGAGAAGGACAGGATGAAAGAGTAGGAAGGACAGTCAAGCGCCGTAAGGATGGCATGCAGAGTAATGTCAAGCCAGATGAAAAGATAGGTGAAGGCGAAGATCCTCACGCATCTTACGGCAAGCTCCGCGAACTCGGAGTCTCCCTCCGGGGCATAGAGCGGCATAATCAGCGGTCCGAGGAACTCTAGGAAGCAGAAGAAGAACAGCCCTACGAGAGCTGAGGCCCTGATGAGCCAGCGCTGAAGGCTGAGGACTCTTAAAAGCCTGCCGGCGCCATAGCAGTAGCTGATGGCAGGCTGCATAGCGTCTGACATTCCGATGAGCAGCATTACTGATACTGAGTCCAGGTACATGACGGCAGCAGTTGCCGCAACAGCGGCATTTCCGCCGATGCTGAGAAGCAGCGCATTGACCAGGAACATGAAAAACGCACCTGCCGTGCTCATCAGGAGCTCTGATGAGCCGTTATAGCAGATCCGCCATAGAGTCTTCAGTGAAATCAGCCCCTTCGCGAAAAACACGTCAGTCTTTCGCATGATGAATGGATAGAATGACATCAGTGAGCCTGTTGAGAGGGCAAGGCAGGTGGTCAGCGAGGCAGACCACACTCCGAGCCTGAGCTCGACAATGAAGATGTAGTCCAGAAGCAGGTTGAAGAGCGAGACAAAGACATTGATCCACATGCTCAGGCGCTGCCTGCCGCAGACCCTGAGGTAATGATCCGTCGTGAAGAACAGGGAAAGGAACGGAGCGGAAACGCAGTACGGAATTATATACTCGAGCGAGAGATCCCTGGTCTCAGCGTCAACACCCATGACGTCAAGGTAAGGGTAGGCCAGGAAGTATCCTAAAGTGCTGAAGAGCATTGATATGCCGATGATCAGGGCCAGGCAGGTGGTAAAGGTCCTGTTCGCAAGGACATTGTCCTTCTTACCGAGGTATACGGAAATCTGCACGGACGAGCCGGTCGAGATCATGTCTGACACCGCAAAGAAGATGGCGATAAGCGGCCACATCATGGTTATGGCAGCAAGCGCGTCATGCCCCATGCAGTGCCCGACGAACATACCGTCAAACACGATGTAGAGCGCAGAGGCTACCCTGCTTACCGAGCCTGGAAGAACAAGATGCCAGAAGAGCCTGACAACAGGCATTTTCCTGAAGATTACCGAGTCCACTTACTGAGTCTGCTTAGAACTGATACACGAAACTGAGAGGCTGCCTATATGAATGATCACCAAAGGTGAATCAGCGCCAGCCTGTGCCCTGATCTGAGGCAATATACTATCCTACAAAGCGTCAGGTTACAACCTATGGCTATAAATGCTTATTATTTCAGACGGAATACCGCCTCAACCTCATAAACGCCGCCTGACCTGAACCGGCACTTTTTTATAAAGCCTGTCAGTGCGCTGTCCAGATACCAGTCTCCCGAGGACTCTGAGGTCTCTGCCGTCAGAACATGCCCGTCAGGGGCTGCCGCGACTCTTGCCTTTACCCTGCCCTCGCTTCCCCTCCGCCGGGATTTTTCCGGGTACCTGAGCACGGTGCTGCACTTCTCTATGGCGCCGCTGCTTGAAACGCCGTACATTCTGTAGATACTCCCGCCCTGCGCGCTGCCGGAGCCCCGCGTAGATGCCTCTTTGACTCCGCCGGAGGAGTGCGCAGGCCCAGCCTGGCTATTGTTTCCGCCTGACGCTCCGCTGCCTGCGCTGACAGCTCTCTCCGTTCTGCTCTCCTGGTTTTTGGACGATGCGCTTTTTTCTTTGTTCTCAGGAGCTCTTCCTTTGCCGGCATCCTTTCTGGCGGGAGAATGTTTCTCCGGAGCCGCAGCCTGGGCGGCATGTCTCTTCTGGTGCGCTGCCGAGCACGGCTTGTTTCCGGTGCCGGTCTGCATTTCGGGGGCAGATGCTTTGCCGGCATCTGGAGCGGTTTTACCGGAACGCACTGGCTCTGCCGTGCCTGGAGCCTCAATTTCAGTTACAGCTGCTGACACCTTTGCTGCAGGACCTGGCTCAGGGGCCGGCTCCAGGGTTTTCTCCGGAGCATTCAGCACTTTTGGCGCAGAAGAGGCTCCCTTCCCTGCGCTTACTCCGGCAATCGTGAGGACCAAAGCCTCACCCGGCTGAAGGCCGCTCTGAGAATCCCGTACTGCCGTGAATGCAGCCTCTTCCCGGGCCACGAACGCATATATAAGGAGAAGCGCATGGACTGCCGTAACGGAAAGGAGTATGGCAATGCGTCTCCATTTACTGTCCATGCTGTGTCCTCTGCCGTAGTATGGTGCCAGGTGTTCCTTGCTGCCCGCAGCCGAGCCATTTTAACAGAGAGCAGGTGGAGACAAAGCAGTGAGGGAATGCCATGAAAATCAATAGCGGCTTATAAATTTGCTCATATATTACACTTTCCGTGCTGCGCTGATATTATGCAGTACCGCAATGCCTGCATGACTGCGGCTTTGCTGTACAATAGACAGAATGCAGTGCCTGCTGTTTTTGTTTGCAGAGAGATCCTATGAAAGACTTTATCGTGAATTTTATTAAAAATTTCCTCAGCAACCTTCTGAACACAAGGTTCTACTGGCTGTGCGTTATTCTGATATCGTTTACCTTCGAGTGCTGCGGCATGTATTTCCAGTACATTGAGAAGCTTGATCCCTGCGAGAAGTGCGTATACGAGAGAATGGCCTACATGGGAATCCTCATATCAGGAATCATCGGCATCATCCTGCCGAAAATCCTCAAGTATCCTGCCCTTCTGCTCTGGGGATATTCGGCATACAAAGGGCTGACGATTTCCATCGAGCACCTTGCCGATGCGCAGAATATCTTCAGCACCTGCAACAGCACGATACAGGCGCATTTCTGGATCCCGCTTGACGAGTATATTCCCTTTATGTTCAGGCCTACCGGTCAGTGCGGCGCGTCCATGGACTGGACTCTCTTCGGACAGGGCATGCCCTGGTGGATAATCGTAAGCTTCTGGGGCTACCTGATTGCGCTGGGCATCTCAATAATCTGGCAGATTGCCGCATATTTCGTAAAGAGACACCGCTCAGCCAGCAACGCCTGAGCTGCAAGTCCGGACTGCAGACAGGACCGGACCTAATTCCTTGGGCAGCAGATCAGCTTCTGCTGCCCTTTTTCATGGTGCAGTGAAGCTCATCTCCGCCCTTCAGCGAAAGGTCAAATGAATTTCCCTTCTGCAGCATGGAATTTCCCATCTTGTCTTTCATGACCCCTGTTACATGATCTGGGAACAGGAACAGCAGAATGCTCCTCTCAGTGCCATTTTCGCTGAGGACAGCGCTTCTGATCTCGCTCGCGAAATACTTTACCTGGAAAATCCTCTCTGACGGAGCATCGCAGGAAAGGGTGATGCTGTCCGTGGACTCAGCCTCGTGGTACCTGACCTCCATTTCGCTGAGGAGCATAAGGTGGTGCGTATAGGAGCATTCATCCTTCTGTGCCTTGTCCCTGCAGTAGTCGAGGACACTGTAGGATCCTGCAAGCGTCGTGCTGAAATTCTCCAGGGGCTGCTCTCCTGCATGATCGGAGAGAATTTCTGCGGTGCGCTGGTCAATCTCATAGTTTGTGGCGCTGTAGCAGTCGACGAATTCAATTGACATCACATCGGGAAATTTTTCCAGGCACTTCTTCCTGAGCACAGCAAGCAGTGCCCCGTGATTTTTCTTGAATTCCGACCTCGATGAGTGCGTCGGGACATATTTGTTCCGGAGAACGCTGATCCTGAATCCCTGCCCGTCTATTTCACTGTCGGCAGTCAGATCCTGTGCCTTGTTCCTGATGACACTGCCGGAATCTGAGAAGCCTTCGGCTGCCGCTCCTCCGGCAAGGCACAGAAAGAAAGAGGCGGCAATGATTCCGGAGAAAAATCCCCTGTTTCCATTAAACATACAGCTCACCATAACTTATCGCTTTTTTGCAGGAACTCCTTCATCCCTTACCGCAGAGCCCTGACAGCCTTACAAAACAAGCGCGCGGCGTGAGGCGGCACCTTGCTCCGCAGGAAAGCTCTTATCTATAAGGCGGAGCAGAATTATATATCCTACCCTGGGCGCGCTGGGATTCTACAATACAACCTCAGCTGATAAAATACAAACCCGATCTCAAAGTGAAGCTAAAGCATGGAAAGCATCAGAACAGTACTGTTTGACCTCGACGGAACACTGGCGGACACAGCGCCTGATCTCAAAAGGGCTGCTGATCACGTTCTCAAAGACCTTGGCCGGAGAGCTCTTACGGCAGAGGAGGCATACAGAACTGCCCCTCTAGGCATGGCGGCGATGCTGAAGGCGTCGCTGGGGAGCGGCATCGGGAAATATGATCTGGAAAAGCTCAAGTCCAGTTTTCTTGAGTATTACCGAAAGAGCATTCACGTAGAAACAAGGCTCTACCCTGGAATTACAGACATTCTCTCCTATATCAGGGAAAAGGGCCTTGCCTGGGGCATTGTTACCAACAAGCCGATGTTCCTGACCAGGGAGCTCATCGAAACATTCCCGGAGCTTGCCTCTCCCGCAGCAGTTGTCGCGGGGGACAGCGTTGAGAGGCACAAGCCTGATCCTGAGCCTGTCCTGAAGGCGATTGAGCTCACCGGCTCCGCGCCCGGCACAACGCTGATGGTCGGGGACGCGCTATCTGATGTTGAGAGCGCTGTCAGGGCGGGAGCAAGGGGCGCACTGGCTCTCTGGGGGTATGGTTCATACAGCACTGCGGGCAACATTGCCGGTGGGGAGTTTTATAAGGCGGCAACACCGCTTGATCTTCTTCCTCTTATCCGGCAGTAAAGAAAACAGCCGGCGGGGATTTATCATTCGCACCGGCTGCTGTCCTTGTTGAGGCGCATTCAGGGAATGCTTTCAGCCCTGTTTTTTCCACCAGGCATTGCTGCGGTCAAACTCATGAATGACCTGATTGCTGCTTCCTCTCCAGTCAAGCTTGGGATCCTTTAGCTCCTCAACGAACTTGCCGTCAATCATGACATCGACCAGATCAACAAGCTGGCGCTGCTCTGCGTTCAGCTCATCGAGAACAAAGCCTGACCAGAGCCAGATGTCCTTCTGGGGGCTGCACTCCTCGCGTATTCTTCTGACAAGATGCAGGAGAGCCGGCACGTTTCTCGGGTGAAGGGGCTCTCCTCCTGAAAGCGAAAGCCCCCTTCTGTGAATGCGCCTGTCGTTCAGATCGCTGATGATTCTGTCTTCCTGATCCTCACCGAAAAGGAAACCGGCATCAAAAGGCCAGGTTGCCTGGTTGTAGCACCCTCTGCAATGATGTTCGCAGCCGCAAACAAAAAGCGTGCATCTTGTGCCAGGTCCGTTAACAACGTCTATAGGAATATATTTATAGTAATTCATGTAACAAACCTTCAACAAACATAAGCCGTTATTATATTCATGCATGAGCCGGTATGGCAAGCCGGAGCCCGATGCTGCAGAGTCCGGCGAGGCGGCGCTGCGGCTCAGAGCCAATGTTTCAGGCGCCTCAGGAAGAAATTCTCAGGCACTTTTTATCTGCCAAGTGCAGCGCTGTCCTGCTACAGCATGAGAAGCCTCCTGTTGAGCTCGGAAACGCTGTCCCTTACGGCCGCAGCCTCCTCGAACCTTAGCTCGGAGGCGAGCTGCCTCATCTTTTTCTCCAGGACTGCTATCTCCTTTTGGATCTCTGCCGGATCCTGCGAGATCACCTTGCTGTTGAATACCGAGTCCTTTATCTTCGCCTTCTTTCTGCCTGAGGCGGACCTTGCAGGAAGACTCTGATCGACAATGCCGTCATCAATCTTCTTGATGATTGTTTTCGGAACAATGCCATGCTCCCTGTTGTATTTCTCCTGCTTTTCGCGCCTTCTCCTGGTCTCGTCTATGGCGACTTGCATTGAGTCGGTAATCTTGTCGGCATAGAGAATGGCGAGGCCGTGAGCGTTTCTTGCGCATCTTCCGATAGTCTGAATCAGCGATCTTGAGGATCTGAGAAATCCTTCCTTGTCCGCGTCAAGAATCGCGACCAGGGAAACCTCCGGAATATCGAGTCCCTCTCGCAGAAGGTTAATTCCGACCAGAACGTCAAATGCCCCTACTCTTAGATCGTGGATGATCTGCACGCGCTCTACAGTATCGATGTCTGAATGGAGGTAGCGAACCCTGATCCCGTTTTTGTCCAGGAAATCCGTGAGCTCCTCTGCCATCCTTTTGGTAAGGGTGGTTACCAGGACTCTCTCATGGATTTTAGCCCTCTTTTCAATTTCAGCGATGACATCGTCGACCTGTATGGCAACCGGCCGGACCTCGATTAGCGGATCAAGGAGCCCTGTGGGCCTTACCACCTGCTCCACCACATACTCCCCTGACTCCTCAAGCTCGTATTCCGCGGGAGTCGCAGAAATGTAGATGGTCTGCGGCTGCATCGAGCGGAACTCGTCAAATGTCAGAGGCCTGTTGTCGAGAGCCGAGGGAAGCCTGAAGCCGTATTCAACCAGCGTCTCCTTGCGGGATCGGTCTCCCCGGTACATTGCTCCGATCTGAGGCACTGTTACATGCGACTCGTCTATGAAAAGGAGCCCGTCCGCCGGAAGATAGTCGAAGAGGCACGGAGGAGCCTCCCCCGGCGCGCGTCCCGAGAGGTATCTCGAATAGTTCTCTATTCCTGAGCAGTACCCGACTTCCTGTATCATCTCGATGTCATACTCGGTGCGCTGCCTGAGCCTCTGCTCCTCAAGGAGCTTGTTGCTGCTGTGCAGCTCCTCGCATCTCGCGTCAAGATCTGTCTCAATCTCATCCACCGCCCGTTCCAGTATGTCGGGGGGAGTGACGTAATGGGATTTCGGGAATACTGAGTAGCGCTGTATATTCTCCCTGATGTCGCCGGTGATCGGATCGAAGAGGCGCATTTTCTCAATCTCGTCGTCAAAGAGCTCGACGCGGAGCGCCTCGTCATCTGACTCTGCCGGGAAAATATCGATTACATCCCCTCTCACCCGGAATGTTGCCCTGTCAAAATCGATCTCGTTCCTCGTGTACTGCAGCTCGGAGAGCCTCTTGATGATGTCCTGCTGGGTAATCACGTCGCCAACGCTGAGGTGGAGCATCATCTTGAACTCCGTCTCAGGATCACCGAGTCCGTAGATGGCCGACACGGAGCACACTACCACTACATCGCGCCTCTCAAAGAGTGCCTTCGTGGCGGAGAGCCTCATCTGCTCTATATGGTCATTTACCGCAGCATCCTTTTCAATATAGGTGTCAGTCGTCGGGACGTAGGCTTCCGGCTGGTAAAAGTCGTAGTATGAGACAAAATACTCAACGGCATTTTCCGGAAAAAATCCCTTCATGTCGCTGTAGAGCTGGGCTGCAAGAGTCTTGTTGTGGGCCAGGATCATCGTGGGACGGTTAAGCCTTGCAATGATGTTGGCCATGGTGAAGGTCTTTCCGGATCCCGTAACGCCGAGCAGAACCTGTCTCGGAACGCCGCTCTCGCAGTTGTCGGCAAGCGTTTTTATAGCTTCCGGCTGATCGCCCGCCGGGCTGAAATTGCTTACCAGCTTGAACTTGTCTGAATGCAACTTTCTATTCCTCTGAGATGCCGGCAGCGCTGTGCTTTCATTGCCTGCATGGGGATTATATATTTAAGGCTGTGGCATTTCAGGGCGCCGGAGCCAGAAGGCGGTGAGCCTGCTTCGGAATAAGGCGCCGGATAATTTTGCGGATGATTTGTCAAAAACCTTTGACTTTAAAAAAATTCAGTGTAGAATAGCCCTCGTTTTCAGGGATTCCTCCTTAGTTCAGTTGGTAGAACGGCGGACTGTTAATCCGTATGTCGCTGGTCCGAGTCCAGTAGGAGGAGCCATGAATTCCATACCTTTCAGGTTGTTCCTCCTTAGTTCAGTTGGTAGAACGGCGGACTGTTAATCCGTATGTCGCTGGTCCGAGTCCAGTAGGAGGAGCCACACTTCAGATATCTCCCTCATCTTTCAAATCTCTCTTTTTGCTGCTTTTGCCGCCGGCAAGCTGCTCATCTTTTGTTCATAGTCAAGTTCGTAACCTAAGCCGCTTTTTGATACAGCTGGTGTCGTATATAATGGCGGGGTGAAACTTCACTTTGACAATTCACTTACGGAACAAAGCTTCATGAAACCTCTATCAAAACTGTCCAACATCCAGCTGGCCTGCATAATTGCGGCCGTACTAATGCTGATCAACCTGATCTTCATAACCGTTCATATAGGAAGTGAGTTCCATAGCAACACCCTGCCCCTCCTTCAGGAAAAGATTGAAAATGCAATCCAGCAGAACCAGAATGAGCGTGATCTGACTGCAGCCGTAAACAAGCTCGTCACCAGCGGAAGCCTGGATTACATAGCGGTCTACAAGAACGGAAGCCAGACTCCTTCCGCATCGTCAGGCTACAAGTCCGGCGGCATTTCATCAGTGCTGTTCTCCGAGCTTTCCGGAAACCTTGACATCAGCAGCACTGACTATCATGCGGAATACAAGGTAAACAGCGCCTACGTAAGCAGCCCGTTTGTTCATTTCGGCATCCTGGCCGCTGTAACTGTAATCGCAGCCACCGTCATCATGATGTTCATCTCTGTGTACCTGCAGAATATCTGCTACAGCAGGATGAAGCATTCCATAAAGGAAAAGGACTTTGAGAGCTTCCCTGTTCCCTCGGTCGGCGCTGAGCTGCAGAATTTCGTAAGTGAGACAGACGCAAAGATTGCCGAGCTGCAGAACAAGAACAAGGATCTTGAGTCAAGAGTCAACCAGGATCCGCTCACCAACTTGTTCAACAGAACCTATTTCAGAAGCGATCTGGAAAGAATGCTCTCCGAGACAGACAATCCGGACAGCTCGCTCCTTGCCATTGTCCGCGCGACGGAGCTCTCAATCATCAATGAGACGCGCGGATACCCTATCGGAGACAAGTATCTCAGGGACGTCGCAGGGCTTGTTTCAGCGACTGCGAGGAAGTTCACCAGCGCAGTTGCGTACCGTCTCGCCGGCAGCGACTTTGCAGTGCTCATCCCGCATGCCAAGCCCGACATCTGCGAAGTTCTGGGCAAGGAGCTTGAGGAAAGCTTCAACGCCTATCAGGAAGAGAATGAGATTGACGGAGTCGCCTACACCGGAATTACCCTGTTCAAGCCCGGCCAGACCGGCGAAAGGATTCTGGGAAGGACTGATCTTGCCCTGTCCAAGGCACAGACTGCCGGCAGCAACAGCTTCTTCGTCCAGACCAAGGACAGCGAGGACTACCTGCACGGAGAGAGCGAGTGGAGCAAGGTCGTACAGAAGATTATCGACAGCCGTTCCATCAAGTTCAACCAGCAGCCGATCAGAAGCCTCAATATCTCATCAAAGTGCTATACCGAGATCTTCTCAACCTTTATCGGCGACAACGGCAAGAAGCTTCCTACTGAGACCATCCTTGCAATGGCCCAGAGAAATGATCAGCTCGTCAGCCTTGAGGAGATGATCATCGAGCTGATTATCGAGAAGTACCAGGAAATCGAGAAGAACAACGGCTCCTGGGGCATCAACCTTTCCGCAAGCGCGCTCTCAAGCACAAAGTTCGTTTTGTGGCTCGAGACCCAGCTTATGAAGGTTCCTGACGTCGCCGCCAACCTCGTATTTGAGATCAGCGAGGATCTGCTTGAGTGCAACCTCGTCGCCAGCATCAGGCTGTTCGACATGCTTAGAAGAGTAGGCTCCAGGACCTCAATCAGCAGATTCGGCAAGGGGCTCTCGTCCTTCAGGCTCTACCGCGAGCTCAAGCCTGATTTCATCAAGCTTGATCCGAGCCTTGTAGATGATCTTGACAGGGATCATACCTCCCAGCAGTTCATCCGCATGATTGTTGAAATCTCCCACCGCCTTGGCTGCACCGTTATTGCCGAAGGCGTAGAGGAGTTCAATCAGAAGAGAACGCTTGAGTCGATGTACATCGACGCCGTTCAGGGCTACCTCATCGCGAAGCCTGCCCCGATCGAGGAAATCAACAATACCCAGAGCGCCGTCTCATCGGCTGCCGCACCTGTACCAGCTCCGGAAAAGCCCCAGAGAAAGCGCTCGGCTGAGGAAATTCTTGCTGATCTGCCGAGAGGAAATCTCTGAGCAGTAACAGGTTCAGCTTAAGCCTAAGTTAAAGGCGGACAAACAATAACCCCGGAGCTGGAAACGGCCCCGGGGTTTTTGCATGGATGAGATGCTGTATCGGAAAATCAGCTGTCAGCTGCAGATCCTGCCGAATTCACTGAAAAATCCAGGGAAAGTCTTTTTGGTGCAGGACGGATCATTTATCGTGATGCTTTCGGCAAAGCTGATGAGGGAAAAGCACATCGCCATGCGGTGATCGTTATAGGTATCTATCGCTGCGGTCCTGAGATCTGACAGCTTCTCAGGAGGGATAATCCTGATGTAGTCATCACCCTCCTCGCACCTGACTCCGATTTTGGCAAGCTCAGTGGCCATGGCCTTAAGACGGTCGGTTTCCTTTATCCTCCAGCTTCCGACATTCCTTATTACCGTAGGAGAGTCGGCAAAGACTGCGAGCGGAACTATGGTCATGGCAGCATCGGGGATCAGGTTGAAGTCCTCGTCAATGCCATGGAGCTCTGATTTTTCTGCCTCAATAAAGTCACTCCCGAAGGTTATCTTCGCGCCCATACGGCCCAGTGCCTCGGCAAACTTTATGTCGCCCTGTATGCTTTCGGATCCGACTCCGGTAACACGGACTTTGCCGGCTATCGCTCCTGCTGCCAGGAAATATGAGGCCGACGAGGCATCGCCCTCGACCAGATATTCGCCTGGAGAGACATAGTGCTGACCGCCTTTGATGAAAAAAGACCTGAAGCCGTCATGCTCGACATTTACTCCGAATTTTCTCATCAGATCAAGCGTAATGAGAACGTAGGGCTTCGAGATCAGGTCCCCGGAAATATTTATGGTTATATCGCCTGACGCAAGGGGAGCTGCCATAAGAAGCGCGGTGATAAACTGGCTTGAGACGGTTCCGTCAATTGTTACCGTGCCGCCGTGGAGCTTCCTGCCGTTAATCTCGAGAGGCGGAAAGCCCTCCTTACCGAGGAATTTTATGGATGCACCCAGAGCGGTCAGAGCGTCGGTGAGGGGCTTTATTGGCCTTTCATACATTCTCGGCTCGCCGGTCAGAACATAATGCCCTTCATTGCCGTCAGCGGCAAGCACCGCAGTGAGGGGGCGCATCGCGGTTCCGGCGTTGCCGAGAAAGAGATCGCAGGAGCGCAGAGGCTGGGATAAATCCCGCTCAACTCTGCAGCTCAGGTCCTCATGCCTTTCCGCTGTTACTCCCAGCGCTGACAGTGCCTCGATCATGCGATCCGTATCGTCGCTTTTCAGGAGGTTTTTCAGGACTTTAGAGCCGGATGACAGAGCCGAGAGCAGGAGAGCCCTGTTCGACAGGCTTTTGGATCCAGGAAGGTTTACAGTTCCGAAGGCTTTGGATTTTTTACTCAGGCAAATACTATCCATTGATTAATCCATGGTCTGAAATCTAGAGAGAAAAAAGGCCGCTGAACAGGCGGCCTTGCAGTGCGGAAAATTAAAATTAACGGTGCTTTGCAGCGAACTTGTCCATGAATGCGACAAGCGCCTTGACTCCCTCAAGCGGCATGGCGTTGTAGATGCTTGCCCTCATGCCGCCAAGAACCCTGTGGCCCTTGAGGTTGATAAGCCCGTTTTCCTTGGCCTCGGCGAGGAACTCCGCATTGAGCGCGTCATCCCTGAGGACAAACGGAACATTCACTCTTGAGCGGCACTCCTTGGCAACCTTGGAGATGTAAAAATCGCTGGAGTCAATGTAGTCATAGAGGATAGTGGAGCGCTCGATGCACCTTCTCTCCATCTCGGCAACTCCGCCCTGCTCCTTCATCCACTTGAAGACGAGGCCGGCAATGTACCAGGAATAGGTAGGAGGAGTGTTGTACATGGAGTCCTTGTCTGCCTGGATCTTGTAATCGAGAACGCTCGGGGTGATTGAGAGCGAGCGGCCGAGCAGATCCTCTCTTACGATGACAATGATGAGGCCGGCCGGTCCGATGTTCTTCTGAGCTCCGGCAAAGACTACGCCGAACTTGGAGATGTCGAGCTTTCTGGTAAGCACGTCGGAGGAGATGTCTACTACGATGTCCTTGCCCTCTGCTCCCTTCGGAAGCTCAGGATGCTCGATGCCGTGAATGGTCTCGTTCATGCAGTAGTAAACGTACTGAGCGTCAGGCGAAATGGTGTAGTCGTCATTCCAGCAGGTGAGTCCGTCTACGGTCTTGACGCCGTCAATCTTGCGCATCCTGCCGTATTTCAGGCCTTCCTCGTAGGCGTACTTGGACCAGGCGCCGGTAACGATATAGTCGGCGCTGTTGTTCTGATCCCTGATGAGGTTCATCGGAACGTCGGCAAACTGGCCGCGTCCGCCGCCCTGGAGGAAGAGGACCTTGTAATTGTCAGGAATATTGTACAGATCCCTGAGATCCTGCTCTGCCTGCTCGGCAATCTCCATGTACTCCTTGCTGCGGTGGGACATCTCCATTACGGAAAGTCCCTTGCCGTGGTAGTCAAGCATCTCAGACTGGGCGGTTCTGAGGACCTCTTCCGGCATCATCGCCGGTCCTGCAGAAAAATTAAAAACTCTAGCCATTACAAATCACCTAAAAATAACCTGGGCAATTATACATTTATTCGTTTCTGAACTCACAGCAATAAGCGTTACTGCCCGTCAGTCTCGTCAGGAGCGCTGCCATCCGCAGCATCGCCGGATACGTCCGGCAGCGCTGCAGTCTCATCGTCAGACACGTCTGCGTCAGGATGCTGCTCCTCAGCGTTGCTCTCGTCGCCGGGAACGACACGCTCAATTGACATGATCTTCTCATCGTCAGGGAACCTTGCAACCTTGACACCCGCGGAGTTTCTCTGGCATTCCCTTACTTCTCCGACCTTGGTCCTGATAAGCCTGCCATGGTCGGTAATGATCAGAATCTCATCATCCGATGCAGCCTGGATGGCTCCGACAACCAGTCCGGTCTTGTCGGTAATCTTATGGGAGATAACGCCCATACCGCCGCGGTTGGAGCGGAGAGGATAGCTTTCAATCGGAGTCCTCTTGCCAAGTCCGGTCTCAGTGATGTCAAGAACCGGATCGGCGCTTCTGGGAACTACCAGGGCAACAAGCTCGTCGTCGTCTCCGGCGAGCTTCATTCCGCGTACGCCCCTTGATGAACAGCCCTGTGGCCTGAGTCCGCCGCCTGCAGCGGATGCATCAGTCTCAGCGTCAGCATTGTCCGCCTGGGCTGCGTCATCGAGGCTGCCTTCACTGGTCTCAGGAGCCGGCGTGTCATCGCTGTCGGAATCAGCCTCTGACGCAAGATCATCCTCTTCACCGACAGCTGAATAGTACTCATTGAACCTGATGCACCTGCCTTTCTTGGAGAAGAGCATGATGTCGTCATTTCCGGTAGAGGGCGCAACGCCGATGAGATCGTCTCCCTCAAGGAGGGTTATTACGATCTTGCCCAGCGAGCGGCTCGAGAGCAGCCTGAGCGGCAGCTTCTTCACTCTGCCCTTCTTGGTTGCCATGATTACGTACTTGAACTCGCCCTCATCGCCGAAATCATGGACGGGCAGCATCTGCGTGACGCGCTCGCCATCGCCGAGCTTTACGACATTTACCAGCGGACGGCCCTTCGAGCCGCGTGAGGCCTCAGGCAGGTTGAATACCTTGAGCAGGAACTCGCGTCCCTTTGAGGTGAACATGATGAGGTAGTCATGAGTATTGGCGACGGCCATATTGACAATGTAGTCGTTGTCCTTGAGCTTGGTCGCGGACTTGCCCTGGCCGCCGCGGTGCTGCGCGTCGTAGTCGGAAAGGGGCTGGTACTTTACGTAGCCCTCATGCGAGAGGGTGATGACCACGTCCATGTCAGGGACGAGGTCCTCAATCTCGATGTCAGCGCTTGAATTCAGGATTGTGGTGCGCCTTTCGTCGCCGAACTTGTCCTTGACCTCAACGAGCTCCTTGGAAATGACCTGCATCAGGTACTCGGGGTCATTGAGTATGTGGAGGCACTCGGCAACAATTGCGTACTGGGCACGGTAATCCTTTGCCAGGCTGTCACGCTCCATTCCGGTCAGCTGATGGAGCCTGAGGTCAAGGATCTTGTCTACCTGCTCAGGAGAGAGATAGTACTTTCCGTTGACGTAGCCCAGATTGGCAGGCAGGCCGAAGGGCCTGCAGGCCTCTCCGCACTCATCAAGGAGGGCCTTCGCGAAATGAAGATCCCACGGGCGGCTCAGGATATCGGCCTTGGCCCCTTCCTTTGTCTGGCCTTCCCTCTTGATTATCGCGATAATCTCGTCGATATTGTCGATGGCGACCAGGAGCCCGTCGAGGATGTGGGCCTTGGCCCTGGCGGCCTTGAGCCTGTAGGCAGTCCTTCTCGACACAACCTCCTGGCGGTGCGACACGAATGCCGCGATCATCTCACGGAGGTTGAAGGTCTTCGGAGCGCCGTGATCCAGTGCGACCATGTTGCAGGAGAAATTGCTCTGCAGCTCGGTCTGCTTGAAGAGGTTGGTCAGCACAAAATCAGGATTCTCGTCTTTCTTCAGCTCGATTTCGATGCGGATATCCTTTGCTGAGACATCCTTGATGCTGTTGATGCCGGTGATTTTGCCGTCCCTGACCAGCTCGCTGATATGCTTGACCATCTCAGCCTTGTTGACGCCGTAGGGGATCTCGGTAACGACAATGATCTGATGTCCCTCGTCATTCTCAACGTGGGTTTTTGACCTTATGGTAATCGTGCCGCGTCCGGTACGGTAGGCGCTGACTATGCCTGCCCTGCCGTGAATCTCTGCTCCTGTGGGGAAGTCAGGCCCCGGAATATAGGTCATGAGCTCGTCGACGGTAATGTCAGGCTTCTTGATGAAGGCGAGGCAGCCGTCTATGACCTCTCTCAGGTTGTGCGTAGGGATATTGGTTGCCATTCCTACCGCAATGCCCGAGCTGCCGTTTACCAGAAGGTTGGGGATTTTGGTGGGGAACACTGTCGGCATCATGAGCGAGCTGTCGTAGTTCGGCATCCAGTCGACAGTGTCTTCCTTCAGATCTGCCATGAGCTCATCAGTGATGCGCTGCAGCTTGACTTCCGTGTAACGCATGGCGGCAGCCTTGTCGCCGTCCACCGTTCCGAAGTTTCCCTGGCCGGCAACGAGGCAGTAGCGGAGTGAAAAATCCTGGGCCATGCGGACAATGGTGTCGTATGCCGCAGTGTCTCCGTGCGGGTGGTACTTACCGATGACCTCACCTACAACACGGGCTGACTTGACCGTCTTGCCGCCGAAGGTTATGCCAAGCTGGTTCATGGCGAACAGACAGGCGCGGTGAACAGGCTTCAGACCGTCACGTACATCCGGGAGCGCTCTTGATACGATTACGCTCATTGAATAATCAAGATATGACGATTTAAGCTCGTCAACTATATTGGTAGGCTTTATTCCCGACTCTGTGCTGCTCATGTAAACTACCGAAATTCTCTTCAAAAAACCTTTCTAATTATAACATAAAGGCGTGTTTTTCTTAAGTTTGTCCGTAATATTCTTTATACTGTCTGATTTTGTATATATGACGTGGCATAAATGAATATGCACATATTTTTTAAATAATTCTGTTATTTAAATGCGGGCAACTGGCATGCATGAATATCCGTCTGAACATCATGCTGCAAATATGAAAGGAGAAGAGATAGTATTAAACAAGGCGTATAACATCATGTCAGATTATACGCCCGGTAAAGACATGCTATTTGCTGTAGAGAATTCTGTCTCCTGCCGAGACATTTCCTCTTACATACCTGATTGTGGTTGTGATGTAGCCGGGAGCATCAGCGGAGTTCTTTATGTACTCGCGCTCCAGGAGCCTTGAGACGGTATCATTCCAGGATGAGAAATTGGCCAGGAAGTCCTTCTTGAAGAGGAGCTCTGCCCCTGCCTCATCCTGCTCGAAGTCAGCGTAGCCGTTGCTCAGGGTAAAATCCGAGGTGGTTGTGGCGTCTCCTGATACGGCCTGCAGCTGCTTTATTTCAATGAAGGTCCTGTTTTTCCTGAAATATTCGGCAGCGGCAGATGCTTTATTGAAAGGGCCTTCTTTGATGGTGAAATCGGAGAAATTTACCGGCTCAAGGAAGTCAGAGAGATGGGACATGAAGCTGTTTCCGCCATTCCTTACTGAGCCTTTGACCACAAACCTCTGGTCGAAGTCGAACAGCTCGCCCTGCTGCATTCCCTCAAGGCTGATTTTGGCCTGCTTTGCGCTAATGGAGACTTTTTCCGCGCTGAGGCTGTCAGCCTTGTTGGAAAATACCCCGCTTATCCTGAGACCTGCTGCGGAAAAGCTCCCGCGCTTTCCGAGCCTGAGGTCCGCGGAGGCTACTACGCCCTTGTTTACAGCAACTGACTCTCCGGAGTCACTGTCAGAGATCTTTATCGGAAGCTGGACATTGCGGAGCGAGTATGAGACATCCCTGCTGGAGTCCCTGACGGTCAGCTCGGATGCGGAAAAGAGATAGCTGCAGCTTTCATCGCCCGCGCTGCATTTCTTTACTGAAATTCCGCTTATCACGAGGCTCCTGCTGCCGTCATCCGCCTTGATATCCTCCATTTTTACATTTGCGGGAGCCGGACTGTCGGAGGAGAAGTCAAGATCAAATGACGCAAGTACCCTGCCGCCTGCCAGGTTGAGCTGTGGAATGTCAGAACCGACTGAGATATTCTGCAGGACAATCTCTGTCGAGGAATTGAATAGCCCGAGGCTCGTTACTGCCGTCAGGTTCATCGTGGTGCTGATGAAAGGCAGATCGAGACGGTAATAGTGCTCCTTCCCAAAAAGCCCGCTGTCATCTCCGTTCTTTACGAGCTTCGCGAGCCCCGATTTGCCGTTCAGGCTGCTGTAGGCCGAATCGGCAAATGATTCATACATTACGCCGGATGCGGTAACGGCCATGAAATAATAGCCTGCCCCGAAAATCACGGCAAAGCTCAGCAATGCGCCGGCAAGGTACACGAGGAGGTTCGAGACCGCCCTGCCTCTGGTCTCAGGGCTCTTCAGTCCGTCTCTGATTTCCCTGAAACTTTTGACTGGAATTTCCAAAGGAAGTGAAAAATTCTTCATTTTCGTACCTGCCGTGAAAAGCCTTGCCGTATCAGAAAATTATTCTGCCGTCAGCCATATCTGTTCCGATCCTGAGATTTTACAAAATTTACCTGTCATCATGCGCTGATAAGCTCACAGAAATGAATTAAAAGATTTAGGCGGAAGATCAGGGATAAGTGATGTTTCTGCAGCGGGGAACAATAAAAAAGCGGGCCGCTCCGGCTGGAAATCCAGCCTTCACGGTCCGCCATCTCATAAAGCCTGCTGATGAATCAGCTGCAGCTGTTTATGCTTTTGATCAGCCGATTGCCTTGCGGGCGTTTCTGAACAGCCTGAGCCATGCGCCTGCTTCCTGCCAGTCATCCGGATGCCAGGAGTTGGATACCGCCCTCTGGCAGCGCTCAGGATGCGGCATCATAATGGTGACGCGTCCGTCTGCGGAGGTGATTCCGGTGATGCCGTTCGGCGATCCGTTCGGGTTGAACGGGTACCTGACGGTAGGCTCAACATAGTTGTCGACGAAACGTACGGCGACAAGTCCGGCAGCCTCAGCCTTCTTCAGCGCGTCCTCTGACTCGAACTCAGCCCTTCCCTCGCCGTGGGCAACGGCGATAGGCATATGGGAGCCCGCCATGCCGTCAAAGAGCGGTGATTTGGAATTCTCGATCCTGACCAGGCTGAACCTTGCCTCGAACCTCTCTGACTCGTTCTTGACGAAGTGCGGCCACAGCTCAGCACCGGGGATAAGCTCGCGGAGGTTGGAGAGCATCTGGCAGCCGTTGCAGACGCCGAGCGCAAGAGTGTCATTCCTCTCAAAGAATGCGGCGAACTCGTCCCTTGCCCTGGAGTTGAAGAGAACTGACTTTGCCCAGCCCTCGCCTGCACCGAGGACATCTCCGTAGGAGAAACCACCGCAGGCTGCCAGCATCTTGAATCCGGAGAGGGATACCCTGCCGGAGAGGATGTCGCTCATGTGGACATCGACTGCGTCAAATCCTGCATGGGCGAAGGCGGCAGCCATCTCATTCTCTGAGTTGACGCCCTCCTCGCGGAGGATGGCAACCTTGGGCGCATTGCCTGACTCGATGAACGGAGCGGCGATATCCTCATTCACGTCATAGGTGAGGCTTACGCTGAGTCCCGGATCCCTGCTGTCGGACTTCGCGTCGAACTCGCTCTTAGCAGAGGCGGGGTTGTCGCGCAGAGCCTGCATGTGATAGGTGGTCTCACCCCAGACGGAGCGCAGAGCAGTTCTCGACTCGGAGAATACCGGCTCGCCGTTTCTGGTGATGACGATGCTGTCGTCGTCAGTAACAGTGCCGATAGTTACGCAGCAGTTGCCGAGGCCGTGTCCTGAAAGAACGTTGAGTACGGTCTCCTTGTCCTTGTTGCTGACCTGAATTACTGCTCCGAGCTCCTCGTTGAAGAGGACCGCAAGGTCATTGACGCCAAGCTGGTCGATGGCAACATTGACGCCGCAGTGCCCGGCAAAGGCCATCTCTGCGAGAGTTACAAAGAGTCCGCCGTCCGAGCGGTCATGGTAGGCAATGATCTTGCCGCGTGAGAGCAGGAACTGCATGGCGTTGAAGAAGCCCTTGAGGCTGACCGGTGAGTCAACGTCAGGCGCGGTGTCGCCGAGCTTCTTGTATACCTGGGCAAGGCAGGATCCGCCGAGGCGGCACTGTCCGTTGCCGAGATCGATAAGGATGAGCGAGGTGTCGCCCTTGTCGGCGCGGAGCACAGGAGTCAGGGTCTTCCTGACGTCCTCAACTCTCGCGAACGAGCTGACAATCAGGGAAAGAGGAGCAGTCTCGGTCTTCTCCTCGCCGTCCTGCTGCCAGGTTGTCTTCATGGACATGGAGTCCTTTCCGACCGGAATGCTGACTCCGAGCTCCGGGCAGAGTTCCATGCCGACTGCCTTGACGGCCGCATAAAGGCCTGCGTCCTCACCGGGGTGGCCTGCAGCGGCCATCCAGTTGGCGGAAAGCTTTACCCTGTCGAGGCCTCCGATGTCGGCTGCTGCAATGTTGGTAAGGGCCTCGCCTACTGCCATTCTTGCAGAAGCCGCATAATTGAGAAGCGCAATCGGGGTCCTCTCGCCCATGGCCATTGCCTCACCGTTATAGGTGTCGTAGGACGCCTCGGTTACGGCGCAGTCTGATACGGGGATCTGCCAGGGGCCAACCATCTGATCACGGGCTACAAGGCCGGTTACGGTCCTGTCGCCTATAGTGATGAGGAAGGTCTTCTCGGCAACGGTAGGAAGCCTCAGCACGCGCATGGCCGCATCGCGCAGGGAGATGGCGCTGAGATCAAGAGGCTCGCCCTTGACCTGCAGGCTCTTAACGTTCTTGTGCATTCTGGGAGGCTTGCCAAGGAGAACGCTCAGCGAGAGATCTACCGGGCGGTTCTTGAAGTAGGAGTCGTCAAGCTCGAGGTGGTGCTCCTTGATTGCGGTGCCGATTACCGCAAACATGGCTCTTTCCCTCTTGCAGATCTGCTCGAATACCGGGAAATCCTCGTTTGATACGGCGAGGACATAGCGCTCCTGGGACTCGTTGCACCAGATCTCATACGGGCTCATGCCGGGCTCGTCATTGGGCACCTTGCGGAGCTCGAACACGCCGCCTACGCCGCCGTCATGGACAAGCTCAGGCATTGCGTTGGAGAGTCCGCCCGCGCCGACATCATGAATGAAGAGAATGGGGTTCGCGCTGCCCATCGCCCAGCAGGCATCGATAACCTCCTGGCACCTTCTTTCCATCTCAGGGTTGTCGCGCTGCACTGACGCGAAGTCAAGCTCAGCGGAGGACTGCCCGGAGGTCATTGAGGAGGCCGCGCCGCCGCCCAGTCCGATGTTCATGGCAGGTCCGCCCAGGACGATGAGCTTGGCGCCTACAGGAATTGAGCCTTTCTTGATATGCTCATGCCTGATGTTGCCGATGCCGCCTGCAAGCATGATGGGCTTGTGGTAGCCGCGGACTTCGAGCCCGTTGTAGCTGTTGACCTTCTCCTCGTAGGTTCTGAAGTATCCGGCGAGGTTCGGGCGTCCGAACTCATTGTTGAATCCTGCTGCTCCGAGAGGCCCGTCGATCATGACGTCAAGCGCGCTGGAAATTCTGTCCGGTTTGCCGAAGTCGGTTTCCCAGGGCTGCTCGAATCCCGGTATGCGGAGGTTTGATACGGAGAAGCCGCAGATTCCTGCCTTGGGCTTTGAGCCTGATCCGGTTGCGCCCTCATCGCGGATCTCGCCGCCCGAGCCGGTTGCGGCGCCGGGGTACGGAGAAATTGCGGTAGGATGGTTATGGGTCTCAACCTTCATGAGGATGTCGATATCCTCATTGTGATAGGAATATCTGTGGGTTGAGGGATCGGCAAACCAGCGCCCTGCGCGGGATCCTTCCATGACGGCGGCATTGTCTGAGTATGCGGAGAGAACGTGATCAGGAGTAACCTTGGTGGTGTTCTTGATCATCTCGAACAGGGATTTGTCCTGCTTCACTCCGTCGATAGTCCAGTCTGCGCCGAATACCTTGTGGCGGCAGTGCTCGGAGTTCATCTGGGCGAACATGTAGAGCTCAACGTCATTCGGGTTGCGCTTCATCTCGGTGAAGGACCTGACGATGTAGTCCATCTCGTCAGAGGAGAGAGCGAGTCCGAGATTGACGTTTGCCTCCTGCAGCGCCTCCTTGCCGCGTCCGAGCACGTCAATTGAGGTCATGGGAGCCGGAGTCTGCTTGGAGAAGAGCTTCTCGGCATCGTCCATGCTGTGGGTGACGATCTCCATCATGCGGTCATGGATGAGGGGGATGAAGCTCTTCTTCTGCTCATCGGTAAGCGGAGACTCGGACTTTACGTAATAGGCAATGCCGCGCTCAAGACGCTTTATTGAGGCCAGTCCGCAGTTCTTTGCAATATCAGTTGCCTTGGATGACCAGGGGGAAATGGTTCCGGGACGGGGAATAACCAGGTAAAGATCGCCTGAGGTGTCCTTTTTGTCGGCACGGGGACCGTAAACAAGAAGCTTGCTGAGAACCTCTCTGTCTGAGTCTGTCAGAGGAGAGTTCAAATCTGCAAAATGCACGAATTCAGCATAAACATCAGTGACAGGCAGAGACAGCTCATGGCATGAAGTCATGATTTTACTGATTCTGAAAGCCGACAGCGCGGGAGCGCCCTTAAAAATTTCCATATGGAACATTGCCCCAGTTTGATTATCAGCCATGAAACAGGAAGCTCCGTGACTGATTCCGTTACAGCTCAAAATCCGGATGACCGCTCATAAGCCGATCCTGGATCCGACCTTAGCCTTGCCGGACTCAGGCGGCAGGTCAGAAGGACCCGCCGGAGAATCATCCGGCCACTCGTTTTATCTTACCGCAATTATAGTAAAGGACTGAATTCAAGTCGATAGATGACAGGGCATCTGACCTTATTCAGATGCGGCAAGATGCAGAGACAGCTAATATTATCACTTAATGCCGTTCCCGGCTCCATTCCATGGAAAGTTGCTGCAAAGCCCCGGATGCTGTCATTTAACATATTCTTTACCAGCCGGACTCATTAGAACTCACCTGAATTATTGTAAAATACGCGCATATCAGGATTCCGGAGAATGTCATGAAAAAAATGAGCAACAAATTTCTCAGACACATGAAGAAAAGCACCTGGAGGCGCCATCAGCTTAAGATCAAGCATATAAAGCGGCTGACGAGGGCTCACAGGAGAATAGCCTTTGAGGTTGCCGGCCTTTAAAAGAGGCAGATGCATATAAAATCGAGTAGGCGGATGTTTTAGCATCACACCTCTCACAACACCGTACGTGCGGATCCGCATACGGCGTTTCCAGTTTGAGTAGGCTAATCCCAA
>ONIT01000015.1 GCA_900317945.1 uncultured Pseudomonadota bacterium
CGCGCTCCGCGAGGAGCAGCAGAAGAAGGGCGAGAAGCCCCGCTATGACGGCCACTGCCGCGACGATCACTCCGAGCACTCCCCGGACGAGCCGTATGTCGTAAGGTTCAGGAACCCGACCGAGGGCACCGTGAAGTTTCACGACCTCATCCGCGGCGACATCGAGGTTGCGAACAGCGAGCTTGATGACCTCATCATCCGCCGCACCGACGGAACCCCGACCTACAACTTCTGCGTCGTCATCGATGACGCCGACATGGGCATCACCCACGTCATCCGCGGCGAGGACCACATTAACAACACCCCGCGCCAGCAACACCCCGCGCCAGATCAACATCTACAAGGCGCTGGGGCTCCCAGTCCCTGAGTTCGCCCATGTCTCGATGATCCTGGGCGACGACGGCACCAAGCTCTCGAAGCGCCACGGCGCTGTGGGCGTCATGCAGTACCGCGATGACGGCTACCTCCCCGAGGCCCTCATCAACTACCTGGTGCGCCTCGGCTGGGGCCACGGCGATCAGGAGATCTTCACCCTTGACGAGATGATTAAGCTCTTCAACGTGGAGAACGTCTCGAAGTCCGCGTCTGCCTTCAACACCAAGAAGCTGATGTGGATGAACCAGCAGTACATGAAGATGCTGCCTCCCGAGCATGTCGCAGAGTACCTGAAGTGGCACATGGACAATCAGAAGATCGACCTCTCGAACGGCCCCGCCCTTCCCGAGATCGTGAAGGCCTTCCGCGAGCGCACCCAGACCCTGAAGGAGATGGCCGAGAAGTCCCGCTACTTCTACGAGGAGTACAAGGAGATCGATCCGAAGGCCGCCAAGAAGTGGTTCAAGAGCGACTCCGCCGATGCGCTTGAGCGCGTGAAGGCGAAGTTCGAGGCGCTTTCCGACTGGAACGCCGATGAGCTGCAGAAGATCCTTGAGGGCACCGCAGCCGAGATGGGCGTCGGCATGGGCAAGGTCTGCATGCCGCTCCGCGTTGCTGTTACGGGCGGCGCCGTATCTCCTGAGATGAACGTTGTCCTTGAGCTCGTCGGAAAGGAGCGCGTCCTCTCGAGAGTCTCGAAGGTGATTGAGCTTCTGAAGGCAAAGGCGGCAGAGCAGCCTGCCGAGGCGTAAAGAGCATTATTTCCCCGGGGGACGCCCGTGAGCGTCCCCTCCTCCGGAGCAGAAATGGAGAACCTCAAGTCCCGTCTTCCCGCGGTTTTCGCGGTCCTTTTCATCATCATCGCCTCAGCGTTCATCCTCTTTCCGAGCATCAAGTCCTCAGTGAAGTGGCTCTTCTCGGAGAGCGGGCAGTACCGCGTCGAGTACACGGCAGGCACTGTGGGGAAGATGTTCTTCTGCCCCAGTGGCGAGTGCGCCATAACCGGGTACGCGGCGGTGAGGTCCTATGCCGAGGGCACGGCGGGCGCGGTGCAGTTCGCGGCGACTGATCCCGGGATCGGATCGGGCGACAGCGTGCGGCTCTATGTCGCGGAGGGCGAGCCACTCGCCTGGACCACTGCGCCGTATCTGCTCTTTGCCTTCATTTCCTGCATCATCCTCGCTCTTCCGGTGTTCCTCCTCTGGAGCCGGAAAAGGGCCATTGCGAGGGCGCTTATATCGGTGATGCTCTCCCTTGTGGCGACCCTCGTCTTCTGCTCGATGTACGCCTCGGGGAGCACCGTGAAGGAGCTTCGGCTCTTTTCCCCGTTCCTCTCGACCGTGGTCACCGGAACGGTTGACTCCGAGAAGCGGGTGGTCTCCTCCTGCGGGAAGGACGAGGAGTGCGCTAAGACCTATGTCTACTCAGTGAGCTTCAGTGACGGGACAAAGGTCAGGAGCGGCGCGCTCCTCCGCACGGACAGGGAGATGAAGCCCGGGGAGAAGGCCGAGTTCCGCTACGCGGACTCCGCGCCTGACGTCGTCTTCGAGGGGAGCCGCATCTGGCTCTTCCCGCCCTTCGTATTCGTCCTCTTCTCCTTCTACGGCATCATCAGGCTGCAGAGGCTCAGCGAGGAGTACTCCAGAAAGGGCGCTCCTAAAAAATCCTGAAAACGCTTGACAGCGGTTTTACACCATGTATAATATCGCTGTCTTCTGTGGGGTTATAGCTCAGTTGGGAGAGCGCTTGCATGGCATGCAAGAGGTCACCGGTTCGATCCCGGTTAGCTCCACCACTTCATTTCATTCTCAATCTCAGCTGCCCGTTCATCCGTTCTTTGGCCATTGTCGTTTTGTTTCCGGCTTTCCGGTATGGCGGCGGTAAGGACAGTTAACGATGTCTCTCATGCGTCTGCTTCCGGCTTCAGCCATCCTCATGGCAGCCCTTTCGGGATGCTCGTATTTCCATTTCACCTCAAATGTCGCCCCGAGCCGCTTCAGCGAGTACTTCAAGGCCAGCGGCGTCGAGCCCCTCACCAAGGAGGACCTCATCAAGAGGGATGACTACGAGATCCTGGGAACGGTGAGCGGATCGTCCTGCCAGGAGACTGACCGCGACGCTCCGCCCAAAGAGAGGCTCGCGAGGAAGGCCCTGCTTGAGGCCGCGCATGACGCGGGCGCCGACGCGGCGGTCATGGACAGCTGCGTCGAGATGCGCGACAGCGCGATGTGCGTCCGGAGCATAGTCTGCTACGGCGAGGCCGTTAAGCTGAAGGGCAAGCCTCAGAAGGCCGCAGGGGAGAGCAGCCAGGAAGAGCAGGAGGACAGCGGAGAAAAGTCCGATGACTGAGGCGGCCGCTGAGGCCTCTGAGCAGGAGGTTGCCATCTCGCCTGTCGGGATAATCGAGTCCCCCTACCGGGAGAAGTTCTCGGTCCCGAGGCAGAGCGGCCTTGCCTCCAATGTGTCATCGAGGATCCGGATCCTTCCTCCCTATGACACCGAGGATGCCTTCAGGGGCATCGGGGAGTTCTCGCACCTCTGGCTCATCTTCGGCTTCTCCCTAATCGAGGATCACTCCTTCAGGCCGCTCGTGAGGCCCCCGCGCCTCGGCGGCAACACCAGGGTCGGGGTATTCGCGTCGAGGAGCCCGTTCCGCCCGAACTCTCTGGGGCTCTCGTCCGTCCGGAACGGCGGCGTCTCGCGTGATGGAGGGAAGCTTTACCTCACGGTATTCGGTGCGGATCTCGTCTCCGGCACTCCCGTCTACGACATCAAGCCCTATATCAGGTTCTCGGACTCGCACCCGGACGCGGTATCGGGCTTTGCGAGGGAGGAGCCCGTGAGGCTCGAGGTGAGGTTCTCTGATGAGGCGCTTTCGGAGCTTGAGGCCCTGGGGCGCCTTGGCATCAGGGCGGAGGCGGAGGAGATCCTCTCCTATGATCCGCGTCCCGCCTATCAGCACGAGAGCGGGAGAGTCTACGGCGTGAGGCTCTGGGACCTCAATTTCCGCTATACCATTGAAAACGGCCTTGTAAGCGTCACGTCCGTTGATAAGTCCCCTGACTGACCTCTAGGGACGGGAGACTGTTCCAGGCTCCTCTCTGTACTTCCCGAAGAGCTCCGCGGTCCCCGGATCAAGGAGCCTCAGGAGCGCAAGCGGCGCGGGAAGCGGCAGGAGAATTCTGTTCCCGGCTGCTTCCCTCACGATTTCGCGGAGCGTTCTCATCTGATGGGGCATCCGCGCCCCATTCAGTGAATCTGTCCCGGGTAGCGAGGAGAGGAATGAGGCGGAGTCCTCCGCCGCCGTCACGGGAAGCTTTTCCTCAGGTAAGAAAAAGGGCATCAGGCGGAGACGGGCAAATTTCCGGAGCACGGGCAGCATGCCGCGGCTACCGAGAATCAAGGGGAACCTCACGAAGACCGGGCTGATGCCTTCCGCGCTCAGAGCCTTGCGGGCCTCCGCCTCCAGGCTGTCCCGGAACTCCCGGAGGAGCCTGCTCCCGTCTGACACGATCGCGGACGCGGCGAAGAACGGCGCCGGGGCCCTGAGGAGCGCGGCTGCCTTCATCATGAGTCCGACCCGTCCATGGGCATTTGCCGCGAGGCTGCCGCGGGTTATCCTCCTGCTGTTTACCGGCTCCCCGGCGAGCGCGAACACCGCGTCAGCCTCCACTGTGCCGCGGGAGGCTTCAGCGTCGCTCATCCTGATGACAGCTTCGCCAGGTTCCGGCTCCAGCGGGAGCGAGCCCCCGGAGAGTAGGGTGATCCTGCACCCGGGATACCTCTTCCTGAGGTCAAGCCGCAGGGCTTTACCTGTCATGCCGGATCCTCCGGCAACAAGGAATGACCTTCCTCCGGAGATGGCGGTCATAGTGCTGGTGCCGGGCATGCCCGGAGCTCCGGCTTCAGTCAGTAATTTGTCCAATTTGTAATCCAATTCTTCACACGTTTCACGTTTTGTGAACTCCCGCTATATTAAAATATCACCGGTATTTTTTCGGGGGCACTATGAAATATTCATATATCTGTCTGCCGCTCATCGCGGCTGCATTTATAGCCGGGTGCGGTGACGACGAGGCTGCGCCTCAGCCTGCGGCCGCTGCCGGCAAGACTGCCGCAGCAAGCGTTGCCGCAGACCGCGCCGGCGCTGCAGGCGCCGAGCAGGCTGCTAAGGTTAAAAGGGAGTCAGAGGACGCCAGATGGAAGCGCCTGCTCTCAAAGCCTCTTCCTGTTGGCGTCGAGGCCTCAAGAACTGAGGGCGACACCGGCGGAGTCACCCTGAAGATAGACAATGCCTATGATCTGCAGGCCTACCGCGCCGAGTTCTCGACCATCAGCGTCTGCGTCGCGGATGACTGCCAGAAGCCCACGGAGTCCGAGGACGGAAAGACCGCAACCTTCGAGTGCAAGAACAAGAAGGGCAGCTACTGCAGCAACGTCTACGACGTAAAGGTCTGCCTGATGGCCGATGTCGACACCACGAGGGCCTGCGGCACCAGGAGGATCGACTTCGGCGGCGACATCATGGCGAGGACCGTCTCGGTCGGCTATGAGCACGCCTGCTCCCTGAGCCTTGACGGCACCGCCACCTGCTGGGGACGCCCGAAGGCCTACACCAACGCGGACAAGAGCACCCCGAACGGGCAGAAGTTCCGCTTCATCACCGCCTCGCGCTTCATGGACATGACCTGCGGCGTCAGCATGAAGAATGAGCTCAAGTGCTACGGCGATGACGCGGCGCGCTTTGACTTCACCGGCATCCCTGAGATCAAGAGCGTCGAGCTCGGCTACAATTCGCTCTGCTGGGTCAACGTAACCTCCTTCGCGGACTGCCGCGTCGCGAAGGGCGAGCCCATCCAGGGAGCCGCCTTCATGAGGCAGTCTGACCACATGAACGGCACTCAGGACATCAAGCAGATCAGCATGGACCGCTTCTACTCCGTCGCCCTGAACTACCGCGGGCGCCTGCGCTTCTACGGCTACGACATGGATCTTGAGCGCGCCAAGACCGCGCAGCAGTACCTCTCGACTGTTGAGGGCGTCTCCAACGTGAAGAGCGTCAGCGCCGGAAACGACGTGATCTGCGTCATCGCCGGGGCGCAGAACCTCACCACCTGCTACGGCCCGCAGAAGGACTTCGCCTTCGGCGGCAGGAAGTTCGTCAACGTGCAGGATGCCGAGCAGGTGAGCGTCGGGCAGCAGAGCGCCTGCGTGGTATTCAAATCAAACGGCCAGAGCCGCGTAACCTGCGATGGCCTGCCGCAGTATTTCTCGGGGCTTAAGGAAGGCACTCCCGCGATTTACGTCTCCCAGGGTCCGAACCAGGTCTGCATCATCAACCCCCGCCATGTGGTTGAGTGCTACGGCACCGACTTCTACCACAACGGCATAAACTCGGTTCCGAAGAACCCTGACGTTCCCTACGAGCCCTCGTCATTTGTCCGCTTCGGCCTTGCTCTCCCTGATACCGCGGTGGAAAAGCTCGCTGCTGACTACGGCAATGTTCCTCCGGAGCCCTCCTGCAGCGTCGACGCGAAGGGGAAGGAGATTGTCTGCCGCATCTACAAGATGGATGACATGCAGGGCAAGATCAAGGTCAAGGCCTCCTTCGAGTACAACGGCTTCAGCCCGGTAATCAAGGATGCCCGCGGCAAGGTCATGGAGTCAGGCGAGGCAGAGCTCAGGATGCAGCCCCAGACCCCGATCCAGGTCACTGACGCCTCTGGCGCCACCACCCGCTGGACGCTCCGAATGGTTCAGCTGATGCGCCATGAGAAGACCTTCTCCGTGAAGGAGAAGTGGACTCCGGAGATGGGCAAGACCTCCGACTTCATCTGCATCTGGAAGTTCGATGACGGCGCCACCGAGATGAAGAGCTGCGCCGAGGATGTCACCCATGTGTTCCTCACTGACCTCGTAAGCGCCGGAAAGAACGAGGGCGCGAGCGTCGAGGCCGCCTCCGCTGACTTCATCGAGGACGGCACCGAGAGGAAGTTCAGGTTCTGATGGCCATAGCCGTTATCCCGGCACGCGGTGGATCGAAGAGGATCCCCCGGAAGAACGTGAGGCCTTTCGCGGGCGCCCCGATGATAAGCTATCCAATCAGGGCGGCCCTCGGAAGCGGCGCCGTGGAGAGCGTGTTCGTCACGACTGACGATCCGGAAATCGCCGCAGCCGCTGAGAAGTACGGGGCGAAGGCCCCGTTCCTCCGCAGCGCTGAGCTCTCCGGTGACTTCGTGACGAGCACCGAGGCGGTTGCCGACGCGGTGAGGCGCCTCAGGGCTCTCGGCGAGGATGTCTCCGAGGTGCTCTGCATCTACGCGACCGCTCCATTTGCGGAGCCCTCTGACATCACCGGATCCTACCGGCTCTGGAGGGAGTCGGGCGCCGACTACTGCATCTCAATGTGCGCCTACGACTTCCCCTGGCAGAGGGCCTGCCGCATAGGCGCGGACGGGCTTGCCGTGCCGGTCGACCGCAGGTCAATCATGATGCGGAGCCAGGATCTTGAGCCCCGCTACCATGACGCAGGCGCGTTCTACTGGGCCTCAGGTGACGTATGGATGTCGGGGAAGTCTCCCTGGGAGACCTCCGCCGCCGCGTTCCTCCTCCCGGAGGAGCGGGTACTTGACATCGACACGCCGGAGGACTTCCGGAAGGCGGAGCTGATGTACCTTGCGATGCACGGCTCAGATCCAAAGCCAGGCACAGGGCAGCCGTAAACGTTTCATGAGGCCTCACGCAGAGGCCATTTTTTACAGAGGGGCCTTTCCCTCTTCCTCAGGAGATCCCGCATGAGCTTGTGGCAGAACAGGAAAATGGAAATGGCCGGACTCTATTTCATGTTCCGGGCGGATCCTCAGATCGGAACGGGGCACCTTTTCCGCTGCTGCAAGATCGCCGACTTCATCCGGAGAAAGTACGGCATCCGCTTTGCCTTCAACCTCACCGGCGGGGTGCGCCCGGAGACCAGGCGCCTCCTTGAGGGGCGGAGGGTCTTCTCCATGGGGACCCATGTCGAGAAGCTTCCCTGCTTCAGCGACCGCCCGGCGCTCATCGTCCTTGACGACTACTCGATAGGCTTTGAGGAGGAGCTGAAAATCCGCGAGAGCTCCTACCGGCTCATCGTCATCGACGATCTCATGAGGAAGCACTCCTGCGACGTCCTCATCGACGGGAACATCCTGCGGACTCCCGAGGACTACGCTGCGTCCGCGGAGACGGTCGGGAAAATGTGCTGCGGCCCGGAGTACTCGCTCGTTGAGAGGAAGTTCATCAGGGCGCGGCGTCCGAGGACTCCCCCGTTCAGGAGGTGCCTCGTGTCGTTCGGCGGGAGCGATCCGCAGCACTGCCTCAGGTCATTCGTGAGGACCATGGCGTCAGACGCGAGGTTCAGGCGCTTCCGCTTCGAGATTGTGAGCGGCCCCATGAACGGCGACCATGCCGCTGTGCTCAGGATGCTCCTGGAGTCGGATCTCGACTGGAACATCAGGAAGAGCACGGAGTTCATGCCGGATCTCATGCAGGAGGCGGACTTCGCGGTAGGCGCGGGCGGCGGCATGTTCCTGGAGCGCGTCGCGGCCTGCCTGCCCTCCATTACCGTGAGCGAGGCCGACAACCAGAGCTGCAACATCGAGGCCGCGAGGAAGAAGAACCTCTCGCTGGTCCTTGATGAGGCAGCTCTCTCTGACGCCGACGCGCTTCTCGCCGCCTTCGCTGAGCTTGAGAGGAACGCTCCCCTTTATGAGCAGAACAGCAGGGATCTTATCGACGGCTCGGGCATCGCGCGGGTCGCGAAGGCTATCCGGGAAAGCATTGACGGGACTCTGGATCTCGTCTATCCGCAGTGCTAGCGCTCCCCGTGGAGCCCCGGGATGCGCGCGGATGTGCGCTTCCTCACGATGATTCCCGGCTGTTTTTCGTACAATCAGACAGGCATCCCAGGCAATGCCTGGTGATGTATCCCGCCATGGCGCGTGAACTTAGAGAGGAGTAGCCTATGAAAATCGGAAAGCTTGACACCGCGGCGCTTGGCCGTCCGATAGTTGTGGCGGAGATGTCCGCGAACCACCTCGGGCGCCTCGAGCGGGCCCTCGAGATCATCGACGCCGCGGCCGGATCCGGCGCTGACGCGGTGAAGATCCAGACCTACCGCGCCGACACCATCACCATAAGGAGCGACCGTCCTGAGTTCAGGATCCACGGCGGGCTCTGGGACGGCAGGTCGCTTTACGAGCTCTATGAGGAGGGGACTACTCCCTGGGAGTGGATCCCGGCGCTTATTGAGCGCGGAAGGAAGAACGGACTCGAGGTGTTCTCGAGCCCCTTTGACGCCTCGGCCGCGGCGCTCCTTGAGAAGAACGGGGTACCCGCGTTCAAGGTCGCCTCGTTCGAGCTCGTGGACCTTGGCCTGGTGCGCGCCGTGTCGCAGTACAAAAAGCCCGTCATCATGTCTGACGGACTTGCGTCCCTCAGCGAGATTGACCGGGCGGTGAATGCCGCCAGGCAGGGCGGCGCGTCCCATGTCGCCGTGCTCCACTGCGTGAGCAGCTATCCCGCGGACCCGAAGGACTACCACCTCTCTGACATACCGTTTTTAAAGGAGCATTTCGGGGGAACGGTGAGCGTCGGGCTCTCCGACCACACCCGCGGCACCGATGTCGCGGTGGCCGCGACTGCGCTCGGCGCGGAGCTCATCGAGAAGCACTTCACCCTGAGGCGCTCTGACGGCGGCCTTGACGCGGCCTTCTCCCTTGAGCCCCAGGAGTTCAGGGCGCTCAGGCGCGGCGTCGAGACCGCGGCGGCCGCCAACGGCAGCGTGCATTTCCGGAGGGACGACGAGGTCCTCCCGGGCATGAAGTTCAGGAGATCGCTCTATCTCGTGAAGTCCGTGAAGAAGGGGGAGAAGGCGACGCTGGAGAACATCAGGTCGATAAGGCCCGCGGCAGGGCTTGATCCGGCGCTCCTCGAGAGCCTGCTCGGGCGGACCTTCTCCGCTGATTTCGCCGGAGGAGTTCCCCTTTCCCTTTCGATGTTCGACTGAGGCGGCTATAATATCCCCGCTCTATGGGGGATGCGCATATGGAAAACAGCAGGGATCTTCTGATTGATGCCGCCGGGCTTTACGGAAACGGCGGCACCTACTCGGCAAGGAGGTATCTCAGGAAGACGGTGTTCGGAGCTAGGGACTTCCGGCCCCGCGGGATATCGCTCTCCGCAGGCATCATGGGTCTGGTCGCCCTGGTGCACTGCGCCTGCCTCCTGGTGTTCCTCTTCGTTCTCCAGTCCCCCTCATCCTGGTTCCAGTCCGAGCCCGCGCTCCGCTACTACTCGGTGCTCGACTCTGAAAGGAGCATCCTCATTGACCACTTCATGAAGAAGCCTGAGGCAAAGCCTTCGGCTGACACTGAGGAGCTGCCTGGAGCTGATGAGACCGGCGCAGAGGCGGAGCAGAAGCCCAGGCCGCAGTTCAGGATCAAGACGCACATCAACGCGGTGAAGGAGGCGTCTCAGGATTTTGTCGGTAAAAACCGCGCGGAGCTCACGGACAACGGCATTTCCCTCGGCATTGTCCTAGGGGAGATGTTCCTGGTGCTCCTCATCGGATCGTTCCTGCCGTTCGGCTCGCACTGGCGCGACCTTCCGGTCTCGCAGGCCTTCCGGATGATGAGCGGGGCAATCCCGGCAATCGGCGCGGCCGCGGTCCTTGCCTGCCTTGCCTATTCCGTGAGGGTCGGCCTTGCCCCGGCTGTGGAGACCTCGTTCAAAATCATATTCGCGACAGTAATGCTCTCGCTTCTTGCCGGCGTCTTCACCGTATGGCGCTATGTCAAATACTCAAGAATGAAGTAGCCGCCTCCGGTGCTCCCTGGGCAGAGCTCCTGACGGCGCAGGCGGACGCCTCCTGCTGACGGCATGGCAGGGCGCGCCTGAGCTATTTTAAGTCGCGTGAATCATCTCCCATACCGGAGTGTAGTTTACTGCCACGGCCCTCTTCAATAACATGCGGGCAAATCCTGCAGGCTCAGCCTGCAGCTCAATCAGGAGTAAAAATGTCAGATTCTGTAATCTCAAGAGACAATTTCCCTCAGGGCATCGCCATCGGCGCCTATGCCTGCCTCTTCCTCACCATGTGCTTCTTCTTCGCCTCGTGGCTCCTTGTCGCCGCGATACCTGCCATCGCATTCATTGTTATGCTCTACAGGGCGGGCGATGATGTCAGCCACGATCACGCCGTCTACGCGCGCAATACCCTTATTTTCTTCGCCATTGCGCTCGTTGCGTCGTTCATCGTGCTGATGGCGGCCATCCTCGTGATTGCCACCAGCCAGGCCGATGTCGCCTTTATGGAGCAGCTTGAGGCTGACATGAGCGCAGGAAACATGTCAGCTCAGGAGTTCCTGAGCAGCGTCGCAGGCTCAGGGATGTTCAAGAAGATTGCCATCGCGTTCGCCATCTGCATCGCTCTCCTGCTCTGGCCGCTGCAGCGCTGCATAGTCGGCACTCTCCGTGCCGTCTACGCGCTCCCGGCAGCCGGCTCCAGCGTTGCGCTCCATGTTGTCGCGGTCGTAATAGGCATCATCTGGTACGCCCTGGTTATCTTCGTGTTCTGACGCGGGGTATGTGAGAATTCCTTAAGTACTGCCTCCGGCGGCTTCAAGCGGCTTCCGGGGGCTTTTTTTGTGCCTCTCTGCTATGATAGGCTCATCTGATGGGCTGAGTGCATCGGGCATTGCAGGGCCGGGCTGTTCCCTGTCTCTGCCTTCCAAGGCGCCTGATGACTTTTGATGAAGGAGCACCGAACCGCTATGCCGAAAAAAACTTTCAATGAAAACACTGACTCTCAGAATGCTGTTTCGGAGAAGAAAACAGACGGGGCAGCCCCCCAGGTGCGTAGCAGCGGGCGGCCCCCATTAGGCTTTGTCCCGACAGATCCGGCCCTAGCCGGCAGGATGATGAGCGGAGAGTTCATCGGCTTTGACATTGATGACGATGCTCCAAAGCCCAGAGCCAGAAAGAAGCGCATCCTGGTGAAGGACTATGGCGAGGCGGCGCTCTGCCACAAGGCAGGCAGCGGCCTCATGCAGGAGCTGATGATGGCCTGGCCGCCTGAGGACGCCAGGATGCTCTACGCCATGGCGCTTCTTCTCGCGTCATCGGACGAAACCGTGATTCCGGACCTTTCCCTCCCTTATGAGACCTCCTTTGTCTCTGAGCTTTACCAGGGGCTCGATCTCTCAAAAGAGGCCGTAATTGCATTCCTCAGGAAGATCGGCGATGACGAGTCCCTGATCCGCAAGTTCATGTCGAGGCGGCTGCAGTCATTTTCCGACAGCGTCCTCATTGTTGACGGCATGCTGAGAAGCGCAGACCATGAGCCAGAGGGGCTCAGTCAGGATCAGCTCATGTCCGGAATCTGCCCTGTGCCCCTGTGCCTTGGCGTGATGTACGCCTGGAGCTTTGATGAGGATGAGCCTGCCGCGCTCTGGCCGTATCCGGGAAGCTTTCTGAACGACAGCAAAGCAGCTGAGTTCATGGCAGATCTCCTCATTGAGGACGCTATCGTGCTGCTCGACAAGGGCTTCTTTACCGAAGTCCTCTACAGGGATCCGGCTCCGCATGACAGGCGCGCGTATATTGCCCCTCTTGATGCCGGCTCATCAGTCGCGGTACGCAACAATCTGCTGGGCGGTGAGGAGCAGATAGCGGAGCACTGCGGGCTTCCGGTCTTAGGCAAAAAGGTGAAGACCAAGGGCAGGGAGTTCCTGTACTGCTTCAGGTTTTCGGCGGCGTCACCGGCGGAGACTGCCGCTGCCAGCCAGCTCTCAATGGCGCAGGGCAGGTTCTCCAAAGCTCATTTTGGGATGGCAGCGCCGTTCCTCTCTACGGTCTGCTTCAGATCGAAGTTTGACATGAACCTGCTTCCCTTATACGAGATTTTTGCAGGGAGAAAGGATCGGGAGCAGCTCATCAATGAGCGGGGCAGCTTCCCCATTACAGCATCCTGGAATGATGACAGCTACTGCATTGCCATGGGCGCCGAGCTCGTGAATTTCCTCCGCTCGGTCATAGCCGCACGGGCCAGGAACTGTCTCCTGAAAACGCTGCCGGAGAAAAAGCTTTCCCTCAAAGAGGCGTTCAGGCTCCTTTCCAGGTACAAAAAGGTGAAGACCAGCGCGAAGGCTGAGTGGGAGAGCGCGGTGATGCCAGAGGCGGCCTCGGAGCTTGCCGGGAAGCTCGGCATCTAGAGCGGGAGGCGGCACGGCAGCGTGCCGCTCTTATGGGAAGGAAAGCCCGGGGCTCAGAACCTGATCTGGTCAGACTCTCCTGTGATGTCGAGGTTCCCGAGTGACGGCTCCCTCCGCTCTGAGGGATCATCGCTGCGGGTACGGTGCCTTGTCTCCTCCTTCATGCCGACCGGCCTCTCGTCAGGAGAGACGGCAGCGCCGGCATCATCTGGTACTCCGGCGGAGAGATCATCGCCTGAGCCCTGGCCTGGCACGATGCCGGAGTCGCTGAGCTGGTCTTTCCCCGGGAGCTCATCCTCATCCCCGGGGAGGATCCCCTCATGCTCGCTGAGGTCCTTCTCAGGCACAGGAGCGGGAGCAGGAGCAGCGCTGCTGCCTTCTGAGGAAGTAGCTTCCATAGGCTCTGCCTTTCTCTTCTGCCTCTTTGAGTCCGTCTTCTGCTCATCCCTCTGCTCATCCATCAGGAATTTCGGCGTAGCGTAATCCTCGGAGTGCTTGTCCCGCATCTTGAGGAGGAGCATGCCGAGCTCAATGAAGTTTGAGTCCGTGCCCCTGATGAGAAGCCCGGTGCTCCACCTGCCGCACTCGAGCCGGATGGCGCTTACGGGAACGGGAGTTTCCATGTTCTCGCCCGAGAGCGGATCCCTCATGAGCTTCTCCTCACAGACAATCCTGATGTCGCTCCAGGGGATGCCGGCGACAAAGCGGTAGTCATCGTTCGCGAGAAGGAGCTGGTCAGGGAGGATGAAGTACATGGTCCGGTCAGGATCGCCGAACGAGGGGACGTTCCGGAGGTTGGTCCTCACGACCGCGGGGAAGAGGTACTTCTTCTGTATTCTTCTTACGACGAAGGCGCTCTGCCCGCTCTCTGCCGTCGGGCGCACGCCGAGGATGCCGTACATGCCTCCATCGCGCTCCCTGAGCGAGCTGAACAGCTCAGAGACCGCCATCCAGGAGTCCTCCCCGGATCTGTCATAGAGCGTGGTCTGGAAATGGAGGAAGCGGCAGAGAAAATTCACGGCAAAGTAGGTGAGGTAGAGGATGACCGGCATCGGGGCCGCCATCAGGGCAAGGCGGTAGATGAGCTCGTGCTTTTCGAGCACTGCATCTCCGTTCTGGCTGGCGAAGGTTGTCAGGCAGTAGAACCAGTATGCTGAAATGACAATGACCTGGATGAGGGAGACCGACATGTAGCGGTGCGGGATTTCCTGGAGGAAATACAGATCATGAGAGAAGAACTTCCTGCGAATGAGCTTCATCAGGCACTCCGGCATTTCAGAAAGGGACATGGAACGGGAGTGGATTTTAGCAGAATTCAGGGATGCTGATGGGCGGAGCCCTGAACGGGGCTGCCGGGCGGGGCGAAAAGAAAAAGGCCCGGACAGTGCCGGGCCCCTCCAAAGCTTCCCAAAGCCTCTTAGTCCTTGATCTGGGCAGCCTGGATCGCGGTAAGGGCAATGGTGTAGACGATATCGTCAACCAGCGCGCCTCTTGAGAGGTCGTTGACCGGGCGGCGGAGTCCCTGGAGCATAGGTCCGATGGAGACAAGGCCTGCGGAGCGCTGAACTGCCTTATAGGTGCAGTTGCCGGTGGTGAGCTCCGGGAAAATGAAGACGTTGGCCTTTCCTGCAACAGGAGAGTTCGGAGCCTTGTTCTTCGCTACATCAGGCATGTAGGCTGCGTCGTACTGCAGAGGTCCGTCGATGGCGAGATCCGGCCTCTTCTCCTGGGCAAGCTTGGTGGCGTTGACTACAAGATCAACTGCCTCGCCCTTTCCGGAGCCGAGGGTGGAGTAGGAGATCATCGCAACCTTCGGATCAATGCCGAACGCCTTGGCGGTGTCAGCGGACTGGATGGCGATCTCGGCAAGCTCCTCAGCGGTAGGCGCAGGGTTGACCGCGCAGTCGCCGTAGACGAGGACCTGCTCAGGCATCAGCATGAAGAATACCGAGGATACGATCTTTGAGCCCGGGGCGGTCTTGATGATCTGGAAGGCAGGGCGGATGGTGTTGGCAGTGGTGTGGACTGCGCCTGATACCAGGCCGTCAACCTCGCCGCGCTCGATCATCATGGTGCCGAGCATTACGTTGTCCTTGAGCTGCTCGCGTGCCTGCTCAGGGGTAAGTCCCTTCTTCTTCCTGAGCTCAACAAGCCTCTCGACATAGTTCTCGCGGCTGTTCTCAGGATCAACGAGCTCGATGCTGAGACCGTCGAAGGATACTCCCTGCTCTGCAGCAACCTTCTTGATCTCCTCAACGTTGCCGAGGAGGACGGGCTTCGCGATGCCTCTCTGCGCGCAGATGGCTGCTGCGCGGATGGTGCGGGGCTCGGTTCCCTCAGGGAGGACGATGCGCTTGTTTGCGGCCTTCGCCTTCTGGGTGAGCATGTAGCGGAATGCGGCAGGAGACATGCGGCGGACGTGGTTCGGATCATCCTTGGTGAGGGATGCTACCCAGTCAGCGTCGAGCGCAGCGGCAATCTTTGCTGCGGCCAGCTCAGCCTTCTCCTTGTCGTCAGCGGCGATGGGAGCCTTGAAGGATGACATCTTGCCTGCAGCGGCGAAGAGGGGCAGGGAGGTGGCGAATACCGGAAGCCCGTTCTCCTTGACGCAGTCGCAGAACTCGACTGCCTTGGGATCCTTTGCGTTGGTGAAGACAACGCCGGCGAGCTTCTTTCCGTCGCGTGCGGCCTGGAATACAGCGCCCTTGAGATCGGTCCTGGTGCTGTCGCAGAAGACCATTGCGCCGTCGGTAAGATCCTTCTCAAAGCTCTCGACTGAGCCTGATGCTACTGCCGGATGGCAGGGACGGCGAACTGCGGCCTCGCCCTCATTGAGGGTCTCGGCGCCGAGGTATGCGGCGATGTCCTTCGCGCGCGGAGCGAAGAGGCTGTGCTCAAACGGGATGAAGCCCAGGAGCTTTGCGCCTGCATCGGCAACGTCAGCCTCTGCTGTGCCGAAGGGAGCCTTTGCGCTGCATGCGCCCTGGCAGCAGCAGCCTGACTGGCCGGCCTTGTTGACGATGAGTCCCTGGAGGCGGCTCTGAAACTTCTTCTTCAGTGTGTCGACGCGGTCATGGAAGTTATCCTTGCCGCCCTTGGTGCCGCTTACGAGGACAACCTCGGCGTCAATGGCGTTCGCGATGCCGTAGTTGAGCTCGTCAGCCCAGGGTGAGCCGCAGCAGCCTGAGGTGCCCTTGGCGACGATTACGTCGTAGCTGCCTGCTGCCTTGTACTCCTCGAACTCGCCCAGGATCTCCTCAAGAAGGACGGTCTCGTCACCCTCGGCGATGAGCCTTGAGGCGTGGACTCTGTTTACCGGCTCAGGGGAGGCAATCCCGAAAGTCTCCTTTACAACTGCAGAAGCGTTGGTGCCGGATGCGCTTTCAACAGGATTGAAGAATCCGACCTTGGCGCCCTTGTCCTTGAGAGCCTTGATAAGGCCAAGACATACTGCGTTGATTCCCTCGCCGGCGGCAGCCGGTACAAGCATAACTGTGCGAGTCACTGCATTAACCTCTTCTTTTGATGATGAACATGCGTTCAGAAAATTTAATTTCCCCTGCGATTTTAGCAAAGGAACACACTTTCGGTCATGAATTTGAGCGCATTATTTTCCTGCTCCCCAAAAAACGAATTTTTTACCTGATTTTCACTCACAGATCCGTATCTTTCCTGCATTCGGTGAGAAGGAACGGCTATCTCCTGCTGCCTCAAATCCAGCAGTGGCATCAGGCTGTACTGCTGGCCCTGCTGAGCGGGGATGAGCCTCACTGGCGTTTGTGCCCTTAGCCCGGAAATTCCTCCGCATCGGGTGTTTTATCGTGTCAGATAAGCACTGCGTACCCGGGCACACATGCCATTTTCAGGAACGGCGGCGTTTTTCTGCTAGAATAATGCGATTATTGCAGCGCCTGCCGCATGATCTCCCTGGGCGGCCTGTGGGGCCGCGGCAGCCAATTCAAGATGCGGCACAGCACGGTGCAGCACAGCTTCAGAGCGTGGATTGAAACAAATAAACAAACAGCTGATATTCTGACATGACTAGAAACATATCAACTTTGCGCCTTGTCATACTCTTTGTCTACATTGCGGTTCCTGTGTATGTCCTCGCCTGGGGCGCCGGGCTCTTCACTTACCCGGACTACCAGGCGTTCTTCCTGAGGGCAAAGGGCTCCGCTGACGCAGAGATCCCTGTGAGGATCTACTACCGTCCCGACGGCCAGATGAGGCAGTTTGACTCTGAGCACTCCGTCAGCGCCAGGATCTTCCTTCACGCGGATGACTATTCATTGACCGGCGGAACCATCAAGTCCGGCGGGAAGGCCATCAGGCGGGCAAGGGCAGAGTTCGGGAAGCTCAAGGAGAGCGGCATAGATACCATTGAGATAACGGACTTTTCCATCAATGGCCGCGGCTTCAGCGCAGCAGACAGCGGGGCTGTCATCCTCCATGATCTGGAGCTCTCTGACTCAAAGAAGGACTCTGCCGTGCTTAAGGTCACCGGCTCAAATCCCTATATTGAGACGCGCCACTCCGTAAATTTCCCGAGGAAGGACCTGGTATCGGGCGTCTGCGCCGGGCTGCTCTCCTTCATACTTTTCCTTATCACTGTCCGAGTTCCTGTGCTGAGGCGCCTTGCGGGGCTTGAGAGCGCAAGGAAGCAGTAGCCCTGAGGAATAGGATTTCCGCGGGAGGCCCGGCCTCCCCTGGATTTTTTGCTTTTTTGATTCGTGTTTTCTGGTGTTGATATGGCTTCTGAGAAAGAGCAGTACGGAATGAAGCGTTTTCTCTGCGACGCGTTGCTGTTTGTTTACATCGCCCTCCCCATCCTGGGCTGGGCGTGGGCTCTCGACTTTTTCACCCTGGACACTCCCTATGAGGTGAGCGCCGACATCAGGTCTGACAGAGACGGGGTGCTGAAGGCGAAGGTCTACTACGTGCTGAAGGGCATTAACCATCAGTTCGATGAGCAGCGCTCCGTACAGCAGGATCTCAGCCTGCAGAAGGATCAGTTCGCGCACTTCTCAGTAAGGCTCAGTCGCACCAACAAGACCCTGAAGCGCCTCCGCCTTGATCTCGGCGATCAGGCAGGCATCAGGGTAGCCGTGAAGAACCTCAGAGTCGGCGGGCACAGCGCCGCGGACATCGCGAAGAGCTCCGAGTTTGACTATCACGATCTGAAGCTCGTCTCCTCCTCGGAGGCTGACGGAGCGGTGTTTGAAACTACCGGAGCAGATCCCTACATCGCCTCCAGGCATACCGTCATAAGCCCCGCAAGAGTCTGGATTGCGGTATTCATCGCGCTTCTCATCTCGGGCGCGCTTTTTGCCGTTGTCCGCTTCATCCCGTCCGTCAGGCACGCCTGCGGGCTTGACTGGGAAAACACTGATGATCAGGAGAAAAAGCCGGCCGCTGATGAGGCTGCGGCAGGTGCCGGGGAGAGTTCAGAAGTGAAAGAGGAATCAGAAAAGAAGGATGTGAGCGGGCAGGAGAAAGCTGCTGCCGCCGCGGAGGAAAAGTCTGAGCAGGGCAGCGTGGCAGAAAAGCCCGCTGCTGATGAGGCTGCAGAGGCTGCAGGGGCTGCAGGGGCTGCAGGGGCAGAGCAGCAGGATGCAGGTGAAAAGGCTGTGCATCCGTACGGGGCAAAGGGCCTTTTCTTCGACGGCCTCCTTTTCCTCTACATCGCGCTTCCCATCTTCTTCCTGGCCTGGGCGCTCGACTTCTTCACCCTCAGCACTCCCTATGAGGTAAGCGCCGACATCAGGTCTGACCGTGCGGGCGTGATGAGGACCCAGGTCTTCTACATCATGAAGGGCCTCAACAAGGAATATGGCGAGAACTACTCCGTAAGGCAGGACCTCAATCTGCAGAAGGATCAGTTCGCCCATCTTTCGGTTAAGCTCAACCGCACCAACAAGACCGTAAGGCGCCTCCGCCTTGATCTCGGCGATCAGGCTGGCGGCAGGGTAACCGTAAAGGACTTTAAGATCGGCGGGCACCCGGCTCCTGATCTCGGGAAGAGCTCGGAGTATGTCTACAACGACCTGAGGCTCGTCTCCTCCTCGAAGGCTGACGGCACCGTGTTTGACGTTACCGGGCCTGATCCATTCATCGCCTCGAAGCATACCGTCATAAGCTCCGCGAGGGTCTGGGTAGCGGTATTCATCGCGCTCCTTATCTCCGGTGCGCTGTTCTCCATTGTCCGCTTCATCCCGTCCGTCAGGCATGCCTGCGGTCTTGACTGGGAGAACGAGCCGGAGCCTGACGCCGGCAGGTCCCCTGCAGCCTCTTCTGGCGCTGCCGCTTCAGAGAAGGCGCAGGCCAATGGGAAGGAAGAGACCGCTGAGCATGCTGAGGTAGCTCCCGAAGCTGGAGAAAAGAAGGAGAGCGCCGCGGAGAGCGGCGCAGGCGAGAAGCAGGAATCTGCCGCCTCAGAAGAGTCCTTTGGAGAGGCATCTGTCTCCGAGGAGAAGAGCGAGCCTGTAAGCAGGGCCAAGGGGCTTTTCTTTGACGGGCTCCTCTTCCTCTACATCGCGCTTCCGATATTCTTCCTTGCCTGGGCGCTCGACTTTTTCACCCTCAGCACTCCTTATGAGGTAAGCGCCGACATCAGGTCTGATCGCGCCGGCGTTATGAAGGCCCAGGTCTTCTATATCATGAAGGGCCTCAACAGGGACTATGGAGAGAACTACTCCGTAAGGCAGGATCTCAATCTTCAGAAGGATCAGTTCGCGCACCTCTCGGTAAGGCTTAACCGCACCAACAAGACCGTAAGGCGCCTCCGCCTTGACCTCGGTGATCAGGCAGGCGGCAGGGTAACCGTAAAGGACCTTAAGATCGGCGGGCACGGCACGGCAGATCTCGGGAAGGGCTCGGAGTATGTCTACAACGACCTGAGGCTGGTATCCTCTTCGAAGGCAGACGGCACCGTCTTTGATGTAACAGGATCCGATCCCTACATTGCCTCGAAGCATACCGTCATAAGCTCAGCAAGGGTCTGGGTTGCGGCATTCATCGCGCTCCTTATCTCCGGCGCTCTGTTCTCCATTGTCCGCTTCATCCCGTCCGTCAGGCACGCCTGCGGTCTTGACTGGGAGAACGAGCCGGAGCCGGGCGCAGGCAGCTCTCCTGCAGAGGCTCAACAGGCAGCTTCCGGTGAGGAGAAGGCTGGGGAAAAGTCAGAAAGCGGCAAAAAGGCAGAGCCTCTCGCGAAGGAAAGCGAATCCGGCGAGAAGGCAGAGGGGCACAGTGATTCCCAGGAATCCACCGCTGGCGGACCGCAGGATGAGGGGCCGGAGATTGTAACAAGAAGAAAGGCGCTATTCCTTGACGCGCTGCTCTTTGTCTATATCGCGCTTCCGATATTCTTCCTTGCCTGGGCGCTTGACTTCTTCACCCTCAATACCCCCTACGAGGTAAGCGCCGACATCAAGGCGGACCGCGGCGGAGTGATGAAGACCCAGGTCTTCTACATCATGAAGGGCCTCAACACCCAGTACAGCGGAAACTATTCAGTAGGTCAGGATCTGAACCTGCAGAAGGATCAGTTCGCGCACCTCTCCGTAAGGCTTAACCGCACCAACAAGACCCTGAAGCGCCTCCGCCTTGACCTCGGCGATCAGGCCGGCGTCAGGGTATCAGTGCTCAACTTTAAGGTAGGCGGACGGAGCGTCGCGGATCCCGGGAACTCCTCCCAGTTTGCCTACCATGATCTGAAGCTTGTCAGCGCCTCAGGGCCTGACGGCGCGGTATTCGAGACCACCGGCACTGACCCTTACTTTGAGTCGAGACACACCGTAATCAGCCAGGCCAGGGTATGGGCGGCAGTGTTCATCGTGCTGCTCATCTCCGGCGCGCTCTTCGTGATCGTGCGCTTCATCCCCTCGGTCAGGAATGCCTGCGGGCTTGACTGGGAAGTGAGGGAGGACGGCGCCGGCGCTGAGCCTCTCTCTCATGGCGAAGGCGCGTCAGAGGAGAGTGCTGCCTCAGCTCCCGCAGAATCAGCCGATAAGTCCGCTGGGAAAGGCGCAGGCGCGCCTGAGGCGGCCGAGGGCAGTGAGCCAAAGGCTGAGGAAAAGCCCGGTGCGCTCAGCCGGATAAAGGGAGTGTTCCTCGATACGGTGCTCTTTGTCTATATCGCGCTTCCTATCTTCTTCCTGTCCTGGGCGCTCGGCTTCTTCACGCTGAGCACTCCCTACGAGGTGAGCGCCGACATCAGGGCTGACAGCAGCGGCGTGATGAAGGCGCAGGTCTTCTACATCATGAGGGGGCTCAACAGCCAGTACGGAGAGGAATATTCCGTCACGAGCGATCTTGGCCTCACCAAGGATCAGTTCTCCCACCTCTCGGTAAGGGTCAACCACGCCAAGAAGACCATGAAGCGCATGCGACTTGATCTCGGTGATCAGGCCGGCATCAGGGTAACCGTCAGGAACCTCATGGTCGGCGGGCACAGCCTGGGAGATGCCGGAGACTCAGGGAAGTTCTCCTACCACGATCTGAAGCTCCTCTCCTCCTCAAAGGCTGACGGCGCGTCATTCGAGGTTACGGGCCCTGATCCTTACATCGAGTCAAGGCATACCGTCATCAGCTCCGCAAGGGTCTGGGTTGCGGTATTCATCACGCTCCTCATCGCGGGAGCAGTGTTCTCCGTAATCCGCTTCATCCCGCCTATCAGGCGCGCCTGCGGGCTTGACTGGGAGAATGAGGCTGCGGCCGCCGGGGAAGGTGCATCTGCCGGAGCGGACAGCGCTGAAGGCTCTGATGGCGGGGACTCCGCTGAGGATGGCGGGAAGGCTGACGCAAAGGAGGACGGGGCGTCTGAGGAGAAGCCTGAGACAGTAACCAGGAAGCAGGGGATGTTCCTTGACTCGCTCCTTTTTGTCTACATCGCTCTTCCGGTATTCTTCCTTGCCTGGGCGCTCGGCTTCTTCTCCATGAATACGCCCTACGAGGTAAGCGCTGACATCAGGGCTGACTACAGCGGAGTGATGAAGGCGCAGGTCTACTATGTGATGAAGGGACTCAACCATCAGTTCGCCGAGCAGTATTCGGTAAGGCAGGATCTGAGCCTGCAGAAGGATCAGTTCTCGCACCTATCCGTAAGGCTCAACCGCAGCAACAAGACCATGAGGCGCCTCCGCCTTGATTTGGGCGACCAGGCAGGCGGCAGGATAGCGCTGATGAACCTCCGCGTGGGCGGCAGGAGCATCGCCGATCCGGGCGACTCCTCAGCGTATGAGTATCATGATCTGAAGCTCGTCTCCTCCTCCAAGGCTGACGGAGCGCTCTTCGAGGTAATCGGATCTGATCCGTTCATCGCCTCGAAGCACACTGTGATCAGCTCAGTCAGGGTATGGATTGCGGCACTGATCGCGCTCATCATCTCAGGGGCGGTTTTTGCTGTGGTCCGCTTCATCCCCTCCGTAAGGCGCGCCTGCGGCCTCGCCTGGGAGATCCGTGAGGACTCTGAAGGCAGGGCATAACGACAGCTTCTCAGAGCAAAATTAAACAGAAAGGGCGGCCAGTGGCTGCCCTTTTTCGATCATGGTGTCTGCTGCTAATAATCAGTCAGAGTACATGCGCTCCTGATTCCACGTGTGCTCCTGGCGGGCAGGGCCTTTCCTGAAAGCCATCCTCCGCAATCCCTTCCGAACCGGCCGTTTTTCATTTATTTGAGAGCGGTTCAGCTTTTTAGACTTGTCCATGGGTTAAAATGACAGAGGCTCTGTCATGAGGACTGGCAGTGTCAATTATTGGTTCCCGGAGGACTCTTCATGCAGCTGGTGTGTGACTATGAGTTTTCAGCGGAGAATACTTTCGCCAGCTTTGTCGCCGGCGGCAATTCTATGCTGATTACTGCGCTTCACGGCGCGGTCGCAGGCGATCCATCGAGCAGCATAGTCTATTTCTACGGCGATCACGGCACCGGGCGCACCCACCTCATCAAGTCTGTCCTCCGCGAGTGCGAGGACCGCCGCCGCTCCGCAGTCCTCATCTCCATGTCCGACCGCTTCCGGCTCTCGCCCAGGACGCTCTCCCGCGCAAGGGAGGACGTAATCCTCATAGACGACGTGGATCAGGTCGCGGGCGACACCGAGTGGGAGAACGCCATATATGAGATCGTGAACAGCGTGAAGGGCGGCAGCGGGCAGAGCCTGGTCGTCTCCTCTCTCCTGAGGCAGGGAGACGCAGGCTTCTCGAGGAAGGACATCGTAACGCGCCTCTCCTGGGGCGTAACCTTCCACGTGGAGGAGCTCTCCGACGACGACAAGCTGAAGGCCCTTGAGATGCGCGCCGCGCTCAGGGGTATGAAGCTCACCGACGAGACGGCGAGGTTCATGATCACGCGCCTGCCCCGGAGCATGAAAGATCTGATGAACGCCCTGTGCATGCTCGAGCACTCGCTTGAGGACGGGCACCGCCTTTCCTATCTCACCATCCCCTTTGTGAAGAAGGCTCTCGGCATCTAAACGAGACGCTTCCAGAAGCTGCCGGCACGCACGGGCGTCACTTCATGCTCTTGGAGAGCTCCTGATCCTCCCTCTCAAGCTCATGGTTCTTGATGATGAGGCCCTCGATATAGGCCCGGTCGAGGCGGCCCCTGGTATAGGTGAGCGCCGAGCTCAGGAGCGAGTTTGACTCATCGAAGTTGTCGTTCAGAGCATAGTACCTCGCCTTCGCGATCTTGGACTTGCCCATGTTCCCTGATGCCGACCATGCTCTCGCCAGCATATCGTAAACAAGCGGGCTGTCGTCATGCCTCCTCTCATAAGAGTCGAGTATGGAGACGGCCTTTTTCGCCTGCCCTGAGGAGATGTAGAGGTTCGCGAGGTTGAGGATGACTGTCAGGCTGTCAGGCCTTGAGACTGCAAGCTGCTCAAGCCTCGGGAGCATCGCCTTCCCGGTGCGGAGTCCGATGCTTATGTCGGTCTCCGCGTCGATGACGAAGAGGTTGTCCTTCCTCCCTGTTCGCCTTACCAGGATGTCAAGCGCCTCGTCAGCGGCGTGGTACCTCCCGAGCTGCAGGAGCGCCATCACACGTCCGTACAGCGCCTCAGGATCCGAGGGGCGCTTCTCGAGCGTCTTCTGGTAGGCGGCGAGGAGCATTTCAGTATCAAGGCGCTCATACCTTACCGCGATGCGCGCCTTCGCAAAATAGAAGTCCGGGCTGTTGAAGTAGGCGGGCCGCTTCGGCATCATCGCGGCCATTGATCTTGCCGCCGCCACGCGGTACTCCGGAACCGGATGGGTGAGGAGCCCCTGCGGGATGGAGATGCCTCCGGTCATGCCGGAGAGCTTCATGAAGAAGGTGACCATGCCCTCCGGATCAAAGCCGGCCTTGTAGAGCGTCTTGATGCCCTCGGAGTCCGCGTCCATCTCGTGCTCGCGGGTGTAGGTGATCTGGGCCTGGATCCCGGCGCCGATGCTTGTCGTGAGGGCCGCGGCGCCAAGCGCCGGGTTCAGCATGGAAAGCGCTATCGCTCCCGCGATTCCAGCGAGGGTGAGCCTGTTGCTCCGGCTGCTTGCCTCAATGAACTGCGCCAGGTGACGCCTCGTGATGTGGCTTACCTCGTGCGCGAGGACGCCCGCGAGCTCGCTCTCGTTCTCAGCGTAGTGGAAGAGCCCGGAGTTGACCTTGACGCTGCCTCCGAGGAACGCCGCGGCGTTGAGCTCGGGATCCGTTACGAGGAAGAAGTGGAAGGGGAAGCGCACGCCGTCGGAGGCGGCGATGAGCTTCTGCCCGACGCTGGCGAGGTACTCGTCGATGACCGGGTCGTCTGTTACCGGGAGCATCCTCCGCGCCTGGCGGCTGAAGAACTTACCGAACCTGATCTCCTTTCCGACTGAGAGGGCAGTCTCGCCTGCCGTTCCTATCTCGGGTATGCCGCGGAGATCAAAGCTGCCCGGGTCATAGAGGCCTCCGGAGGCAGCTGCGGCTGCGCCGGAGAAGGCCATTGACATAATGAGGACCGCTGTCTTTTTTATAAGTTTCAAGCAGTCCTCCTGCAGACTTGCCGGGTGTTTAGTACATCAGGGTATAGAGCTTTCTTCTGTAGGCCGATACCTCGGGATCTCCCTCCATGGTGGCAAGGATGTCGAGGTAGAGCTTCTTGGTGTCCTCGAAGGCGAGATCCTTCCTGAGGATGGAGAAGAGCAGGTCGAGCGCCTTGATCTTCTCGCCCGCCTCGTTGTATTTTACAGCGAGTTTCTTGGCGGTGCCCTTGTCAGAGGGATCCTTCTCGTACTCCTCCTCGAGCTTCTCGACATCGGGGGACTTCGCGGCCTTTCCGGCGAGCTCAAGCGCGGACTTTAGCTTCTGGTAGTAGCTGTCCTGGCCCTCGAGGGGAATGGCGTCAAGGATCTTCTTCGCGGCGTTCAGGTTGTTGTTCCTGAGCTCGATGTCGGCCTTCACGAGCTGATACTCCGGCTTGTCGTTCGCGGCGATGGCGGCGTTGATCTTGAGGAGAGCGGTCTTCACGTCTCCCTTCTCAAGCGCGGTCTTGGCCTCGCCTGCGTCGATCTCGTCGGTCTTCGGCATTACCTGGTCAAGCACCTTCTTTATGTTCTCGATGGTTGCCTGCTCAGCCTGCAGGAGCCCGGAGATGCGGCCCTTCTGCACGACGATGACCGAGGGGACGGACCTTACGCCCCACTGCACGACCATCTGCTGGAATTCCGGATGGGCGTCTATGTCGATGCGGATGAGGACGGCGTAGGGCCCTGACTCCGGTACCAGCGGCTCAGTGGCCTGAAGCAGCTTGGTGCTTTCAGGATCCTGCGCGGAGTAGACAAAAAGAAGCATTGCCTTTCCGGCGTTTTCGTCGAAGACGCCCTGCATGTTTTCAGGTGTAAGTTCCAGACTCATTTTCATTCTCCTCAAATCCTGGTTTCTTTCAGTATAAATGGAGGCGGATCAGCGGGAAATAAAGCGCGTCATCGCATTTTCCGTGCGGATGAGCGACTTGAGCTCGTCATCGGAGAGACGGCCCTTGCTCGTGTCGTTCTTCTCGATCCTGTCCGCGACGGTGTAGCCGCCGTCCCTGCTGAACACTGAGATCTTCTTGCGGTCGATGATGACCGTATGGCTGGAGTCGCCGCCCGTCACAAAGGAGTTCGTGAGCTTCCCGGTCATGTCGCCGCCTGTCGAGTAGTCAGAGATTTCGTTCGCGACACCGAGGAACCTGCGGAGAATCGTGGGCGCGATGTCGGCGTGGTTGGTCATGCCGCTCCTCAGACCGTTCTCCACGCCCTCTCCCATGATGACGAGAGGCACGTGCAGCGAGGCGTAGGTGAACCTGCCGGAGCTCGGGACATCCTTCCCGACAAGATCGAAGTCAAAGCCCTTGTCCGATGTTACGATGGTGATGGTGTCAGGGATCTTCCCTGCTTCCTCGAAGAGCGGCCCCAGCATCGAGTCGGTGTAGTAGACGGCATTCCGGTAGGAGTTCCTGAACTCCTCTCCGATGTTGCCTGTCATCCCGGAAATGGTCCTGTTCTTCTTCGCGTTCCTGCCGAACGGACCGTGGAAATTCTCGGGAAGAGCGGTCTCGAGCGGCCCGTTGAGGAGCAGCAGGGCAAAGAAGCGGCTCTCCTTTGAGCCGTCACGGCTCCTGAGGTATTTCTCAAAGGCCTCGATGGTCTTCCCGTCGGTCGGCGAGTAGACGATGCTGTCGAAGCCCCTGAGGCCCGCGGAGGCGGTCCTCACGATGTCGTCAGCGCCGGGCTTTCCGGTGCGGAAGATCCTGATGTCGCTCCTGTCGCGCTGCAGCTCGTCGAAAAGCACCGGATCAATCCTCGCCTCCCGCGCGAGATCGGCGTACTGCGGGATAAGCCCGTAGAGCATGGAGAAGACCGAGTCGTACTCAGAGACCGAGGTTGAGAAGTGGCTGGTGAACGAGAGCCCCTCGGAGGCGGCCTGGTTGAGGAACGGCATGTTCTCCCTTGTGAGCATGTCGCCCCTGAGGCCGTTGAGGCTTATCAGGATGAAGTTCCTTTCGGGGTGGCTCTCCGCGGTGATGCTCCGGAGCGGGTAGTTCATGAGCTTCCTCGAGCTCTGCTCGGCCTCAGGCAGGGTAATCCAGCTGTTCTCGGCGAGGAACGAGCGCGCGGTCATGGGATACATCATCGGGAAGATGTAGGACTGGTCCGTTATGGGGCGGTACTTCACCGCGTCGGCCCAGGCATGGAGCAGGTGGGTTGCCACGAAGCAGGCGATTACCGCCGCGATGAGGACCTTGGTGAAGGGCGGTATCCTGGTCTTCCTGCACTTGTAGTCCGCGTAGCGGAGGAGCACTGACTCTATGGCGATGACGGCCGGCACGGAGTAGATGAGGTAGTAGAAGTTGAGGCTCAGTGAGATCCTGTCGAAGTCGGAGATGACGCGGAGGATCTGCCAGCTCATGTGAAAATGGAAGTAGTGGAAGATCTGCGTGTCGATGAGGAGCGCGATATTGAGTATGACGGCAGTCGCGAACGCGGTCGTCCTGTAGGCCTTCTTCCCGGTGATGATGAAGGAGAACGGGAAGAGGAAAAGCAGGAAGAACATGAAGCAGAGGAAGCCGAAATGACCGATGAGGCTTACTATGGAGTAGAAATGATCGAGCGTGCTCACAGAAGCCTGCGGCGACTCGATGAGGTATCTGAGGCCGATGGCCGCGGAGAGGGCGATGTTGAGGAAAGCGAACCACTGCGCCCATTCCACCGATGATGAAACCTTGTCAAAGTAGCTGGCGGACGAATTTGTTTCCGTTCTCACAGGGGCTCTCCTTCCATAAGCCGTGAACCGGCTCCTCATCAAAGCGCATAAACTTCATGCCTCGGCGGCGCTTCCGGGTCTCACGGATGCCGCAGGATCACTGCGCAATTATATGATATGAGGCAGAGGATAACGAGAGCAGGATGAATTTCCGCCGCGGCATGGCCGGAAGGCAGTCCTGGCGCCGGGTTTGGCCGGTATTTCACACTTTGGTGTGGGAACAGGCAGAGCGGCGTGTGATATTATCGGAATGCTTTCTGCCGGGCTGGATAAAAATGCCGCGGCGTGCGTATTTTTGGAGGAAAGTCATACCCTGCCTGTGCTACGGCTGATAATATATTGGTTAATTTTTGTGCAGACTGGGCGGCAGCGCTGAGGAGCTTCCAGAGAATGCTGAAGAGCGATCCGGTTGTCTCCGTTACACTCGAGAACGCGAGGGATGGCGATCTGATGCCGTCCGTCCCCGAGATGAGCAGGTTCTGGTCCTCCTTCGAGACCGCGCTCAAGACCGCCACCACCGACAGACAGTCGGTGGATGACGCGCTCAACACCGCGGCAAGGCGCATCGTCAGGAAGTAAGTCCCCGCTTCACGGCGCATCATTCAGGCTCCAGCATGCCAGGGGCCTTTTCCGTGTCTGGGCTCTGAGGAGGGGGATCATGGGCGGGAGTCCTGTCTGTGCACCCTGCTGCCATTTGTCAGAAAATGATGCAGATTCCGATTTTTTGGGCCATAATTTGATCCATAAAAGCCAAAGCGTTTCATATTTTGGCCTGAGCTGATAATATTCAGCCGCCTGATGCACATAAAGTTACGGCATGAAGCCGGTATGCAGCAGCATCTTCCTCCCAGGCGGAAGGCGGCAGGGCGGCTGTTCCGGACAAAGAAGGCCGGATCACAGCCGGCAGCCATTGCCTGTCTGCGTATTTGATTGAATGGATTGCTCAATGAAAAAGAAACTGATTGCCTCACTCGCAGCGATCGCTGCGCTCGGAACCTCCTTTATCGCCAGCGCTGCGATTGAGAAGAACCAGCTGACCGTCTGGGTCAACGGCGACAAGGGCTACAACGGTATTGCCAAGGTCGCTGAGAAGTACACCGCGAAGACAGGAGTCAAGGTAACGGTTGCCCATCCTGCCCAGCCAGAGCTCCAGTTCCAGCAGGCAGCCGCCATCGGCAGCGGCCCGGACATCTTCCTTTGGGGCCATGACCGCTACGGCGAGTGGGCAAGCGCAGGGCTTATCGCACCTATCAAGCCGAGCGCCGAGGAAAAGGCGAAGTTCGCTGACTTTGCCTGGGACGCGATGACCTTCGGCGGGAAGATCTACGGCTATCCCCTGAGCGTCGAGGCCCTCGGGCTCATCTGCAACAAAAAGCTCGTGCCCAATGCCCCGGAGAACTGGGAAGACTTCGCGAAGCTCGATGACGAGCTGCAGAAGCAGGGCGCCCATGCGGTGTTCTGGGAGTACACCACCCCGTACTTCAGCTATCCGCTGATTTCCGCGAACGGCGGCTACGCCTTCAAGAAGTCTGAGGAGGGCTGGTACAACATCAAGGATGTCGGCGTCGCCAATGAGGGATCCAAGGCCGGCGTTAAGTTCATCGTCGACATGATCAAGAACGGGCACCTCGAGAAGAAGGCTGACAACAATGTCATGGATGCCAACTTCGTGGCAGGCAAGCTCGGCTGCATCCTGGAAGGCTCCTGGGCATGGTCAGGCTTTGAGAAGGCCGGGATTGACTTCACCGTGAACCGCCTCCCGAAGCTCAACGGCAAGTGGTCAAGGCCCTTTGTCGGAGTGCAGGGATTCGTCATCAACTCCGCATCCCCTAACAGGGAACTTGCCAAGGACTTCCTCGAGAACTACCTCCTCACCGACGAAGGCCTCAAGGAGGTCAACGATGACAGGGCCCTGGGTGCCTCAGCACTCAAGAGCTTCCAGGAGCAGATCAGCAAGAACCCCCGCGTCGCCGCAACCATGGCGAACGCCGAGGTCGGCGATCTGATGCCGTCGGTTCCGGAGATGAGCAGGTTCTGGTACTCATTCCAGTCAGCACTCAAGTACTCCGCCAACGGCCGGCAGACCGTTGACGACGCGCTTCAGACCGCCGCGATGCGCATTTCCCAGTAAGCACTGAGGCCTCTGCCTCTGCGCTTCATGAGGCTCCCGGGAAACCGGGGGCCTTTTTTGGTCACGCCTCATCATCTCTCTGCAATCCGCTGATCCGGGCAGTGCGTGCCCCTGATCCGTCCTCCTGTTATATATTTGGCAAAAGACGTTAAATACCCTCTAAATTCCAATCTCCGCAAAAACGTTAAAGCGCGCAGATATCTTTGAAAAAAAGTCATTCGCGGCGGTTTTTTCACTGATGTGTTCCGTTTCTGATAGTTTTGTCATAATTTTGAAAGAAAAAAAACGAAAGAATTTTTTATTTGCATGCACTGCTGTTAATATTTTAGTCGCTTGACGCGCATGGAATATCACGGCAGAGAGTCGAGTCGGTTTGCGGCAGCAGCTGATTTCCTCCGATCTCCGGTGGTTGACTGTGGCTGTACCGGGACAGAAGGCAGACCGGTCCCGATGCCGAGTGTTCTTATTTTTTTGCGTATTTGTATAAAAGGAATTACTCATGAATAAAAAATTGATCGCTTCCCTGGTAGGCATTGCTACCCTTGGAACCGCTTTTCTTGCCAACGCTGCAATCGAAGAGAACCAGCTGACCGTCTGGGTTAACGGTGATAAGGGCTACAACGGAATTGCCAAGGTTGGTGACAGATACACCAAGAAAACCGGCGTTAAGGTAACTGTTGCTCATCCTGATCAGGTTGAGGTTAAGTTCCAGCAGACCGCTGCTACCGGCAATGGCCCTGATATTTTCCTGTGGGCTCATGACCGTTACGGCGAGTGGGCTAAGGCCGGACTTCTTGCTCCCCTTACCCCCAGCGCTGAGGAGAAGGCCAAGTTCGCCGGCTTTGCATGGGATGCTATGACCATCGGCGGAAAGATCTATGGCTATCCTATGAGCGTTGAGTCAATCGGCCTCATCTGCAACAAGAAGCTTGTTCCCCAGGCTCCTGAGAACTGGGAAGACTTCGTCAAGCTCGATGAGTCCCTCCAGAAGCAGGGCGCCCGTGCAATTTTCTGGGACTACACCACCCCTTACTACAGCTATGCTCTGATTTCCGCAAACGGCGGCTATGCATTCAAGAAGTCAGCTGACGGCTTCTATGATGTCAAGGACACCGGTGTTGCAAATGAGGGCGCAAAGGCTGGCGTCAAGTTCCTCGTTGACCTCATTCAGAACAAGCACATGGACAAGGGCGCTGACTACGGCGTTATGGAAGCTAACTTCTCCAAGGGCAAGCTCGGATGCATCCTGAACGGACCTTGGTCATGGTCCAACTACGATCAGGCTAAGATCGACTTCTCCGTCAACAAGCTTCCTAAGCTCAATGGCAAGTGGTCCAGGCCGTTCGTAGGCGTACAGGGCTTCGTCATCAACGCAGCTTCTCCTAACAAGGACCTCGCTGTTGACTTCCTCGAGAACTACCTCCTCACCGATGAGGGCCTCAAGGATGTTAACGACGACAAGGCTCTCGGCGCTGCAGCTCTCAAGAGCTTCCAGGCTCAGGTAGGCAAGGACGCTCGCGTTGCTGCCACCATGGAGAACGCACAGGGCGGCGATCCTATGCCTTCTGTACCTGAGATGAGCAGATTCTGGTCTTCCTTCCAGACCGCTCTCAAGAACGCTACCACCGGCCGTCAGACCCTCGATGAGGCTCTCGACACCGCAGCAAAGCGTATCGCTCAGTAATATAATACATTTCAGCTAACGGGTAATCCCCGTAGTGAAGGGGGCTCCCAGAACATCGGGAGCCTTATTTTGTCTTAATTTTTGGCATAATCAAGGTTTTGGGGAATGGATCAGTCACGTAAGAAGTCCGGTGACAGCCACATGTGGGCCATGATCAAATGGCTTATTGTCGCTGTTATCGTGATTGTCAATCTTTACGCCGACATCAAGATGTATGCGAACGGGGATCTTGCGTATCCTCTGCTTGACATCATCCTGGTTGGCGCCGGCGTTGTCATTTTTACCAATAAGCGTCTGTATGCCCACCGCTATGCTTTCCCGAGTGTGGCCGGCATGTCTGCGTTTATTATCTTCCCGCTTGTCTACACAGTATGGATTGCCTTCACCAACTACTCAGGCGATCACGTAATGACCGTAGAGGGCGCAATGAACTACCACCTGCAGAAGAACTACAAGGTTGCAGGCGGCGACTACGACTTCAAGCTTCTCAAGGAGGCTGGCAGCAAGTATTCCCTCTTCCTCTCCCAGGGGGACAAGTTCTACAAGACTGCAGCTCTCGATCTGATGACCAACAAGCAGTTCTCCGCAACTGCTGATGCCAAGAAGAAGACTCAGAAGGAAGTGGCCCTCCAGGAATTCACCATCCCTTCGGATCAGGATGCCCAGAATTTCAATCCCGGCACCGTCGCTACTCCGAAGGAGCTGATGGATCACAGAATGTACCTCCGCAGCATGGTCCTGGTTGTCCCGGCTGTGGGCACCAAGCTCAGCATGAGCACCATGCAGAGGTTCTCTGCCGAGAAGCCCAAGTTCACTCTTGAGAAGTACGGACACAACATGAAGAACGGTACCGTTGTCAAGGACAAGTATCTTCTTCTTGACAATGAGACCAACCAGCTTTTCAAGCCGAACATGGAAACCGGCTTCTATCAGTATCTTGACGACAACGGGCAGTTCACCGGCGATCCGGTTGCCCCTGGCTTCAAGGTCTACATTGGCTGGGACAACTTCTCCAAGTTCCTGTCCAATCCTAGCGTAAGATTCCCGTTCCTCAAGATTTTCATCTGGACCGTGGTCTTCGCCGCATTCACCGTAGCATCAACTCTTGCTATCGGAATGGTTCTCGCGTGCCTCGTTCAGTGGCCGTTCCTGAGATTCCGCTCCATTTACCGTATGCTCCTGGTTCTGCCGTACGCGGTACCGTCCTTCATCTCCATCCTGGTGTTCAAGGGACTCTTCAACCAGAACTTCGGTGAAATCAACGTGGTAATGAAGGGACTGTTCGGCTGGATGTTTGACGCAGGCTGGGCCGGCCCTGACTGGTTTACCAATCCGATCTACGCAAAGGTAATGATCCTGCTCGTCAACGCATGGCTCGGATATCCTTACATGATGATCCTCTGCATGGGACTTCTGAAGTCCATTCCTGATGATCTCTATGAGGCATCCGCAATGGACGGCGCAGGCCCGTGGACCAACTTCAGGAACATTACGTTCCCGCTGCTTATCAAGCCGCTCACCCCGCTTCTGATTGCATCGTTCGCCTTCAACTTCAACAACTTCGTTCTGATTCAGCTGTTGACCAACGGCGGTCCTGATATGATCGATACAACCGAGGTTCCTGCCGGTCACACCGACTTGCTCGTAAGCTTCACCTACCGAATCGCATTCGAAGGCGGAAAGGGCAATGACTACGGTCTGGCAGCTGCCATCGCAACCCTCATCTTCCTGCTTGTCGGCGCTATCGCACTGCTGCAGCTTAAATTGACCAAGCAGAAGGCTTAAGGAGAAGCAGAAGAAATGGCTATTGTTCAGTCTAAAAACATCGTTTACCGCAAGGCAGGGGCACATGCCTTCATGATCGCGTTCCTCGCGCTCATCATGTTCCCCCTCCTTATGGTTGTGGCAATTTCATTCCGTGTCGGTAACTATTCAGTCGGCGACCTTATTCCTACTCCTGCGAACTCCACGCTGGATCACTGGAAGCTTGCCCTCGGAATATCGCTGACCCAGATGAGCCGCCAGAGCGGTGCAGATCTTCACTTTGTCGATGACGGAAACGGCAAGGTAATCATCTACGCGTCCGAGAACGGCAAGGGCTCATTCTCTGCCTTCAGCTCCAGCGCGTTCACCCCGTCTGAGGCTGCCAAGTTCAGCGCCAAGAACCCGACCGTAACCAACGGACAGTACAATCCTGAGGAGTACGACGCATCCAGGTTCAAGTCCAACAGCGAGGCTCTTGATCTCTCGAAGCAGCTTGCCAAGAAGCTTGTCATCGAGATCCCCTCGACCAGCGGACAGGGCAAGGATCGCTACATCATCGATTCTGTCAACAGAGACGGCACCCAGTTCGGCGTTTACAAGGAACTCACCATCAAGCCTCCTTTCCCGGTTCTCACCTGGCTGTGGAACTCGATTAAGGTCTCCCTGATCACTGCGTTCCTCATCATCTGCCTGTCAACGACCTCGGCCTATGCGTTCGCGCGCCTGCGCTTCAAGGGCAAGGGATTCATCCTGAACAGCATGCTGATTTTCCAGATGTTCCCTTCAGTGCTGGCCCTCGTCGCGATTTACGCGCTGTTCGACAAGATCGGCCAGTACGTTCCCTGGCTCGGCCTGAACACCCACGGCGGTCTGATTCTCTCCTACATGGGCGGCATCGCGCTGCACATCTGGACTGTAAAGGGATACTTCGAGACCATCGACGGCTCGCTTGAGGAAGCTGCAGCCATCGACGGCGCTACCCCCTGGCAGGCCTTCTACATGATCCTTCTGCCTCTTTCAGTACCTATTCTGGCAGTTGTGTTCATCCTGGCATTCATCGGTACCATCACCGAGGTGCCGGTAGCATCAGTCCTGCTCATGGATGTTGACAAGCTTACTCTTGCGGTAGGTTCACAGCAGTACCTCTACCCTCAGAACTATCTGTGGGGCGACTTCGCAGCTGCGGCCGTTATGTCGGGTCTGCCGATTACCATCGTCTTCCTTGCTGCTCAGCGCTACCTCGTCGGTGGTCTGACTGCAGGCGGCGTCAAGGGTTAACTGGCAACGGGAGCCGCTCTGAAAGGATAATGGGAAGCGGTTCCCGGATTGGTTAAAGATTTTTTACGGAGCTTTATAAAGCAAATGGCAGACGTAGTATTAAATAAAGTACGCAAGAACTACAATCCTTCCCTGATGAAGGATACCCTGCGCAACATCAACCTCAACATCAAGGATGGCGAGTTCATCGTGTTCGTAGGACCCTCCGGATGCGGTAAGTCAACCCTTCTCCGCATGATTGCAGGACTTGAGGACATTACCAACGGCGAGCTCATGATCGGCGGACAGTACATGAACGACGTTCCTCCTGTTGACCGCAACATCGGCATGGTGTTCCAGTCTTACGCTCTGTATCCGCACATGAACGTACGCGAGAACATGGCATTCGGACTTAAGCTCAAGAAGATGGATCCCGAGACCATCAACAAGCGCGTAAACCACGCTGCTGACATCCTCGGCCTGGTTCCGCTCCTTGACCGCAAGCCGAAGGCACTCTCCGGCGGTCAGCGCCAGCGTGTTGCGATCGGACGCTGCATCGTACAGCAGCCTTCCGTATTCCTGTTCGATGAGCCTCTCTCAAACCTCGATGCCGCACTCCGCGTAAAGATGCGTATTGAGATTGCAAAGCTTCACCAGGAACTCCAGGCAACCATCATTTACGTTACCCACGATCAGATCGAGGCTATGACCCTCGCAGACAAGATCTGCGTACTGTCCCCGCTCCGTGATGACGCTGAGTCCAACCTTGAGCAGTACGGCGCTCCGCTTGAGCTCTATCACAACCCGAGGAACAAGTTCGTCGCAGGATTCATCGGATCCCCGAAGATGAACTTCCTCGACTGCGTGCTGGTCGAAGTCGGCGAGAAGCAGTGCAAGGTCAAGCTGAACTCCGGCGAGATCATCACCGCCTGCGTTGATGCAAGGCGCAGCCCGGTAGGCACCAAGGTTCAGCTCGGAATCCGTCCTGAGCACCTCGTTCCTATCGATCATCCGGACGCAATGGGCCGCATCCAGGGCGAGGTCATGGTTGCCGAGCACCTTGGAGCTGAGTCCTTCGTATACATGAACGTCGACAACAAGGACTTCACCGTACAGGCTGCCGCAGAGCTCCCTGTTGATACCGGTGATACCCTCGTAGTTGGCGTACCTCCTCAGGCCTGCTACCTGTTTGACGAGAACGATATCGCATATCCTCGTACAACCACCTACAACCGCAGCTGATGGGGCGATGGCTGAATAACCCATAACAATAATTATTGCCAAACTTTAATTTTCGGGGGACCTGGAGAGGGTCCCCCTTTTTTGTGCCTGCTGCTGTGATCCTGCGCAGCCGGACTTCATTCCCTGCGTCTCTCCCACACCCAGATGCATGGCTGTTGTAAACTCACATCAAAAGCACTCAGGGACAAAGCCATGACAGAGCTCAGGCTGTCAGTGAGCAGTATTTTTTTTAATTCTTCTGTCCCTATTTTTGGATATCAGATTTTTTAAATTTCCACCTTCACTTTCATGAACTCATAAGTGGTATATCCTCATAGTATTTCAGTCATTCATGGCCGAGTTCCGTAAGAAGCAGGGCAAACTCCTCATTCACATTCTCGACCGTCCATTCTCCTGTGATTCTGTTGAGCACCAGTGCAATGTTAAGGAACGACACGTACCTGTGTTCGGGCCGGGTGACAAGGGCACGGCCGTTTTCACCCGGCTCTAACATGACCGCAGCTGAGCCTGAAGTCACTCCGTCTGTCCTCGTTTTACAGAATCAGAGAGATGTGTCCGTCAGAGAGCATTAAAATTTACTGCTCACTGACAGTCAAGAAGCTTCCAGGAGCATCCGTGGGCTCTCCTTTCTGTTTGATGGTAAACTTGGACTTATTGGTATTACTGGGGAAGAACCATGACAGAGCTTCAGGAACTGCCGATTCCAAATCCGTCCTTTACATCCATCAGGCAGCTTAACCAGCTTTATGTTGACAAGACATCCTTGATTTATGAGTTGGCGCGCTTTAACAGCAGGCAGTATTTTCTTGCACGTCCCCGCCGGTTCGGGAAGTCGCTTCTGATCTCAACACTGGAGTCTCTGTTCAGGGACGGGCTGAAGATGTTCCATGGGCTCGCGATTGAAAAGCTCTGGAAGGACAGAGGAACCTACAAGGTCCTGAGACTAGATTTTTCCGGCATACCCTGCGAAACGAAGGAGAATTTTGAAAAGGCTGCTGTTATGAAGTTCTTCGGGAGTGCAACAGATGCCGGCCTGCTTGAGGCCGTAAGCACACCCGAGAGTTTTCCAAGCATTGCCTTTCTCATGGAAGCAATCTGCCGTAAAAGCAAAGACAATTCTGTTGTTCTGCTGGTTGACGAATATGACAGCCCGCTGTGCGCGAATCTTAACAATCCTGAGGTATTTGCACGGATTCAGAACTCGATTCATGATTTTTATGCAGTAGTGAAGGAATATGCAGGAAAATTCAGATTTGTCTTCATAACTGGTGTGACCAGATTCAGACATGTTGCAATATTCAGTGCCGGTTCAAGTATAAAGGATATAACCCTCAATCCAAAGTTTGGTACTTTGCTTGGCTATACTGAAGATGACCTGAGTGACAGCAAGCCGCTCGGCAGATATATTCTAAGAGCCGCAGCGGACATAAACCACATTCCTGAAGAGAAAGTATCCAAAAATCAGATTGACAGTTTGAAAAATGAAATAAGACGTTACTATGATGGTTACTGCTTTGACAATGAATGCGGAACTCATGTATATCAGACATGGTCTGTACTGAACTTCCTGTCATTGGATGATAAGCATAAGTTCCTTGACTACTGGTATGACTCAGGCGGGGTATCCGCTCTTCTGGTGAATTATTTCGAAAGCCATGGTGGTCTTTTCAGCCAGACAGAGGATATGACATTTTCTGCAACTGATTTCAGCTCTGCCTCATCTCTTGCAGATATGGATCCTGGAGTGCTTCTCACACAGTGCGGCTACTACACCATTAAGAAAGTGATTGATGGCGAGATAACCGTGGGGATCCCCAACATGGAACTTCAGCATGCCCAGGCCATGCTGCTCAGGGAAAGGTTATTTGACTATAAAAAGATCAATTCCGCGAGTGAGAGCAAGACAATTCTCAGCAAAAAAGAAATTACTCCAGAAGAATGCGCTGACTTCTTTAACAAAATATTCAATGCTGTCAGCAGTGAAAACAAGGTGACTGATGAATACCAGGCTTGCGATTACATTAAAGTATACTGTTTAGGAAGCGGATTCAGTATCCATCGTGAGTATCACCAGAAAAACGGCAGAGCTGATATCACTGTAGAATTCCCCGATCATAGACTTGTAGTTGAGATGAAGTTTGCAAGGTCAGAATCATCTTACGAAAAGCTTCTCAAATCCGCAGAGCAGCAGATTTTGGACAGGGATTATGGCAACTATATCCCTGCCAAGGCTCTTGTCAGGTTCGCCATGGTGTTCTCCGCAAGGGAGCAGAAAATCATCCGCTGCAGCGAGGTGAAATAGACCATCTGCCTGAGCGCTCAGCCTTACGGCATACCTGCCCATCGTTCGCTGGCAGTCTGCAGTCCTCTGCCGCACTGTTCAGCCCGGAGCTGCTTCATGCAGGCAGTTCATTCCACAATGCCAGGACGGAGCCTGAAGGTTCTCCGGCTGTCACTTTTTAATGGAATAAGGGGATGTATCCCGTGATGCGGAAAATGCATCTGAGGTGCTTCTGAAAGGTAACTATTCAGAACCCCTCTGAAACCACATGAAGGGGGCGCTTATTCTGCCGGATAACAAAACGACCAGTGCTAACCGAAGATAATCTCCGGATTCCC
>ONIT01000016.1 GCA_900317945.1 uncultured Pseudomonadota bacterium
CAATTGGGATTAGCCTATTCAAACTGGAAACGCCGTATGCGGATCCGCACGTACGGTGTTGTGAGAGGTGTGATGCTAAAACATCCGCCTACTCGATTGTGCACAGGCAGTCCGCGTCAGCGAGCAGGCCTTCCGGGAATCCCTGTAACGGTCTCTTAGGCTCCGAATGACTCGAAGATGAGGAGGCAGCCTGAAAGCACCGCTACTCCCGAGAAGATCTCCTTTACCGTCCTCACCGGAAGCCTGATGAGGAGAACCGTCCCGAGGGAGGAGCCGAGGAGCGTCGCGATGATCATCACGGGGAGCCACTGCCAGTGGATTGGCGCCATCGAGCCGATGGTGAAGGCGCCTACAGCGTTCCAGAGCGTAGCCACGAAAATCATGGAGTGGAGGATGGAGGACTTCAGATCAAGCCGGAACACGCCGACCATGACAAGCGTCGCGAAGAGACCCGCTCCCGAGGAGAGAGAGCCGGAAAAGAGCCCGACCAGGAAGATGAGCGCCGCGCCGGTGAGGTTCCGGAGAGCGGAGCGCTCACCCTGCACCGGCTCGCCGAAGCCCTTCTTGAAGAAGGTGTAGACGCCGCAGGCGATAGTGATGATGCCGAGGACCAGCTCGGCAGCGTGAGCGGGCACCCGGACGATGATGACCGATCCGAGGACCACCGCAGGGCAGCCCACGAAAAGCATGATGGCGGAGACCGTCCGGTCAAGCGCGCGCGGGCGGATCGGCGACTTCTTCTTCCCCAGCATCGCTCCGATGCCGAGGAAAACCACCGCGACCTTGTGTGTGCCGAGCGCCGCGGCGAACGGGAGCCCCAGGAGGATGAGGAGCGGGAACTGGATGAAGCCCGCGCCGCCTCCCGAGACTGAGGCCATGAGGTTCGCGGCAAAGGAAACGACAAAAAGAATGGACTGGCGGATTATTTCATCAAACATTCTGAGCTCCGGCCGGCCGGGGCCGGTAACTTAACTGGGACAGACTGAAACGTTAAGCAGATCACGTTTTAGGATGACCCGGATTTTACCCGATTTTGAAGGATTCGTGAATTTATGATGAAAAGATATTCTGACCTGATGTAGCGCCGGCATGCAGTTCACAGCTTAAGGTAAGACTCTCCGTGGTCCCAGGAGACGTTTCCCTGAGCAGCTTTTCAGAGTGTGTCAATGCTGACGCCCGGAACAAAGACCTCGGACTCGTCGGAATATTTTCCGGAAAGGAGCGCATCCTTCTGCAGATTGAGGATTTTCTCAAGGCGCCTGATCATATCGTTGGCCATGACTTTGTCCGGCTTGATACCAACTGTCAGTTTGCCCGTGCTTATCAGATCTTTCCTGATCTCGGAATTTAGGAAAGCCTTTCCAAGTGAAATGAAATCGTTTACACCAGAAAACGATGGTGAGAACTGCCTTATACGGGACCAGGGATTTTCGAGATCCTGAGCCATGAAGCCTGCAAGCATGCACATGTTCATATCAAAGACAGGAGCCATTTTTACAGGCTCCAGCGTGTCATTGTCGAACAGCACACCGAAATTTCCGGCATGCCTGTCCCTGTTGAAAGTCAGTGCGTCAATCACCATCATCCTTCTAAATGTATCAGCAGACTCCTGACCGAGTCTTTCAAAGAATGATACAGCCTCGGAAATGCTCAGTGTATGTCCCTTCATAAACACAGAGAAAGGGGCATAGCCGTACTTTTCACTCGTGAACAGTCTGCATCTTGTCGCTATTTCACCATGCAGCGTAACGAGATCATAGTGCACGGAATTGCGGCAGAGTTTTTCTGCGACACTGCTGCCGATTATCTCGCAGTAGGGTTCGGTTCCGGCGTTTGCATAGCCAGAACTGCCTCTCTTATACATAAAAATTGTACCGTTTTCCTTGCGGAAACACTTTCTGAAGCTTCCGTTTGTTGTGAGTTCAGGAGATGTTGAGCTAAGCTGGATACCATACAGACCAATTCCCTCGAATGCCAGCTTTGAAATGGTCTCATCAAAATCGTTAGTATAAAGTGATACATCTTTCCAATGAACGTTCTCTGCTGCACTCTTTACCCAAAAAGTATCATTAATCGATGTGGCATGAGTAACCCTAATGAAGCCTTCAGCATTACGGCATCCGCACTGATCCATCAGCTCTGCCAAGAATCCGTTGTGCTTAGAAGCCTTCCGGTTATCTAACCAGTGTTCCATGCTCTCAAACCCCAGCGGAAGTCTTCCGAGAGGTCTATCAGCTATGAACGAATAGAAATTGTTTCTGTCGTAGACTATAGTGAATGGAAGAACTTCTGTATCTTTGTTCATCAGAATATATTCAGTCATTTTTCTGTTTTTCTCCATTCGCCAGTGAGAATGATCGGACATAGTCCCTGACCGTATGATACAAGTGGATACTAACTGCATGCAAACAGTCATATAGCCATCTGCGGACAGCAGCGCAAAAAGTTAACAGCACACAGGTATGACAGCATTTGTTCAGACGCACGTCTGAGGCATAAATCTGCTCCCAATCTTCATTGTCTGACATGGCCTACACACGAACCGCATCGTCCGGGCCTGTATTTTTGCGGTACTTGATAAATCCATTGATCGCAAGCTCAGGATCGTCGCGCAGTTTCAGCATAAGCCGGCGCATCGAGATCTTCTCGCTTTTCTTTGAGTACTCTGGCTCTGCAGCGTCGTCAGAATATTCAGTGCAAGCTTGTTAAGAAGAAGTCGGTTTCTTGCATATTAACAGCTCTTCACCTGCATCCAGTCCTGGCCGAAATCGATGTCCGGCCGCCAGTGCAGGGAATTCTCGATATGCCAGTGCTCACGCACTGCTCTGTATACCGTTTCAGCAATGCCTTCATTCTCTGGATTTATCGAGCAGACGTAATACCTGACGAGCGGCTCCTTTTCCAGCTTGTACTTTTTGTCATAGCAGTACGTTGTCGCCTTCATTATGCACTCACAGTCTTCCTTCCATTCCCCAAGGACTTTGCCCTTTATGAAATCAGCCGGCAGCGCCTGGATTTCACGCTTCCAAAAATGCCTGCATAAAGGTTTTCAACGTCTTGTCCTGTCTGTGTTTCGTGCGTACGCCCTGGCTGAAACGTTAAGCAGATCACGTTTTAGAATGACTCAGAATTTACCCGATTTTGAAGGAACTGTGAATTTCTGATGAAAAGCGCTGGACAGAAGAGAGAACACTGTGAATTCATCAGATTTGATGAACAGACTTGCCGCTCGCTGCCAGCTCTCATCAGGAAACAGCAGCCCGGCACAGTCAGAGAGCATCTGCCTGCGGGTCCTTATGATCCTGAAAGAGGTACGGCCAGCCGTTCACAATGATGTCATCCGCGGAAACGCGCACCTCGAGCCTGCGCGGCGCGCTGTACTCGATGCCCTCCGGGTAGGCGTCGGTGAGCCGGTAAAGCCTCTGGTTCGCAGAGCCAATCCAGGCGCGCCTCTCATCGTAGCGCTCCTGCTCAAACGGGCCGTCAACCAGGAGATCCGTCGCGGCAAGCAGCCGCTCCACCCCCGGGAGATGGCGGCTCAGCACATTGGGGTAGAGGTAGCCGGTGAAGACCAGGACCGTGAGATGAGCCCTATGCGCCCACTCGGCGACATCGGCAAGCCCCTCCGCCTGCAGGAGCGGCTCTCCGCCGATGAACGTGACGCCCTCGACATCGTGGCTCTCCCTGATCCGTTCAAGCACACGGATGAGATCACCTGTCTCAACCATGCACGCCTCACGGATCGGCTGCATGTCAGGATTGCAGCAGCCAGGGCAGCGGCGCAGGCAGCCCTGCACCCAGAGCGCTATGCGCCGCCCCGGCCCCTCCGCCTCTGTCTCAGGGGACATTCCGGCAAGGTTGAGATAATGCCCGGTCTCCAAGCTGCTCATCCTCAGGCAAAGTCAAAGTCGAAATCGACATTCCTGCCTTTGACAAAGGTCTCGATGAGGATCCTCCTGTTCTCAAGCTGATCCTCATGCTCGAAGATAAACTCCGAGAGCGGGTTTATCAGCATGTTTTCCATGATGTTGAGCATGCCGCGGCCGCCGTTTTTCTTGTCTGCCCTCTCAGCGATGGCGAGCATTGCCTTCTTCTCGTCATCGAACTCCAGCGTCGCCTTGTAGCGCTCGCGGACATAGTCGGCAATGCCCTGGAACTTGAGGAGCGCGATCTTGGTGAAGATCTCCGGATTGTCAATGTAGTTGAACGCCACGATGTTGCTCTCGCCGATACGGTTCCAGAGTTCAGGGCGCTTCAGCTCGTTGCAGAAATGATCATGCACCGCCTTTATGAAGGACTTCCTCACCTCATCCGGCGTCTCATTGGTGAAGTCCTGATCCGCGCCGAGGTTCGAGGTGAATATGATGATGGTCTCGGAGAAATGGACCGTCTCGCCCTTGCCGTCAGTGAGGCGCCCGTCCTCCAGGATCTGCAGGAACTTGTCGAGGATTCTCCCGTGCGCCTTCTCAATCTCATCGAAGAGCAGCACGCAGAACGGGCGCTTCTTCACCGCGTTCGTGAGCTGCCCGCCCGCCTCGAAGCCGACGTATCCGGGAGGCGCGCCGACCAGGCGCTGATCGCTGTGCTCATGGTTGTACTCGCTCATGTCGAAGCGGATGCAGGCGTCCTCATCGCCGAAGATGAACTCGGCAAGCGCCTTCGCGAGCTCCGTCTTTCCGACGCCGGTAGGGCCGACGAAGAACAGCGTGCCCTTGGGCTTCTTCTGCGTGCGGGAGTGCTGCAGCCCGGAGAATCCGGTCTTTGCCCGGATGACGACATTGCGGACCTTCTCGATTGCCTCGTCCTGCCCCTTCACGCGCTGCCTGAGCGTCTCCTCGATCTTCTCGAGCTTCTCGTGGCTCAGCTCCTCCCACGGGCTGATCTTCTCACCGTACTTGTAGAGGTTGATAAGCTTCTCGAACTTCAGCGGCTCCTGCTGGCGCGAGAGCTTGAAGAGCTGCTGTATGTCCCTCAGGGAAAAGCCGTCCAGCGCGTCAAGGAAGTTGTCGAGTATCTTCTGAGTGCCGAGGTTCTGCGTAGGATCAAGCCTGAGGCTGCTGCGGTAGGTGTTCACGTAGCGCTCGCGCTCGTTGCGCCCCGGGAGCGGCACATGTACGCTGGCCACCAGAGGGTTCTCCAGGTAGAAGACCGGCGGGACCGCCGCCTGCCTGTGCGTGATGAGTATTAGGATGTTGCCAGGCCTTCCCTGCTGCCCCGGCAGGTCATTTCCGCGCTCAAGGCTGCCGTTATCAGCCTCCTGCAGTGCCCTGCCCCAGGTCGCAAGGTACTGCAGCTCCTGCGGCGAGAAAGCGTTCGCGTTGCCGAAGATGTAGTCGCTGCCGTCGAAAATCACCGCGGTCGGGTGATCATGCTGCTGCAGCATATGGTAGATCTCGGTGAATTCCCGCTGTATATCGTTCGGCGTGCGCTGCGGCGGCAGGTTCGAGTCCTCGAAGCCTGATCCAAGATCGCCCATGTCATAGGGCTGCGATCCTCCCTGTTGCGCGTCTCCTGCCGGAGCCTTCTCCGCGGGCGCCGCCTGCCCAGAGGCTGCCCTGCTCCCATTCACGCGGTCCCAGAGCTGCACGCGCTCAAAGCCGCGCTTCTTCAGGATTGGGACCAGAACATCAACAAGCCCGGTGTACATGTAAGTTGACGGATCGAACGTCAGATCGCCGGTGTTGCCGTAGAGGATTATCGCCGACCTGATGCCGCATTCCCGGCTGAACTGCTCCTGCCAGAGATCGTATTCCTTTGCTGCCATTACGCGTTTCCTCCCTGCTGATCAGGCGCTGAATAGGAAAAGCCGTCAGCGCTGAGCCTGTCCGGGTTCTCCCAGAGCACGCGCTCATCTGAAAAGCTTATGCCGTACGCCTTTGAGAGATCCGCATGGAATCTCTTTATGTCCTTCATGCAGGCCATCGCCGGATAGCGGTCAAAGCGGTACTGCATTTTCCCGTGCGCGTCGATGTGACACTCCGCGCGCTCGCCGCTCTGCCTCTGCGCGAGGATCTTCACGAAGCCGCCCTGCTCGAGCGTCGGCCGCGCGACCGAGAAGCCCTGCGCGCGGAGCTCCTTTGCGATGGCCACGACTACCTGCCTGCGCTCCGCCTCGGAGACCAGGAGTTCGTCGCTCTTTCTCGCAGCCTCCTCCGCGTCTTTCAGCGCATCCTCAGCGGAGCGCCTTCCCTCTGCCACATCCCGCTCGAGAGCGTCAATCTGCGCCATGAGCGCAGCCCCTGCGGCACGGTCCTCGATGCTCTTCGACGCAATCTGCTCCCTGACGGACTTTAGCGCTTCCCTCGCGGCAGCGGCGGACTGCTTCCTCATTGTCTCCTGTTTCCACTGCTCTGCCTTCCTTTCACCGGCCAGGGCAGCGTTCTCCACTGCGCGCCTCACGTCCTCTGCTGTCATCCCGGAAAGCTTCTTCTGGATTTCCGCGAGCTCCCCCTGGGCGAAGCCTGCCGCGACAGGGCTTTTTATGCTGGCGACAGCCGCGTAATAGGCATCCCTGGCCTCCTCCTGCTGCCTCTGCCGCTCGATGCGCTCCTCCTCGCGGCGCACGGCCTCGGCGCGCTCGGCCTCCTTTTCCGCGTTCTTCTCAAGGCGGGCGAACGAGGAAATGTACTTTCCGATGCCGTAGCAGGTGTCGCGTGCCGCAGCAGGATCCTTCACGAGCTGCTCGCGTACCGTCTGCAGATCGTTCCTGAGCTGCTCCATTTTGTCAGGGATGTATCCGGCATAGCCCTTGCGGGCCATCTCCTCATACTGCGCCTCATAGCGCCGGTAAAACGACTCAGCCGATTTGCGGGCATGCTCCAGGTACTCCCGCCTCCTGGCTTCCTCTGCCTGGAACTCCCTTATTGCGGCCTCCGCAAGGCGCCCGACAGCCGGGATCTCATTTCCCAGACTGTAGCAGGCATCGCGCGCCCCGTAAGGGTCTTTCCCAATCTGCTTATTGATGCCCTCAAGAGCGCTCCAGAGCCTCGCCATCTCGTCCGGGACATATCCTGAGTAGCCCTTGCGTACCATCTCCTCATACTGCGCCCGAAGGCTCTTGTATGAAGCTTCCGCCGACTGTCTGGCCTGCTCGCGCTGAATCCGCTCCTGCTCCTGCTTCTGAAGCCTGTAAGCCGCTGACTCCTGATAGCTCATAAAATTCCCCTCCGGAACATGCAAATGACTGTCATTTTCTCTTCCTGCCGCCCTGCTTTCCCTTCCCGGCCGACGGCTCCTGTCCTTCCTGCCCAAGCATCTTCAGGAACCCTTCCGAGCCTAAGGTCCTGATGCCCCTGCAGCCGCTGCTCATCAGCCTGAGGTTGTTGTCATCCGTTATCAGGCAGACCGGGCTTGCGTTGTAGCGGAGCGCTACTGACAGTATGCGCATGTCATTCTGCATGCTGCCGGTCCTGACCTCCTCCGGGACAAGATCGAGATTGCTCTCTACGCCGGCCTGAACCCAGTCAGCGCCCTTCTCCACAAGAACCGAGAGGCTGCGCGACACCTCGCGTGAATTGTCAGCCACGTCCTTTTTCTCAGAGTTCTTGAGGCCGTCAAGCTCCCTGAGGACAACGGCAGGCACAAGCAGCAGATAGCTTCCGTCTTTCCTGAGTGCATCTATGATCTCTGGATGGCTGAGCAGGGCATTGGTGTCAGGCACCGCGATGTTCCTGTAGCGGAGCTCCTTCGGATCGCTGAACTCGGAAAGGCTGTCACTGACTTTCCCAATGAACTCGGCCTTCTGCCGCAGGAATGGGCTCAGCGCGCAGGCGTCCGTGAAGTCCATGACGCTCTTTGAAAATCCGTCACAGGCCTCGCTCCACTGCTGCAGCAGCTCGTGAATGGCCATCAGCCTGTCCGTGGCGTCAAGAGCGATGGCTTTACGGATAAGCGCAGCGCTGCATCCCTCCTCCGTGAGCCCTCCCAGCAGGGAAAGGATCTTCCCCACAATCTGATCAAGCCTCGCCACAGCGCGCTCCGGCGGCATCTGAACCCGGCGCCCGGAGGCCTCACGGGCAAATTCCGGTGAGAGCCTCTCGATGAAATCCCGTATAACAGCCTCAGGATAAAGATGCCTGAGGCACTCCTCATCCTTTTCGATGGCTGTCTGGAATACAACGTCAACCGCGGCAAGCTGATCAATGATGTGCCAGGCGTCAGCGATGCTTGACGGAACGCTGAGGGCCATGGCCACGTTCTGTGCGGCCTTCTCGAAAAGCGGCCTGTGATCTCCCCTGATTTCCCGGAAAATCTTCCTGAGCTCATAGAGGAACCTTCCGGCAGATTCCGGTGAAGCTGCGTATTTCCTGACGGTAACGCTTCCTGCCAGGAGCTCGGCCATCAGCTCATCCGGCACCACTGAGCTGCCGTCCCCCAGAAGCCCCTCGCCAAGGCTCCGCAGGCCGGTGAGGAGCCTGGCGCGCCAGCCGAGATCCGCTGTCGTGCCGGCCATCATCTGCAGCTTCTTCCTGAATGCCTCGTCCTGGTGGGTGAGATACAGGAGGATCACAATATCCGGCCTTGTTGAGGCATAGTTTTCCACAACCCCGCGCACGATCTCTCCCGCGTCAAAGGACTCCTGCCGTGGCACATAGGCAAGCGCCGCCTCGCGGCGCGTCCCGCCGAAATCAAGCTGAAAGCGCCCGAGGCGGACAGTGAACCCGTCGCCGGCCACGGCAACCTGCGAAGGGAGCAGGCTTCCTTTGACGCGGACAGTCAGCTGGCGCTGCTGCGCCTTCATTTCAAAGGAGCCGCTGTCAGAAAGCAGGACAATGCGGGGAGCTTTTGCCCCCTTGACCGTCGGAACAAGCGCGGCGTCTTTCTCCCGCGCGATGAAGAGCCCGCTCCTCTCCCTCAGAAGATCCGCAAGCGAGCCGGGCCAGGCCCAGGCCGCAGCAGTACCGTCAGGGTCATCTGACGGGACCACGGGCCATGACGCGGCGCCCTCCGGCATGGGAGGAAGAGTTCCGGCAATGCGCTGCAGCAGCTCAGGGCTCTCAAAGCCTTTTATGCTGCATGAACCGCCCGGCCCGACCTCAAGAGGGCTTCGGATATTTCTCCATACTGTCCTCGTCCCGTTCTCGTCCATGAGCGGGACAATGCTGCTGATCTCCGTCCCTGCCTGGAGCCACGCGAAAATTTTCTTTTTCTGCGCGTCAGCTAGGTACGCCTGCACCGCAGTCATCGGGAAGGGGATGTTCCGCGCCTCATCAGCGGACATTGCCTGCACGCCGGCAGGATCCTTCACGAGCCCCCTGCCCGGGACGAACTTCTGTCCCAGCACGTCATAGGTAAGCTGCAGATTCCTGCTGCTTGACTCCGCAGGAAGGGTGCCGTCACGGAGCATCAGCCTGCCCTCGTCAGTCAGACCGCAGTCACTAAGGCGGATTTCATCAAGTGATGAGTCGTCGGTGAGGCCTGCCGCTGAGATCAGCCCTGTGGACATCATGCTTATCATTACCGGACGGACCAGCCTGTCAGCATCAGAGATGCCGAACACTGTCCTCAGGATCGCCGAGGCTGGCAGCTCCCCGTATTCCTTATGCTGCAGGGCTGCCGCTATCATCTGTATGATGACCCATTCCATGATCATTGCCCTGCGGCGGATCCGGCAGCCCACACTGATGTGGTACTCGACAAACGGGACGGCAATCCCGACATCCATCAGCTTCATCTGCGACTGCCCTCCCCGGATTTCCTCTCGGCAGCAAGGCTCTCAGCCTGCCTGCGAACCTCTTCGCAGTCATCAGCTGTGAGCACGCATCCTGAGTCCAGCGCCGTGCCGATGCCGCGCAGGTACTGCAGGATATTCCCGTAGACATTGGTCGTGAGCGTGCCCTTCTTGTCCATGGCCGGCATGGTAACCTTCTGATCCGCGAAGAGATCCTGCGATCCGACTATCAGGAGGAGCTGCTGCGCGCGGGAGAATGCCACGTTGATGCGCTCGAACGCCAGCGTATGCTGCCCGAGGCGGTGGCTTTTCTTGCTGCGCACCATGCTGACGATAATGATGTTCTTCTCCTTGCCCTGGAAGCGGTCGACAGTGTTGATGTCAGACCTCTGAAGCTCAAGGTAGGAGAGATCAAGCTCCTTTTTCTCAGCCATCTGATCGATCCTCTTCCTCAGATCGCCGATCTGCGCCTGGTAGAAGCTGATGATGCCTATGGTTTTCCTCTGCTTCTTCTCCGCGCACTCCCTGCCGATAAGCTGCACGAGCCTCAGGATCATCTGCTGCTCAAGGGGGTTGATGGCCGAGGTGCTCGAACCGCGGCGTCCCTCGTAAACAGGAGTGCCGTCCGGCAGGCGGCCCGAGTCAAGCCAGTACGCGTGGTGCTCCGGAGTGATGAACGGACGGTGATGCTGATCAAGGAGCGTCAGACCATGATCGCGCATGGTCCTCTCCTGCTCCTCCGTCAGCCCGGCCCTGAGCCGGTTCTCATAGAAGCGGTTGATTACCTGCATGATCTCGCGGTGCATGCGGAACTGCACGCCGAGTCGCTGCTTTATGGAGTCATCGGCCGTCTCAAAGAACTCCCTGAAGAGCGAGGCGGTAACCATGTCCTTGTATTTCTGGAAGTTCTCTGGCGTCAGAAGCGATGCCTGCGCGGAATTCCTCTCCTCTGCACCGACCTCTGTGCCGTCATCCTCATCATCCTCCCCGCTGCCCGTCCGGTTCATCAGGGCCTCATAGGAGTTCTCGTTCTCGCCGAACATCGGCGGAAGCTGGCGGTGATCTCCCACCAGGACCGCCTTGTGCGCCCTCATCAGCGGGAGCAGGAGCTCCGGCGGAGTCGCCTTGCTCACCTCATCGATGATCGCCACGTCGAAGTCCTCGAAGCCGTGCTCCTCGAACTCGCGCATATTGGCAGTGCAGGACGTGCCGACAACATTGCACGCGTCAAGGTACGTCCGCTGGTACATCTCGCTGTCATCGGCGCCGGCACTCGTGTAAGTCAGCCTTTCGCGGTACTCCTTAAGGACAGGCTCCCATGCCGCACGGAAAGCGTCTTCGCTCTGCTCCTTTTCCTGCTGATCAAGCAGAGCCCTGATGCTCTGCGCCACAGAGGCCTGGCTGCTGTCCTCTGACCCGTAACGCTCGCGGAGGACCGCAAGGGTATTCTGCTTCTCCTGCTGCTGCCTCCTGAGCGACTCCATGTTCTCGAGAAGCGTCTTCCGGTGGTTCTCGGCTGTCATGACCCGCCCGCTGAGCTCCGAGAGATCAGCCGCGCTCTGGGACGAGAGCCATTCCCTGCCCGCCGCCGCGATCTGCGGCCATATGCTGTCAGACTCCTCCTTTCCTTTTTGGAGGACCGCCTGCAGCCTTTCCCTGCCGCCATCATCAGCAAGGGCCTGCAGGAGCACGGGGGAAAGCATCGACCGCTCAGCCTCGCTGAGGCTGTCTGAAATGTTTCCGGACTGGCGCTGCAGCTCGTCCCTGCGCCTCTTGAGCTCCTTGGCCTGCTTCCTGAGGCGCCGGAAGCCCTCGTCGTCATCATCAGGCAGCTCATCCATCTCACGGTCGTTCTCCTCGAGCTGCAGCTGGATTTTCTTGAGCTCAATGGAGTCTACCGTACCGCTCCCCGAAGCCTGCCGGGTTTTCTCGATAAGAGCCGGGAGCTGGTGGCAGCAGCGGAGCAGGAGCGAGAGCTTCCCGCATATCGCCTGCTCAATGTCATCAGAGCCAAAGTCCGGGAGATCCGGGAAAAGCCCCCCGGCGTGCAGCAAGACAGAGAGCTTCTGCGCCAGCGGGACCATTGACTGCAGGAGGCCCTTTGACAGGATGAGGAAGTCATCATCCTGCCCCTTCTCAATATCGCGCGCGAGGAAGTCAAACTGCTGCCCGGCAGCCCGCAGGGCCTGGTTGCCCTCCTCGGCCTCCTTTATCTGCGCACGCAGATCCTGGATCTCGAGCTCATTGTCGTGAAGGTCCTTCCCGGCCCTCTCGGCGCTTTCTGCAAGGGCCCGGAGATCCTCCTCATAGTTCATGGCGTCGCGGTAGTCCTTCCGGCTGTTCCTGATGGCCTCGTCACGCTCCTGCCAGGGCTCCAGCCAGCTCTTCTCCGTCTTGACCGCAAGCGACTGGTAAAACTCGGTGAGGACCGTGTCCTTCAGATAGCCGGAGCCGCCCTCCCTGCGCAGGCGCTCGCTGTTTGACATGCGAACCGCGCGGATGACCGGATCCTTCTGCAGGCGCTCAAGCGCGTTGTCCACTGCGTCATTGGACTGCGAGGCGAGGAGCACACGCTTGCCCTGCCTGACAAACTGGTAGATTGCCTCTGCGATGACCGTGGTCTTTCCGGTGCCTGGAGGCCCCTGCACCAGGCAGAGATCAGGCGCGGCGAGCATTTTGCGCACAGCGTCGCACTGGTCCTTGTTTTGGGAGATCCACGGATCAAGCCAGTTAGTGATTTCAGGGAAATCCTCCGGGCGCGGCAGGCGGGCCTGCGTCGCGTCAAACAGCCAGAGCGGCAGGTTTGGCGAGTCGCAGTCGCCGTCCCTGAGATTTCTGATCGCAATGCGGAAGCGCTTTATAAGCGCGAAATCCTGCACGAATGATAGCGCCAGGAAGCCATCTGCCGGAAGGCGCTTCAGGAGCACGCTTTTCATGAACTCAGACGGGCTCATGCGGGAGTGATCCAGAGACTCGGAGTCCTCCTCTGAGATGTCATAGCGGGCCCACACGATGTAGGGCTTCTCAAACGGGCAGTCCTTAAGCACCTTATAGCGCTTCTCGAGTTCTTTCCTGTCGGAAAATCCTGCTGACTCCACGCCGCGGAAGGAGCCCAGCCTCCAGCTCTGGAACCTGGCCTTCGGATCATACTCATAGACAAACCGCCATTTGTCCTTCGAATAGTCCCTGCCGTAGACCTCCATGCCGCTGCGAAGCTCGCGCCTGATGAGCTCGAAGTCCTCCTCCAGCTCGAAGATGAGCCCGAAGATCAGCCCGGGGCGCTTCCTGTCCTGCTGAGCCTGACCCGGCTCAGCGGCAAAATAGCGGCAGCCGACCAGCCCCTTCCCGGAAAGCTCCTGCTTCCAGTCGAGGTATTCCTCCCAGGTCCTGAGCTTCTGCTCGGTATGCCTGACAAGAGAGACGGTCTTGTCCAGTATGCCGTCTAAGAAATTCCCTTGGACCTTGCTTTTATCCCTGTACGGGATGATTTCGGCTGACGCCTCGTAGGGGAGCTGCCCGCCGTCCTGCACAATCCTGATGCTGCCTATCTGGAATTCCCTGCCGCGCGGCACGCCGTCAAAGCGCAGCGTCCTCCCGGGGCCGAGCACCCGGTATATGAAGCTGTTCGGCAGGACCTGCGGCCTGATGCCGACTTTCCTCCTTTCCCCGCTGTCCTTGCTCTCAATGGTCAGATCAACAAGATAGACTGTATGGGGAAGCCCCTCAGGCTGGAAAAAGACCTGCTGAAGCACGTAATCAAGCACCTTCTCCTTCTCACAGAGGGCATGCAGGGGCCGCAGCTTCCAAAGACGCTCAATGCTCCTGTCGAGCATTTTCCGGAGGCCTATCTGCTTCTGGTCTGTCGGGTTGCTCAGGACCGGCGGAGTCATCATCCTGAGGCATACCTCCCCGCGCCCGAAGCTCATGTTGCTGTTTTTCGTAACGTCAGGCGTGCCGTTTGCGTCATTTTCCGCCATATCCTGGAAATATCTCCTCAATGTGCTGTCTATCAGTCATTTAATTTCACGGCAGCCCGTTTGCCGAATCTTAGCAAAATCAAGACGGCAGTAAATGCCGCCGTCTGCAAATTTTGAGTGGGCAGTCATTTTTCCGGGCGATCCGTCCGGATCAGCGGCAGACCGCCTGGAAATCCCCTGCCGCTGATACTGCCATGGCAGAGCGTCAGGACAGGAGTGACTTCAGCCCCCTTTTCCCGAGTCCCCTCCAGCCGGTGAGGCCCTTAAGCCTGTCAGCTGCGGCATTGACTCCATGCGCCGCTGCCTCCCGGTACCATTTCACTGCCTCATCATAATCCTGCTGGACGCCGTTTCCGTCCTCATAAAGCCTTCCGATGCGGTACTTGGCAGGTGCAATGCCCTGATCTGCCGCCTTCCGGTACCATTTCATGGCGCTGTTGTAATCCCGTGCCATGCCGTTTCCATCCTCGTACATCTGTCCGAGCTCATACATGGCATGAGAGTCGTGTTTATCCGAGGCCCTGCAGAAAACCTCCAGAGGACCTGAAGAGAGAAGACCAAGGGCCTTCTCATGCCCCTGCGCCGCAGCCATGCGGAACAGCCTCACTGCCTCAGCCAGGTTCTGCTGCACTCCCTCGCCATCCCGGTACATGCAGCCAAGCCGGTACTGCGCTCCGGCATGCCCGCGGTCAGCGGCCTTCCGGTACCATTTCTCGGCGCCTCTCCAGTCCTGCACGATCCCGCTGCCCTTCTCGTACATGGAGCCCAGCCGGTACTGCTCCTCAGCGTCTCCTTCGCCTGCCTTGTGGAACACCTCCTGCACGAATTCATTCAGCCGGCGGCGCGACTCCTCATGCCCCTGAGCCGCTGCAACCCTGTAGCATTCCAGTGCGCTGCCCTGATCCTGCCCGACACCCTTTCCATCCTCGTACATCCGGCCAAGGAAGTAGAGATCATTGCCGTCAGCCTTCACGGTCCCGCGGATCATCTTCAGGGCAAGATCATTCAGCCTGCTCCGAGCCTCCTCATGCCCCTGCGCCGCGGCATTCCCGTAATACTCAAGCGCCCTCGGATATTCCCTGACGAAGCCATGCCCCTCCTCGTACATCAGACCGAGGCAGTACTCAGCCTCCGCGCTTCCATGGCTGGCGGCCTCCTGGTACCATCCGGCAGCCTTCTCATAGTCCTGCCTGACGCCCTCGCCGGACGCGTACATGCGGCCAAGGGCGCACTGCGCCGCCGCATTACCCTGATCCGCGGACTTACGGTACCATGCGAGAGCCTCAGCATCGTCATGCATGCTGCCCTGTCTGTCGGCGTACATGCTGCCAAGCCTGTACTGAGCCTCTGCGTCTCTGTCCTCGCTTGCCCTGCCGAAGAGCTCAAGCAGGGGAGTGCAGAGCCTTGCCCTGGCATCCTCGACACCCTGGGCGGCTGCCATGCGGTACCATTTCACAGCTCCGGACAGATCCTTCGCGCCACCAAGCCCATCCTCGCAGAACCTGCCCAGCATGTACTGCGCCTCGGCGCTGCCCTGATCCGCCGCCTTGCGGTACCATCTTGCAGCCCCGGCATAATCCTGTACAGCGCCCTCTCCTGACGCGTACAGTTGTCCGAGCGTACACTGCGCCTCTGCGCTGCCCTGCAGCGCGGACTTCAGGAACCACTTGATGGCCTCTGCAAAGTCCTTTGAAACGCCCTCACCTTTCCGGTACATGCTGCCAAGCCTGAGCTGCGCCTCAGCGTCGCCGTCAAGCCCGGCCCGGCCGGTGAGCTCGAGGAGCGGCTCCTTAAGCCTTGCCTGTGCCTCAGCGCTGCCTTGCTCTGCGGCCTCCCGGTACCATTTCACGGCCTCCGCCAGATCCTTCCTGACGCCCTGTCCCGCCTCGTACATCTGCCCGAGACAGTACTGCGCCTCGCTGCTTCCCTGCGATGCCGCCTTGCTGTACCATGCTGCAGACTCACCGTAATCCTGTGCGGCGCCCTCTCCAGCGGCATACATTTGACCGAGCGTGCACTCTGCCGCAATGCTCCCCTGATCCGCCGCCTTCCGGAGCCATTTCAGGGCAATTCCGTAATCCTGCGGAACGCCCTCGCCCTTCCGGTACATGCTGCCAAGCCGGTACTGCGCCTCAGCGTCGCCGTCCAGCGCCGCCCGGCCGGTGAGTTCGATGAGCGGCTCCCTGAGCCTTGCCTCAGCCGCCTCACTCCCATGCGCGGCGGCCTGCCGGTACCATCTGACGGCCTCAGAGAGATCCTGCGTGACGCCCTGCCCGGCCTCGCACATCTGCCCGAGACAGTACCCTGCCTCGCTGCTGCCCTGCGATGCCGCCTTGCTGTACCATGCTGCAGACTCACCGTAATCCTGTGCGGCGCCCTCTCCAGCAGCATACATATGACCGAGCGTGCACTCTGCCGCAATACTCCCCTGATCCGCCGCCTTCCGGAACCATTTCAGCGCCTCCTGGTAATTCTGCGGAACGCCCTCGCCCTTCCGGTACATGCTGCCAAGCCTGAGCTGCGCCTCAGCGTCGCCGTCCAGCGCCGCCCGGCCGGTGAGCTCCAGGAGCGGCTCGCTGAGCCTTGTCTCTGCCTCAGCGCTGCCTTGCCCTGCGGCCTTGCGGTACCATTTCACGGCCTCCGCCAAATCCTTCCTGACGCCCTGTCCGGCCTCGTACATCTGACCGAGACAGTACTCTGCCTCGCTGCTGCCCTGCGATGCCGCCTTGCTGTACCATGCTGCAGACTCACCGTAATCCTGTGCGGCGCCCTCTCCAGCGGCATACATATGACCGAGCGTGCACTCTGCCGCAATACTCCCCTGATCCGCCGCCTTCCGGAGCCATTTCAGCGCCTCCTGGTAATTCTGTGGAACGCCATCGCCGCTCAGGTACATGCTGCCGAGCCGGTACTGCGACTCGGCGTCGCCATCCTCAGATGCCCTGCCGAAAAGATCAAGAACAGGATCCCTGAGCCTTGCCTCAGCCGCTTCACTGCCATGCGCGGCAGCCTTCCGGTACCAGCTCACGGCCTCGGTGTAATCCTGGGTGATGCCACCGTTTTCGCAAAGCAGCCCGAGACTGTACTCCGCCTCAGCGCTGCCATGTGCGGCGGCCTTCTGATACCAGTTCAGCGCCTCCCCAAAATTCTGCGGAACGCCCTGTCCGGCATCGTACATCAGCCCGATGCTGAACTCCGCCTGAGGATTGCCCTGAGCAGCGGCCTTCTGATACCATTGCAGCGCCTCCGCGTAATCCTGCTTTGCTCCATGCCCGTCCGCGAGCATCCGGCCAATTCTGTACTGTGCACCGGCGCTGCCATGCTCCGCGGCCATCCGGTACCACTTCAGCGCCTCCGCATAATCCTGCGCTGCTCCATCGCCGCTCAGGTACATGTCCCCGATTTTCTCCTGGGCGGCGCTGCTTCCCTGCTCCGCGGCCATCCGGTACCACCTCAGCGCCTCCGCGTTATCCTGAGGGACTCCATCACCGCTCAGGTACATGCCGCCAAGCCTGCACTCTGCGTCGGTATTTCCCAGCTCAGCGGCCTTCACGAACCCTTTAAGGGCCTCTGCGTCATCCTTTTCAACGCCATCGCCGTCATGGTACATGCCGGCAATAAGGCACCAGGCGGCATCATTTCCCTGCGCTGCAGCCCTCTGGTACCATTTAAGGGCCTCCGCATAATCCTGCGCCGTACCCTGCCCGTGCGCGTACATCCAGCCGGCATTGAGCTCCGCGTCTGCGCTGCCCTTCTCTGCCGCCTTCAGGTACCACCTCAGAGCCTCTGCGCTGTCCTGCCCGACGATACGCCCGTTGTCGTACATATAGCCAAGTTCGAAGGCGGCCTCGGCATGTCCCTGATCTGCGGCCTCCCGGTACCATCTGACTGCCGACGCGGAATTTTTCCGCACGCCCTGCCCCGCCTCGTACATTCTACCCAGGCTGAACTGCGCGTCGGCATTCCCATTCTTGGCAGCCTTTTTGTACCAGCTGACAGCCTCCTGGAAATCGCGCTGCACGCCAAGCCCGCACTGGTACATCCAGCCTATGGCATACTGCGCCGCCTCATTCCCGCTCTCATCGGCCTTCCTGAACCAGCTCATGGCCGCGATATAGTCCAGCCTGACTCCCTGACCGTATAGGTACATGAAGCCAAGGCTGTACTCTGCATCAGAGTTACCACGATCAGCTGCCTTCCGGTACCAGAATAAAGCCTCCCTGAAGTTCCGCTCTGTGCCAAGCCCGCGGTCAAAGAGGTAGGCGATGCTGAACTGCGCCTCGCGGTATCCCTGCTCAGCGGCCTGCCAGAACCATTCGGCAGCGCTCGCATAATCCTGCTCTGTCCCGTGCCCGGACTCATACATGTAGCCCAGCATGCACTGCGCTGCCGCGTTCCCCTTCTCCGCGGCCTTGCTGTACCTTCTGAAGGCCTCCGCAAAATCCCTCTCTGTTCCTATTCCGTAATAATACTTCTCAGCAACCCTGCAGTTGGCAAGGGCAGCCAGTGATTCGGCCTGGCTCGCTGCCCGCTTGATTCGTCCCTGCTTCGGACGGTGCCAGATCCGCTGTTTTCTGCCGCTGGCAGCCTGGGCGCCCTGACGGTCTGCGCTTCCCTCTCCAGCGGTGCGGCCCTTTGCCCCTCCGGCAGAGGAAGGAGCGGCAGCCTGGTTACCCCCGAGGGGAGCCTGGCCTGCAGAAGTGCCGGCAGAATAACTGCTGCCTTCACGCGGTGATTGGACGGGGGAGGCAGGCTCCCTGCCGCTTCCTGCGGAATTCTGGTATTGAGCGGAAGTGAAGTCTGGCTGCCCGCTGACATCAGCCGGAGATGAGCCCTGGTATGGCACGCCCGCGGCAGTGCTGCCGGTTTCCTCACTGGCGGATGCAGAAAAAGATGGCTCAGCCACGGAGTCTGCCCGCCCAAGGGCGAAGAGGACGGAGTCAACGGCGTAGTCAGCGAGATCCTTCGGGAAATTTCTCTCACCGGCAAGAGCTTTCTTCACCTCATCGGCATAAAGGCTGAGGGCATTGCCGCCGCCATCGAGCCTCCTGCTGTAGAGCTCCCTGCCGTACCCGAAGGATGAAATGGTCTCCATGACCTGCCTCATTCCGGGGCAGCTGTCAAAGGCATGAAAGGCGGAGAGCAGGACCATGAGGCGGTCATCCTGCAGCACAATGGCGCTGAACTGCCGGACTATTCTCTGTAGCGCTTCATGAAGCTTCATGCACCCTCTCCTGCCGATTCTGCCTTATCAGTGATCTATGACATTATAGGATAACCCGAAAATGCTGGGTCTGCTGTGAGGCATGATAAGGATTGCCTGTCACGAAAAAAAAGAGTCCCGGGCTTCCGGGAGAGAGCCGTGCCGCACCTGAAGGCAGCGATTTCCAACGCCCGCGGGAACTCACAGCCCGGAGCGGAGGTCAGCCTCACTGCTTCCTGCGCTGACCAGATATCTTTCCTGACTTCTGCAGTGCGTCAAGGCTCTTCTGGGCACCGATATTCCCCTGGGCAGCGGCTTTCTGGTACCAGCTGGCCGCCTCAGCATAATTCCGGGCTACATCATCGTAGCTGCCGGAGTAAATGTCGCCGAGCCTCTTCTGGGCGGCTTGGTCTCCTTCCTCAGCGGCTTCCCTGAACCATTTCAAGCCCTCAGCGTGATCCCAGCGCACGCCTCTTTCTATAATTCTTCCGTCAGGCGTGCGGATGCTCTTCATCCCCCACCAGTAAATCACGCCAAGCTTGTATTTGGCAAAAACATTGCCCTGTTCAGCGGCTGTTCTGCACAGCTCCACTGCGGCATTGAAATCCCTGTCAACACCCTGCCCGTCATAATACAGGCCGCCCAGCCTGCACTGGGCATCTGCATCTCCTTTATCTTTATTTGACTGATCCGCCCACCGTCTTGAATTTATATTGAATCCCGCGGCTGCTCCGTAAGACTCAGCAGCCTTGCGGTACCATTCCTTTGCTGTGTTTATGTCCTTCTGTACCGCATCCCCCTTATCATACATTGCTCCGAGCCTGCACATTGCGTCGGCATTGCCATGCTCCGCAGCTTCCCGGTAAAGCTCCAGCGCCATGTCTGCATCCTGAGGTACAGCCCTGCCCTTTTCATACATTGCTCCGAGCCTGCACTGCGCTTCGGCATTGCCCTGATCTGCGGCTTTCCGGTAGAGCTCTGCCGCCTTCTTCGGATCACGTCCGGCTCCCTGCCCCATTGAGTACATGAAGCCCAGCCTGCACTGGGCAAGGGGATTTCCATTTTCCGCTGGTTTTCCGAGCATTTCCGCAGCTTTTCCGTACCATTCCCCGGCATTGTCGCCGCCGTGCCCGGAAGCCAGGGCATAAACCCGCAGTCCCAGGCTGCACAGTCTTACTGCATCGCCATCGCTCTGCTCTGCGGCCTTCAGGTACCACTTTACCGCCTCGCCATAGTCAGCGCTGACTCCGATCCCCTTCTCATACATTGAGCCAAGGCTCTCCGCTGCGCCCGGATCTCCCTGATCAGCGGCTTTCAGGTACCACTTGAGGGCCTCGGCATAATCGCCGCGTCCGGCGCAGGCTGCTCCCATCCTGGACTGGGCGCCGGCATTGCCTTTCTCGGCGGCCATCCGGTACCACCCATCCGCGCTTTGATAATTATGGTAGCGGTTCTCATAAATATATCCCAGCCTGTACTGCGCGTCGGCGTTGCCATTCCCTGCAGCCTGCTCATACCACTTTGCCGCCTCGGTCTCGTCAGCGCTGACACCGCTCCCATTCTCATACATGAGTCCTATCCTGTACTGCGCCTCGGTATTTCCCTGCCCGGCAGCGTCAAGGTAGATCTCAAAGGCCTTTTCCGCATCCTGACTGACTGATATCCCTCTCTCATACATAAAGCCAAGGCCGCACTGCGCGCCGGCATTCCCCTTCTCAGCGGCCTGCCTGAAGAGCTCCAGGGCCTTTCCGCTGTCCTTCACGACACCATGCCCGCTCAGATACATGCTGCCAAGCCTGTACTGGGCATTGGCATTGCCTTTTTCCGCGGCCTTCTGATAGAGCGCCGCGGCGAGGGCTGCATCCTGCCCGGCCCCCTCTCCGGAATAGAACATATTGCCAAGATTGTTCGCGGCGTCTGAGTCAAGCGCCGGATCCCTGCCGTGCTCCACGGCCTTCCTGTACCATCCGGCCGCAGCGGCGTAATCCCGCCCGTCTTTGCTGCCTGATGAGCAGATTTCTGCAAGCCTGCACTCCGCATCGGCATTGTCCTGCTCCGCGGCCTGCCTGAAGAGCTCCAGTGCCTTTCCGCTGTCCTTGCCGACGCCCTTCCCCTCGGAGCAGAGGCAGCCCAGCCTGTACTGTGCCGCGGAACTGCCATTATCTGCGGCCTTCCTGTACATTTCTGCGGCCCTGCCGTAATCCTGGCTGAATGACACGCCGTTTTCATGCATCAGCCCCAGGCTGTACTGGGCGTCAGCGTTTCCCTGATCTGCGGCAATACTATAGAGCTTTGCCGCAAGAGCGAAATCCTGCGGTGTACCGCTTCCGGAATAGCAGCTTTTGCCAAGGGTGTATGCGACATCAGCGTCCAGCTCCGGATTCTTTTCCTGCTCCAGTGCCTTCCCGCACCACCTGACTGCCTCGCTGGTATCCTGCGGGGCGTCACGCCCGAGGCAGTACATCTCGGCGAGCCTGCACTGGGCAGTGGCATCGCCCAGCTCACCTGCTTTCCGGTAGTTCTCCAGCGCCTTTCCGCTGTCCCTGCTGACCCCCTGTCCCTCTGAGTACATTGAGCCCAGCCTGAGACAGGCGCCTGCGCTGCCTTTTCCGGCTGCTTTCCGGTACAGCCAGGCAGCCTTCACGAAATCCTGGCCGGCCCCCTTTCCTGAGTAAAATGCCTCGCCCAGCGCATACAGCCCGCCGGCATCAAGCTCCGGATCCCTCCCATGCTCCGCGGCTTTCCTGAGCCACCTTGCGGCCTCGCCGTAATCCTGCCCGGTGCCCTTCCCTGAAAAGTACATCACGGCAAGCCTGCTCTCGGCATCGGCATTGTCCTGCCCGGCAGCCTTCAGGTACCATTTCAGAGCCTCGGCGCTGTCCTGCCCGACTTCAGTGCCCTTCTCATACATGCGCCCGAGCCTGTACTGCGCCTCGGCATTTCCCTGCTCCGCGGCCTTCTGGTACCATTTGAGCGAGCCTTCATCATCATCCCCGACCAGGATCCCGCTGTCCCTCATTGTGCCAAGCATGTACTGGGCATCGGCGCTGCCGTTCTCCGCGGCCATGCGGTACCATTTCAGGGCCTCGCCGCTGTCCTGCCGTACCGTAACCCCGCTGTCATAGAGGCATCCCAGCCGGTACTCCGCATCAGCACAGCCTTCCTCCGCGGCCTCCTGGTAAAGCCTCAGGGCCTCGCCGCTGTCCTGTTTAACGGCGATTCCGCTGTCATGCATGCAGCCGAGCCTGTATTTGGCCTCTGCGCTGCCATTCCCCGCTGCTTTCTCATACCATCCTGCCGCATCCCTGTAGCTGAGCCCGACCCCTCGCCCGAAATAGTACATATCGCCAAGCCTGCACTCGGCGTCGGCACTTCCCTGATCCGCTGCCTTCCTGCAGAGCTCTGCCGCCTTGCCGAAATTCTGCTGGACCCCATGCCCCGAACAGTACAGTTCTGCAAGCGCGAGCTCCGCCGCGGCGCTCCCCTGCCCTGCGGCCCTGCTGTATAGCTCAGAGGCCTGCCTGTAATCCTGCTGTACGCCAAGCCCCGCAGAGAACATGTCAGCAAGGGCGCACAGCGCATCAGAGTTCCCCTGATCTGCTGACTTCCTGTAAAGCTCCGCAGCCCTGCCGTAATCCTGCCTGACGCCGCGTCCCGAATAGTAAAGATCTGCGAGCCGGCACTGGGCTGCGGCATGACGGCCGGCAGCCTTCCCATACCACTCGGCAGCAGTTTCATAGTCCTGCGCGGCGCCGCGCCCGAAATGGTACATCTCACCAAGCGTGTACCTGGCGTCATCATTTCCCTGAATGGCCGCACGGAGGTACCACTTCATGGCCTCGCTGGTGTCCTCACTGAAGCCAAGACCTCTGTCATGCATAAGGCCCAGCCGGTACGACGCGGCGGCATGCCCGCTCCGGGAAGCCTCAAGGAACCATTTTCTGGCGAGACCGTAATCCTTAGGGGCATCCTGCCCGAGGAAATGCATCTCGCCGAACCTGAACATCCCGTCAGCGTCAAGCGTCAGCGCTCTTTTCCCTTTTGCCTCAGCCTTCAGGTACCACTGCTCGGCCTTCACGGGGCTGCGCTCCACGCCCTGTCCGTAGTAATACAGTCCGGCAGCCGCGCACTCAGCGTCGGCAATGCCCTGCTCCGCGGACTTAAGGTACCATTTCGCGGCCAGCGGAAGGCTGCGCTCCACTCCCTGCCCCCAGCAGTACATCTCTCCGAGCATGTACTGCGCCCCGGCATTCCCCTGATCTGCCGCCTTTCTGTACCATGAGGCAGCCTTAGCGTAATCCTGCCTGACGCCCTGCCCGCCGTGATAGCAGAGGCCAGCGAGCCTTGCCTGCGCGCCGGCATCGCCGTTCTCTGCCTTTTTCTGCAGATCCTCGGCCGATTCCGCGCTTCCTGAGTTTTCTCCGGATGCCTGCCCGGACTCAGCGCTCCCGCCTTCGCCTCCCGGAGCGGCTCCCTCCGTGCCGTGATGACTTGGCTCACTGACTGAATCCGTGAGTCCCAGGGCAAAGCAGACGCTGTCAACGGCATAGCCGGCAAGATCCGGGCTGAAATGGCCGGCTTTGGCCAATGACTTTTTAAGGCTGTCAGCCCACAGACTTCCTTTCTTGGCTTCGCCCTGGCGGATTTGACTCATGAGCTCATTCACCAGACTGCCATTCATCATGGACTTCATCACATCCTCCATGGCAGGCAATTCGTCAAAGGCCCGGTATGCCTTCAGCATCAATGGCAGATCTCTGTTCCCGAGTATGCTTTCCCCGAATTGCTCTGACAGCTCTCTGAGGGCCTCATGCAGTCTCATGTCTCGTCTCCGTTCAGTAATGGCCTGCCAGGAATCGCAGCAGGCTCAGTGCGTCCCAGCGGCCTGCGGCCATGCCCTGGCATAGTGCCGATTATATGGAATGAAGGAATATGCCGCAGTGACGCACTTTCCAATGTAGCGAGCCTCTCTGAAACAGGTCTCTCTGGCGGCACTCCCCGCTGAAGCCTTCGCGCGTACCGGCAGCCTGCCGCCCGGCAGGTGGCGCAGAACGGCATGATTAAAAAGAAAAATCCCCCGCCCGGAGGCAGGGGATCTGCACTGTCCTGAAACGAATCAGGATTAGTAGAAGGAGACGTCCTTGAGCGAGCCGCCCTCGTCGTCGGTCGTGCCGTTCGCGAGCTTGATCTTGAGGCGGACTTCGTTCGCGGAGTCGGCGAACTTCAGCGCGTCGTCGTAGGAGATGACGCCCTCGCTGTAGAGCTCGAAGAGCGACTGGTCGAAGGTGACCATTCCGGCCTCGCGGGACTGCTTCATGATGTCCTTGAGCTCGCCCAGGTTGCCCTTGAGGAGGGTATCCTTGACGACAGGGGTTCCGAGCAGGATCTCGAAGGCGGCGCGGCGGCCGTTTCCGTCAATGGTCGGAACGAGCTGCTGCGCGATGACGCCCTTCAGGTTGAACGCCAGATCGAAGAGGAGCTGCTGATGGCGGCTCTCCGGAACGAGGTGCATGATACGCTCGATGGCCTGGTTCGCGTTGTTCGCGTGGAGGGTCGCCATGCAGAGGTGTCCGGTCTCGGCGAAGGAGAGCGCGTAGTTCATGGTCTCCTCGGATCTGATTTCTCCGATGAGGATTACGTCGGGCGCCTCACGGAGTGCTGACTTCAGGGCCGCGTCGAAGGACTTGGTGTCGACGCCTACCTCGCGCTGGGTGATGATGGAGCGCTGGTGCTGGTGCACGTACTCGATAGGGTCCTCGACCGTGAGGATATGTCCCTCGGTGGTCTGGTTGCGGTAGCCGATCATGGCGGCCTGGGTGGTTGACTTACCTGCGCCGGTCGCACCGACGAAGATTACGAGTCCTCTCTTCTCCATGACGAGCTGTCTAAGGACCTCAGGGATCTTGAGCTGCTCGATGGTCGGGATCTCGGTAACGATGCGGCGGAATACCACGCCCTGATGGCCGAGCTGCCAGAAGCAGCTCACACGGAAACGCCCGGTGTCCGGACGCTCGATGGCGAAGTTGGCCTCCCACTCGGTGTAGTACTGCTGGCGGAGGTCGTCACGACCGTAGAAGGTCTCCTCGACGAGCTCGTTTACGGCCTCGTCGTCAAGGATGACGTCGTCGATCTTGCGGACGGTTCCGTTGACCTTGACGCTCGGCTCCAGGTTCCAGGTGATGAACAGATCGGACGCGTTGATCTGCCACATGATTCTCAAGTATTTATCGAGCTTGATCTCGTTGGGGTTCATCATAGTGCAGCTTCTCCGTCATCAGCCGATGGTGTTAGGATCCTTTGCCTTGGCGCGCGCGTCGTCGACAGTTACGAGTCCGCGGCGGACCAGGTTGTTGAGGTCGGCATCGAGGGTCTTCATTCCGTAGGCCGCGCTGGTCTGGATGGTTGAGTACATCTGCGCGACCTTGTCCTCTCTGATGAGGTTTCTGATAGGAGGGGTCGCGATCATGATCTCATGGGCCGCGATTCGGCCGCCTCCGATCTTCTTGAGGAGGGTCTGGGAAATTACGGCGTCAAGGGACTCGGAGAGCATCGACCTCACCATGCCCTTCTCCGCTGCCGGGAACACGTCGATGATACGGTCGATGGTCTTGGTCGCGGAGTTGGTGTGCAGGGTTCCGAACACCAGGTGTCCGGTCTCTGCGGCGGTCAGCGCGAGCCTGATGGTCTCAAGGTCGCGGAGCTCTCCGACCAGGATGATATCCGGGTCCTCACGGAGTGCCGAGCGGAGCGCGTTGGCGAAGGAGTGGGTGTCGCGGTGGACCTCGCGCTGGTTGACCAGGCAGTTCTTCGAGGTATGCACGAATTCGATAGGGTCCTCAATGGTGAGGATGTGGTCGTGCCTTGACTCGTTGACGAAGTCGACCATCGCTGCGAGGGTGGTGGACTTTCCTGAGCCGGTAGGACCGGTGACGAGCACCAGCCCGCGCGGGTAGGAGGCGATGTCGCGGAACACTGCCGGGCACTTGAGCTCATCGAGGGTCAGCACCTTGCTCGGAATGGTACGGAATACTGCGGCGATACCGCGGTTCTGGTTGAACGCGTTGACACGGAAGCGCGCGATCTTCGGGATTTCAAAGGAGAAGTCGCACTCAAGGTTCTCCTCGAGCTCGGTTCTCTGCTTATCGCTCATGATATCGTAAATGAGCTTGTATACATCCTTGTGCTCCAGGGGCGGCAGCTCAAGCTTGCGCATATCGCCGTCGACACGTATCATTGGAGGGAGACCTGATGAGAGATGCAGGTCGGAAGCGCCGTTGCTTACACTGAATGACAACAGCTCAGTTATGTCAAGATCCATTTGTTAGTCCCGTTAGGTAATTCAAAGGTCAAAGTCGAAAATTATGAGCGTAACTCAAAATCTGTCGGAAGTCCTTAATAATATACGCGCCTCCGAAAAGGCCGCAAACAGAGCCGAGAACTCGGTAAGGCTTCTCGCCGTCAGCAAGACCAAGCCGGTCTCCGACATCATAGAGGCCTACAATGCCGGGCAGCGCCTCTTCGGCGAGAACTACGCCAAGGAATGCGCCGACAAGGTCAAAGAGCTCACTGAGGCCGGGTACAGGGATATCGAATGGCACTTCATCGGTCCCATCCAGTCAAACAAGACCCGGCTTATCGCTGAGAGCTGCGGCTGGGCTGAGAGCATCGACCGTGTCCATATCGCCGAGCGCCTCAACAACCAGCGTCCGGACAATATGCCGCCTCTCAACATCTGTCTGCAGGTGAATATTAGCCAAGAAGAGCAGAAACAGGGAATAGAAATTAATCAGGTTTTAGATCTCTCTAACGAAATAATTAAATTTCCGCGCCTTAAGCTCCGCGGTCTGATGGCGATTGCCCTGAATACCGACAATAAGGAGATCCTCCTTGAGAGCTTCAGGAAGATGAATGAGATGTTCAGGACCCTCCAGCAGAAGTACCCTGACATCGACACGCTCTCCCTCGGAATGACCCACGACATGGACGAGGCAATCGCAGCAGGGAGCACAGAGGTACGCATCGGAACGGCCATCTTCGGCGCCAGGGACTACTCAAAGAAGGCTCAGGCCTGACTATAATAGGCTACGGCCGGCGCACGATGCCCGGCCGGTGCACAGGATATAAAATGAACGGAAAAATCGCATTCATCGGCGCCGGCAACATGGCCGGCGCTTTCGCAGGCGGGCTCGTCAGCTCTGGCATGGACCCGCAGCTCATCTCCCTCTCCGCCCCGCACATGGAAAAGCTTGACGCTCTGCGCAAAAAGCTCGGCGTCAGCGTCACCACCTCAAACGCGGAGAGCGTCAGGGACGCTGACACCATTGTCCTCGCGGTAAAGCCTCAGGTCATGGAGAAGTGCCTCACTGAGCTCATGAAGGAAATCGGCTCGGTGGAGGGAAAGCTCGTCATCAGCGTCGCCGCCGGCATCACGGTGGAGCGGCTCTCGAAGCTCCTCGGAGGGCACACGAGGATCGTCCGCTTCATGCCCAACACCCCTGCCCTCATCGGGCGCGGCATGACCGGAATGTTCGCGGCTCCCGGCCTCAGCGAGGCTGACCTCAGGACTGCGGAGAAAATCGCCTCCGCGGCCGGCAAGTGGGTCTGGGTCAGGAAGGAGGATGAGATCAACACCGTAACCGCACTCTCAGGCTCCAGCCCCGCCTACTTTTTCATGATCATGGAGGCCATGGTCGAGTACGGCGTGAGCCGCGGCCTCGATGAGAAGAGCGCGCGCGACATCGTTACAGGCGGCGCCATCGGCTCAATCCTCCTCGCGGAGAAGAGCCCCGACAAGACTCTCGCGGAGCTCCGTGAGGCGGTAACCAGCAAGGGAGGGACGACCTTCGCCGCGCTCGAGGCGTTCAGGAAGGGAAACCTCCCCGGGACTGTGAAGGACGGCCTTAAGGCCTGCGATGACCGGGCTGCCGAGATGGCAAGGCTCTTCTGAGAGAGCCCCATAATGAAAAGCCCCCGGCGGGATAGACAGCCGGGGATGCATCTGAGAATGAAGGCATGGCATTCCGCCATGCCTTTTCCGTCACAGGATCAGTACGGCCTCTCGCCGTTCCAGTTTCCCGCAGGATAGTAGTTGCAGACGAGGAACATGTTCCCGCAGCCGGTCGCAGTGCCGCAGCCGACCTTCTGAGTATTGCCCCACACCACCTGGGTATAGTGCCCGACTACCTCACCGTCGCGGCTCCCGTTCGAGTAGTAGTCGTAGTGCCGCTTCTCGTCAATCCATGACTTCACGCCGTCAGCGGCCTTATAGTATCCCTTGGTGCCCATGAAGAGGTTCTCCCCGAGCCCCTGCCTCTGGGAGTGCTGGAAGGAGCAGGACGCGGCGAGGCGCTCGGCGTAGCTCTTTGCGATCCCCGCAATCTTAGAGTCCCAGGAGAGATCGCTCACTCCTACCGACCTTCTCTCGCGGTTGTGGAGGCTCAGCACGGCCTCTCTGTCTGATGACGAGAGGCCGGAGCCCTGGGAGCTGCCGGAGCCGCTGCCGTCATAGCCGCTCCCGTTGCTCGCGCTCCCCGGGCAGGACGGGCCGTCATCATAGCCGTCGTCACCGTAGCCGTCGTCATCATCGTAGCCGTCGTCATCATCGTAGCCGTCGTCATAGCCGGTGCCCTGGCAGGACGGACCGTCATCATAGCCACTGCCGTAGCCGTCATCATCACCGTCATAGCCGTAGTCATCATCGCCGCCGTCGCCGTGATGGTGGTGATGGTGATGATGCCCGTGGGGACGGCTCTGGCCGTAGCCTCCGTCATCATCATCGTCGTAATAGCCGTACTCATCGTCGTCATCGAGCATGGCATCGACGAGGCCTTCAACCAGCGCCTCGCAGCCTGTCAGCATGAACACCGATGCGGCAGCCGCAGCCGCCATGGCAAGTTTGCGCATAATCAGTACTCCCGCAGGATCACCAGGACTCAGTGTCCGGCATCCTTCTCTCTGAAATTTTATGTATAGGCTGTATTTCCGGATATCAGTGCAGATAATATTAGGAGTGATTCCGAATGTCTCCTACCCCCTGGTGTGGACAGAGGGAGGAGAGGCTCACGTCCAGGAACCTGCTGTTCCTGAATCCCCGGAGAGGAGCAGGCGCCGCAGGCCACTGCGAGGCGTCAGTAGCCGCTGTAGATGATGTTGTTATTGTTGTTGATATTGACGTTGCTGTTGCTGCTGCCGCCGTTTCCGCGGCGGTGATGATGGTGGTGATGGCTGTAGCCACCGCCGCATGACGGGCCGTTGTAGCCGTAGTCATAGTCATCATCGTAGTAGCCGTATTCGTAGTCATCCTCAAACATGGCGTCGATGAGGCTGTCGGCCACCACCTCGCAGCCTGAAAGGATGAGCGCCGCTGCAGCGGCTGCTGCGGCCATGGTCAGTTTGCGCATAATCAGTACTCCCGCGGGAGCCGGCCATGCCTGGCTGCGGCCGTCCCGGTCTCTGGAATTGTTGTCTGCGGACTGTCTGTCCGGATAATCAGCGGATAATATTAGGACTTCTGCCGAATGTCTCCTACACCCGGGTGTGGAGAGCATGGCGTCTCAGTCCTGGCGCGGAAAAAATGAGGGCCCGCACGGAGCCCTCACAAAGGAATCAGTGAAAGGAGCCGGGAGACGCACCAGGCTCCGGGAGGCGTCAGGACTTGCCGCCCTCGCCTGATGCAGCCTTCTCAGCCTCTTCAAGGCGTCTCTTCTTCTCCTCTTCCTCCTTCGCGTCCTGCTCATGGGCGCTGTCCATGGTTGACTGGTAGTTGGCGACTACCGCAGCGACAACCAGGTTGAGCAGGAGGAACGCGGAGATCACGTACCAGAGCGTGTGGAACAGCGTAACGACATAAGGCGGGATGTTGATGATGCCCATCTCGGAGGCGGTTACGAGGTTGTAGCGGAGGTCGGTCCAGTCATCGCCCGTCGTGCACCTGAAGAGCGTGTAGAAGGCCTCGCTGAGTGTACCGTAGGGATCAGCCGCGTTGGCAGGCGCGGGAGGCGCGATCTCGGCAAGCCTCGTGAGCTTTGCCTGCATGTCAGGCGAGGCGGTAGCGGGATCAGGGAGGCGGAACATGTAGACGCCGGAGATCGCGAAGATGTAGAGGAAGATGAACATGACCATCAGGTTTATGCCGAGCGACCTCACGGATCTCAGCATAGCATGGATGATGAGGCGCATCTCGCGGCTGTTCTTGAAGAGCAGCATCACCCGGAACACGCGGACCACCCGGAGCGCCGCGGCGGCAGCGGCATTGGGCATGACGCTCTCAGGGATGAAGCAGGCCACGACGACAATGATGTTGAAGATGTTCCATCCGTCGCGGAGGTAGTCCCTGAGCGTGTCGCTCGCGAAGTACCTGATGAAGATCTCGGCAGTGTAAATCGCGAGGCAGACATTGTTCAGCAGAGTGAGGACGCCGTTACCAGGGAAATAGGTCTCGACTCCGATGGCGATGCTGTTGAACAGTATGACTGCCATTATGAAGTTCTCAAACCACGCTTTTCCGACCATGCGCCTGCAGGCGGCTGTTGCTGTATTCATATCGTACCTTTGGAAGTGGGATCAGGGGGACATGCCGCTCATGCAGAAAAAGCTGAGGCTCTGCTGCCTCCCTGGGGAAGGCGGCCTGTCCTGATTTTTTTGGAATAATAATGGCAGGGAGGCAAAAGTTCCCCTACACCGCAGTGTAGGATACGCCGGCAGGCATGGCTCATAAAGGATTACGCGGCAGCCGGTGCGCTGAGCCTGAGATCAGTAAGGCCTCTCACCTGCAACGTTCCCGGCGGGATAGTAGCTGCACACGAGGAAGACATTGCCGCAGCCTGACGCCATGGCGCAGCCGAGCCGCTCAGAGCCGCTCCAGACCATCTGGGTATAGTGCCCGGTCTCCTCACCGTCCCGGCTCCCGTTGGTGCCGTAGTCATAGTGCTCCTTCTCGCCTGCCCACATCCTGACGCCGTCAGCCGCCGAGTAGTACCCCTCAGAGCCCATGAAGATGTTCTCTCCCAGATCGCTCCTCCCGGAATGGACGAACGAGCAGGAGCCGGCAAGCTTCACCGCGTGCTCCGCGGCTGTTCCGGCAAGCGCCGGATCCCAGGCGAGATCCCGGACGCCGAGAGCTCTCCGCTCGGTGTTGTGGAGATCAAGAATGGCCCTGATGACAGGCGCGCTGAGCGCTGACGCGCTGCCCGCCCCGGCATTGTCCTGAGAGCCCGCGGCAGAAGGGCTCTCCTGAGGAAGCATGTCAGCGGGAGATCCCGCCTCGCCGGTGCCTGCCGCGGCGCTGTCAGCTGCCAGGGCGCCTATATCGCCGCTTACCGCGTCAGCGGCTATCCTCCCGGCGCAGGTCCCCTCTGTTTCCTCCCTGGCGGCCTCACCTGCCGCCGCCCTGACAGCGGTGCCATCATCAGAGACGGCATCCTTCACCAGCTCCTTCGCGGCACTTCCCTTGCCGCCAAGCACTCCGCCGAGAGTCGCCGCGGCAAGCCCCTCAGCAACCACCGCTCCGCAGCCGGTGAGCAGAAGCGCGGAGAGCGCGCAGGCGGGAAGGGAAAATTTCTTAAGTGATATTCCAAGGGACATATAAGTACTCCGGCCTCCGGGCCCAGAAGGAAACACGGGGCGCAGGAGGCATTAATGACAGGTGATACAGGACGGCCGTCAGTCGCCGTCGCCGCCGTCTGAGTCTGAGTCGCAGTCAGAGTCAGAATCGCTGCCGCCGCGGGAGCCAAGCAGCTCAGTCCCGGTGGTGACGCGCTGGCTGTGGATCGCCATTGCCATACAGGCAAACACCGCCGCGCAGAAAAGAAAAAATCCAAGCATGGTCAACAGTGGGACGCGCCTCTCGGGACGCCCTGCTCTCCTTTCAGGATATTGTGAGACAGGTACGGGAAACAGTGAGCTTCCCGGATCTCAGCGGAGGCCTTCAGTCAGTCTCCGCCATCGCCGCCGTCTCCGCCTTCTGAGTCAGAGCCCCAGTCAGAATCACTGTCGCTGCCACTGCCGCTGGAGTGAATGGGTCCAGCCTTCAGTGCGATGATACAGATGATTGCCACCATGGCCACTATAGAGAAGAAATTCATAAAATCTCCGGAGCGGTTTCGGTGAGCATGCTCCGCTCTCCTTTGACGGCATGTGCCGTGAGCATTGTAGCCCTTTCCCGGGAAATTCTCCACTCGCCGCGGCTCCGGGGGACGCCGCGCAGGTCGCATTCCGTGCGGCGGGGGCTCTCATCCCGCCGCAATCTTTCGTATAATCGTGTGTCACGGGAGGCAATGCCTGAGGCACACCATAAGGAGACAGAGAGATGCTTGAAAGACTGAACGGGCTGCAGCGCGCCACGCTCGTGCTCACGGCAATCATTACAGCGATGTCCGCGGCGGCGCCGCTCTTCCCGGTCCTCAGCAGGACGGTTACGGGAAACGCCTACAACATGGCCGTGCTCACCGCCGTGCCGTTCCTCCTCACCGTCTGCTTCCTCAACGAGAGGAACTCGTTCGCGATCTTCACCGGGAAGATCTTCCGGCCGCTCCTAATTGTGCTTCTCCTCTCGCCGGTGCCGCTCATCGCCCATTTCAGCACCTCAGGCGCTGCAGGGCTCAGCGGCATCATCTCCTTCGGCTTCATCATCCTCATGCTCTTCGCGTACCTTCAGAACGGGACCTGCTGGCAGATGAGGAGGGGGCTCCTCTACGCGGTTACGGCAGGTCTCGCCATAGCGGTACTCCCCGCGCACCTCGGGCTCTTCGGCTCCGAGATCTTCACTGAGAACGGCAGGATCATCGGAGGCGCGGCCACCTCTGAGATCCTGACAGGCGAGATTGTGGCGCTCACCTCGGTCTCTTTCTATCTCCTGGGCTTCGAGCGCGAGTCGGTCATGCCCCGGAGCGCGCTTGCCGCCGCAGGCGCGGCCGTCGGCGTTTCCTCTGCCGTAATCACCTGGTCGGCGCTCGCCATTTTCTGGGCCATTGTCATACCCTTTGCCTGCGCCATCATCCTGGTGCGGAGGCGGAGCCCGAAAAACGCCCTCTTTGCCGTAATCCTGGCGGCCGCGTCAGGAGGCGCCGCCCTTCTTGAGCTCGCGGCGGCAGGCTCAATGCCCCATCTTTCAGCGCTCTGGCAGAGCGTCTCCGGGGGAGCGCGCTTCTCCCTCCTATCCGCCGTGTCAGAGACGCCCTTCACCGGCTCAGGCTACGGCACTGCCCTTTATAACTATCTCCACCTGGTGCCCGCCTCAGGAGAGAGCGTGCCGCACGTAACGCACTCGGCGGTCTCCGCGCTCATCGGCGGCGCCGGAGCGGTCGGCGTGCTGATGCTCCTCGCGGCGCTCTGGGCGCTGCTCAGGGTCATCGCGTTCAACCGCTGCCCGGCGACGCTCCGCATAGGCTTTGCCTTCCTCATCCTCCCGCCCGCCTCGGTGCTCACGCTTACGGACGCCTACATCGACATCAGCCTCTCTCTCGTATTCGCCGCGTTCCTCTTCAACTCGGCAGGCGCCGACTACCGGAGCGTTACGGTGCACCCGGTGGAGAAGGTGCTCTTCGGCAAGCTCTCCTGGGTGTTCGCGGCCGGGATCGCGGTCTTCTTCTCGACTGCCGCGTACACCTCCTTTGAGATAAGGACCATGCTCCGGAACGACGTCTTCAACAGCAGGACCGCAAACTTCATCAACCCGGCGCTCTTTGTCGGCGACACTGACCGGATTTACTGGAAGAACATCTTCCGCTCCTCCATCGGGCTCGTCTTCTCCGGACAGGAGGAGCTCAGGGACTACATCGACACCTACGGCAGGCGGCTCACCCGGACGAACCCCTCAGGCGCGAACTTCGAGAACACCATCAGAGCCATGGTCAGGATCAGCCGCAGCGATGAGGCCGCCGATACGGCAGCTCTCGCGTCGAGGCTCTTCCCTGACCAGAGGCTCCGCTTCGAGAAAGCACTCATAAAGCCTCACAACTACGCCGACTCAGCGTGGCAGAGGGAAAGGCTCCGCCAGGTGTTCAGCGGCTGGAAGGGCGAGGACGTTATCAGGCAGCGCTCCGACAGCATGGCGGAAAGCGCGGCCGCAAAGGATCAGAAGGACGGAAAGCAATAAAGGGAGTGACGCAATGAAGTACTTTACCGCAGTAATCTGCTCGCTTATCGTGTCAGCCGGCATCTTTGCCGGGCTCTACAGCGGCTCGGTGAGCCTTCTGAAGAGCTCGCAGATCTTCTCCACAGGCACCAGGACCGTTACGGTGAAGGGCCTTGCCGAGAAAATCGTGGACGCGGACCGTAAGCGCCTCAGGTTCACCATAAGGAGAGCCGGGAATGACCTGGAGCAGCTCAGGCAGGACTTCAGCAATGACCGGAAGCAGGCCGTTGACGCGCTCAGCGCCATGGGCTACACAGAGGGCGAGATATTCGCCTCCAACGCCCTCATCACCGACAGAAGCAACGACGAGTACGTCTCGAAGGACTCCATCGAGATCGGGCGCTACACCGGCTCCGTAACCTTCACCGTCATCGTGAGCTCCCCGAAGGAGCTCCCCATAAAGCTCCTTGACGAGCTCTCGATGAAGGGCGTCGGCATCGACGGCATCAGCGCCGAGTATGAGTTCACCGGGCTCAACGCCGTGAAGCCGCAGCTCATCGAGGAGGCGACCAAGAACGCGAGGGCCTCCGCCGAGAAGTTCGCGAAGGACAGCGGCTCAAGCAAGATCAAGACCGCGAACCAGGGCCAGATCACGGTAGAGGCCGCAGACGAGTCCACCCCGCAGAAAAAGAAGATCCGCGTGGTCTCCACTGTCGTGTACTTCCTGAACGACTGAGCCTCTGGCACGATGCACGGGCCGCCTTAAGGGCGGCCTTTTTTGTTGCCGCTCCCGCCCGACAATGCATCGCTCAGTGTCCTGGCAGAGGCCAGGGAAGGGATTTTCCCCGTTTTTGTCCTCAGTCATTTTTAGCTGAAGTTAAGCGTGATCTGTGATGAAAGTCTCCTTATTAGTGTTAAAATCACTGATCATCAGAAAAAAACAAAACTGGCGGCCAGAGGCCGCACACGGAGGATATATATGACAGATTCCATGCAGCCTGCTGAGCATATCAGCGACGTTCTC
>ONIT01000072.1 GCA_900317945.1 uncultured Pseudomonadota bacterium
GGGAATCCGGAGATTATCTTCGGTTAGCACTGGTCGTTTTGTTATCCGGCAGAATAAGCGCCCCCTTCATGTGGTTTCAGAGGGGTTCTGAATAGTTACAATTGAACTTTAAAATTACGCCCACTGTCAGATGCGGTCTAATACAGCATCCTGTCCGGGACATCTTATTCGCTTCCGCTCAGAACATGTGGGACAGCATGCAACGACATGCAGTCATGCACATTCTGCATCACGCCTGCCACACAATCCGCACGGATCGCAGCATGACTTACACCTGTCCGCTGCCGTGCCTGCCGGCTTTCTGAAGAGTCAGATGCCAAATTCCTTACGAATTTCCTCGAATGCCTGTCCCGCCGGAATGGTGCGCCCGGCCTTCAGATCCTCAAATCCTTTCGCAAGTTCCGCATCAATCTGCGCCTCTGTCATATTGCTGATGTCCGGCTGGCAAGACTCAGGTTCAGGCTCAGGCATCAGCCCGGATGCTGCCAATCTATTTCCGGCACTGTCCTTTGTCTCATCATCATCGCTCATCAGAGCCTCCTTCCGGAAAATTCCGGAATAAATCTGTACCGTACGCCTGCAGCCAGGGCTTTCATGGGCATCCTCCGCCGCTGCCTTCATGCATGCGCTCAGAACACCAGCTTTATCAGCTCCTGCGCGCAGTTCTTCCCTGTCCTGCTGTCGCTCGGAGTCTTGGAGAACGCCAGCTGATAGCGCCCGTCGCCGTAGTAGGTGACCTTGTAGTGCTTCCCGTCCCCCGTTATCACGAAGCCGAGCCTCTTCAGCTCCTGCATCGTCTTCGCCGACATGCCATCGTAATTCCTGAGAACTGGCCTGATCCTGTCAGCCTTCTGTTCGCTCAGCTTCAGGTAGTCATTGTTCCTGATGATGTCCTCAACCACATCATGCCGCCTGGTCTTCTGCCCTATTCCGTCAAGGGCATCGGAAAGAACCGCAAGGAGGAGATCCTTGATCTCACCCGGGTAGAACTCCTTCTCGTCCCCCGCCATGAGGACGGGCTCCTGCCCCCTGGAGTCAAGCTTTGCCTTCAGCCCCTGGTTCTCGGCGGCGAGCGCCTCGTTCGTGTGCGTCAGCTCAGCTACCTGTTTTTCGAGCCTCTTAAGCTCCTCATCAACGCTTTCAAGGATCTCGTCAGACTCGGCCTTCGCGTCGGCGAGCGCCTGCTCCCGGATCTTCCGCTCCTCCTCACTGAGGCTTCCCGCAAGCTTCGCGTACTCATCCTCGGCGCTCTTTTTCGCCTGCTCCGCGTCAAGCCGCGCCTTTATGCTGCTCCCGAGCCTGTCCCTCAGGATCGCGTTGCTGACGCCCTGCCAGGTAAAGAGCGCATCAGTCATCCTGGCGCTCGCGTACTGTATTACAGCCCTTGCGGCCCTGTCGGAAAGTGCCTGGTCCCTGCCCTGCACGCTCCGTCCGGCAAAGCGCTGATGCCCCCTGCCATCCGGATAATAGATGCCTATGGCGCCGTTCTCCTCAGCCTTTCCGCCTGTCGCCTCTCTTAGAGCTGCGTTTGTCCCGCTGCTCTGCTGCACCAGGACATGGGCCACGCCCTTGAGCCGGCTTGCGAGGAAGTCCGCGTCGACCGGATCCTCGTCGAATACCGTCGAGGAGACAAAGACCACCGGAAGCCGGTAACGGGCCTTTCCGTTTATGACGTCAGCCGCGGTGCCGAGGCCGCCCTCATCGATGCGGCGGGGCTCCCTCTGGACAGGAAGATCACAGTCCTTCTCAAGGTATCCGCGATCAATCAGCATGGAGATGAAATGCGGGGTCGCGAACTTCTGATCTGACCCAAGCGCATCCTCCGTATAGCTCCGCTCAAGCCTCACGGCCATCTTCCTGAGGCTGAAGTTCATGACGTAGTCAGTATCCCAGACCGCGCCGCGCTCATCCCTCTTCTCGAAGCGGACCGCGATTATGTTCCTGCTCCGGTACTCCTCGATGCCGAGCCAGAGGGAGTCATTCCCGTACCTGACGCTCCGCTCTCCGTTCCAGCCAATGCCCGGGATAACGTTTTCAGGGTAAGGGCTTTTCCGGTTCCATTCGATGACAAGCTTTATGAAGTCATCCTTCGTCATGGAGCCGCTGATGTCGAGAATAGTTGAGAAGAGCAGCATGGGAGCCTCCTGGCCTGCCGGTATTGCGCGCGTTCAGTCTGATGATAGCAGGAAACATGATGCCCTGACTTTAGCACCTCATATATAAACAAAGCCAATCGGCACAAGGCCTGAGACCCTGTTGATTTTTTAGCATAGAGGCCTATTTTGTTCTAATGGTCTGGTCAGGTATTCATGCCGCGGCTATCCTCTTTGTTATTGCGTCGATTGCATCACTGAGGATGCTGTTGTTCGACTGCGCTATTTTCAGTGACAGTTTGGTTTTATCCACAGAGTTGAATGGGCCGAGAGGTGACAGGCCCATCGTCTTCATAATCAGGTCCGTGCTGTCAGGATTCTCCTCACGTACCTTGAGATAACGTTCTGTGGCGCTGAGTACCTTGTCCCCTGACGGGGCACCGGTATAGATACCATTGTTTTCCTCGCAGTGGACCAGGATTGTTCCGCTCTCTGTCCTTAACGGCAGGATGCACGCGTTGTTAAGCGCGCTTATGATGCTGTCGACGGTCATGTAACTGCCGGCCCGGGCAAGCTCAATCTGCATAAGCCTCATGACCATAAGTGCCAGCACGCAGATGAGCACATGGGCCTTTGTGCGCTCATTCCTTTTGACGTACATCGGGCGGAGGTTGAAGCTGCCCTTCATCACCCTGAAGCACTCCTCTATTTTCTAAAGGGAATGATATGAGCCGAGCACGGCGCGCATCGAGTTTTTTTTCAGAGTCTTTGAGCGATTTTGTGTCCTCGTAGACAATGGCGGAGCCGGCAAGCTTGCGGCGTTTTTCAATCACGTCTTCCTTGAGGCCGACCGCCTGGTACATCTCCTTGTTGTCCTCGTTCTCGGCCTCTTCCTTCTTTGTCTTCACCAGGGCGCACCAGCATGGCATTCCCAGCATCTGTCCCCAATGGCTGTCGGTGCTCGTAACAGCCTTAAGGAGAAGTTCACATTGAGAATCCTGCAGATGTGTTCCGGAAGATGTCAAGATATACGACAGAGACTGCAGTTGTTCAGAGCAATGTCGATTAAGACGTCATGGACATGGACTAATTGAAAATTTCGTACCTGATTTAGTCCATCTAATATCCTTTAATTTCAAATATCTAAAGAATAATTTTGTACTAGACATGGACTAATTGAAAAATTTCGCACCTGATTTTAGTCCACCTCTCTTTGGAGAGATAAGTTTAAGCGTCTTTCAGACACCACTTTGAATAGACACCATTCCCGCTGACATCAATAATCCCTTCTTGCCTCATATCCTGAAGCAGGTTAGACAGTTTTTTATACTTTTTATCTTTTGTCCAAACCTCTGGAAACGCGTGCTTCACTGCTTCAAATATATCTAATCTTCTCAAAGGACCGTGCTTAAGAGCCTCTGCAATCAGTTCTTTCACAACCTTTTCATCCAGCCCTTTGTTCCTCACATACGCTGCTTTATCACCAAAAGCTTCAGCTACCCGGTACGATACAAAGAGATGCGGATACCGGCCGTCTGCCAGGCCATTCTTTTTCAGCATCTTATAATCTTCTTTGGTTATAGTTCTCTGCTTCTGAATCTGATCCAGGAGAAAGGCTGTCCGCAGATCCATATCTCTATTGGAATGCAGAAGCTTTGTATAATTTTTGTTCAGGACTTTTCCGTATATGGTAACGCGGACGCGGTTTGGAACATCAAGATCATATGAAGGCAGCGGGAAACTCCTTTTTTTCTGAATCTCATAAATTCCAGGAATGCCCATGGAGTTCGTATCGATCATGTACATGCTGACCATGGCACGGCAAAGAAAAGCATTTCTGTAATATGGAGGCTTGTAACCAGGCTCCAGAGCCTGCTCTATCGTCTCCGGGATAAAGGCTCCCTCGTTGATGAACACCAGGCGATCATCAAACTCCTCTACATTTATCTTTCCGCGCCTTCTGTAGTCAGAGTGGGCTATGCAGTTGTTTATGACCTCCTTGACAAGATCCTCGTCATACGCCTGTACTTCCTCCGGGAACAGTGTCTGCTGACCAGCTATGTATCTGTATTTCTCGTTCCGTATCTTCGAATAGACTTTATCAACAGCAAGAAGAAGCGGCATGTCAAAATGCTCATATGCCTTGACTGTATTGTCTGTGCTATACAATGTCCAGGTAATTCTGGGTGTGAATCCGTCAAAGTAAAATGAGGATTCCTGCTTTCCGAGCAGAAGAAGAGCTGCCCTGGTGATCTTCCCCTTAAAGAAAAGCCCTGCTTTATTGAGCACATCAATATCCGAAAGCCCGGACAAAATCTCGTTTGCAGGTTTCCTCTCTCCCAGCCTCCGGGAAAACATCATGCGCGCATAAGAAACGGCCTCCGGATCAAGATCATCCATGGTCGCTTCCTGCACGATCTCCTTTGACCAGTCCATTCCTGACTGACTGCGGATCAGATCGAACTTGTTCACAGGCAGAGGAACCAATGATTCATGCTCTCTTGCCCATGCCGCCCCGTTCCAGGTGGTCGGGATACCGGGAATAGCAGGAGGTATCTGAAATGCGACAATCCTGCATTTCTCCATCGTAAGCTCATATATCTCAAGGAAAGTCAGCCGCTCGTTTGTTCCATTTGCCAGCTCTTTTTTCAGAGACTGCAGACCGCCGTTCCTTCGGTAATCGGTCCCCTTGAATTCACCTTTGTCTGTTATTCCGAAAATCAGCCAGGCCTCAGATTTGCCGCGAATGCATGCCTCGTTTCCCAGTGCTGAGAAATATCTGCCTATATCCTTGAAAGAGAAGGCATTATTTGCCTCTTTGAACTCAACTACCTCACTTTCAGAAGCCCTGACCAGCTCATGGATTTTCTGTTTGAGTTCCGTATCGCTGTATATCATCTATAGACCTTTCAACCAGGAAGCCATCCGCGGCCAGGATTTTAAATCAAAAACTGTATTCAGAACAGCGCAAAAAGGATAAAAATTCTTATATTTCAGACATAAACAGCCGTGTACAATAAACTAAAAGATCAAGAACCTTGCTTCGAACAGCCAGAAACTTTCGCATTCATTCTATTCCTCCTAGCAAAGCCGCTCTCACACATCCTGAATTGCATGAATTTCCTTTATCATACTGAGGCACTCGTCGCGCAGGCTCTCCATCTCCATGCAGGCATCGCTCCTGTCAAGGCGGCTCTCCCGGATTTTCCGGATATTGCCGTCAATCTGCTCAATGGCTGAATCGAGGAAGAGTGTGACATTCTTCTCCGTGAACTCCCTGCCGGCCTCCTCAAGCTCAGAGGCCGCCTGGGCAAACTGGCTCCGGATGTTCTGCCTGTTCCTCTTGAGCTGCTCGCGCCTGTCCGCCGCGTCGCGATCGGACTTGATCTGCATCGAGACTGAAAGGACCACGCCGAAGACGCTCAGGATCTGCCCGGTGGCCGCTCCCGCCCTCGAAAACCTTATGGCCTCCCAGGGCCTGAACCGGAAGCCGAGCAGGCTGCTTGCCTCCCTTACGAGGTTTGAGACATTGCCCGCAAAGATGCTCGCGAGCTTCCAGCCGCCCGCAACAGCCGCATTGCGGGCGCTGCCGGACAGAAGCTTTCCGGCCTTATGCGATGTGCCGGCAGAGCTGCTGAGTATCTCCCTGATGCTGCCCGTCAGGCTGCCATCGCGCTTCTCAGGCCTTGCCCTGAGCTCCCTTCCGGATTCCGCCTCCTCTATTCTCCCCAGATCAAGGTCAAGGGACTCAAGGCCCCTCGAGAGTGCCGCAAGGGCCATGTTCTGGCTGATCTCGATCTGGGCGCAGGCATGCTCCATGGCCAGCTGGAGTTTCGTAACGACCAGCCCGGGAGTGCTTCCGTCCTCGAGGCAGTTCTCTGCCTCCGCTCCGAACTCCCTGATTTTCGAGGCTGCATTGGTGTATATCCTGCCGATGTCCTGCTGCAGCCTGAGCCGCCCGTCCGCAAGGACATGCCTCTGCCTGAGGCAGCTGTCATCAAGTGCCGTGATGCCGCTCTCTGACTTTCCCGCATCAAGCTGCGCTATCGCCTTCTGCAGGAAGTCATCCAGCTCGTAGAGCCTCGTCGTGAGCTGCGAGGAGAGGTGCTTTTCCCGGACAAAGCGGTTCAGCGTCGCGACAAAGCCCTCATACCCGCTGCGCTCTGAAAGCCTCTGTGCGATCGCGGGATTTTTCTCCCGCACCTCAAGGCTCCTGAGGTAGGAGCCTGCGTCAGTGAAGCAGAGTCCGAGCTCCTCCGGAGTGTAAGGCTTTATCACGTCCGCCAGGGCGTCACGGATTTCCTTCTGCTGCTCCGGGGTGTTCCCGCGGGCTGTCCTTGTCATCTTGTTCACAACGAGGATCATTTCCCCGGCCTTGTCCTGATCAATAGCGAGCTTCCTGAAATGCTCCGCGAGGTTTGAGTCGAAGAGCTCGTTCGTCACGACAAAGACCAGCATGTCCGCTGAGGCGATGGCGTCATAGGAGAGTTTGTCATGGTCCGGCCTTTTCTCGGTATGGATGCCTGGGGTGTCCGTGACTTCTATGCCTGACCAGTCATAGCTCTGCACGCTGTCTGTTGTAATGCCGGCACCGGTCCTGATGTCCTTTATTCCGGTAAGGGCCTTGATTATTGTTGACTTCCCGGCGCTGAACTGCCCGGCAAAGACCAGGCGGAACTTTCCCTCCGCGCTCTCCCTCAGGGTGAGCCCGGTTCCGGCCTTTTCGGCAGAGCGCTCCGCCCTCTCCCGGAGGTCCGCGATCCTCCTCGCGTAGTCAGCGTATTCAAAGAGCATGGAAGTCTCCTTTATCTTGTTATCACGAGCCTCGTCAGCTGCTCGGCGAGCCTTGCCCTGTTCACGATGGCAGGCCCTGAACCTTCAAGAGGCACGCGGGCCGTGCCGGCCTTCTCGTCAACATAAACCTTTGCAGGGTTGATGCTCTGCCCGACAATCTTGCAGATAATCTGCTTCCCGCCGTCCCCCGAGGTGCAGCAGACACACTCGACGTGCTCGGACATCAGGCTGCAGAGCTTCTCAAGGCTCTCCCCGGGAAGGCTTTTTTCCTCTTTCATGAGAAGTATGACCCGGTCTCCCGGGATCCTGGCCACTCCGGAAATCCCGCTCTCCTGCCCGCCGGCGCCGATCTGCCGCAGGGCCTCCCCGACCATCTGCCGGTTGAGATCAAGGAGACGTCCGTCAATCTTCCAGGCAAGGCTCCTGAGATCCTCCCCGAGCCCCGAAAGGACTCCGCCGAGCCTTTCCATCTCACCGATGAGCTTTCCTGTTCTCCCGGAGGCAAGCTCATTGAGGGCTGCAATCATCTGCCTGCCCTGCCGGTCGCAGAGCGATTCGATATTCTTCTCCAGGCGTTCCCCAAGGACCGTCCGTGCGCGGTACTCGCGCTCTTCCCTGCTCCGTATAAAGAAGGTGCAGGCGACTCCGAACACAGTGTAAATGAATGCCAGCCAGCCGATGGCGCCCGCATGAGGAAAGTCTGCGAGCCAGGCGTAGCTCGCGATTATCGAGAGGCCTCCGCCGATCACCGTCACAAGCCAGTTCCATATCCTCCGGAAATCAGTTATTCCGGGCATGCGGAGCGACTCGTCGTCCGGAAGCTCAAAGACGCACTCCGGCCTCCCGGACTGCTCCCTCACTGACGCACTGAAACAGTCATCAGCCTCCGCCACGAGGCTCCCGATCACGCCGCTGCAGATCTCTGTCACGCCGCAGCTCCTGCAGACTTCTTTCCAGGCCTCGTCAGCCTTTCCGTCACTCAGGTGCTCGTCCGCAAACGCTGCCGCTTCGGACGAGAGCCTTCCCCTGATATCCGCGATCGCGGAGTCAATCCGGCTGCAGCCGTCACGGAGGAACTTGTCCTTCCACTCCCCGAGTTCCTTCTTTCTGTCAGAGAGGGACTTCTCAAGCCGGCACTCCGCGTCATACAGCCTGAGGAGCTCCTCCTCGGACCTGAGCGCAGGAACCGCGGCGGCGTCAGTGAAGGTCCTGATCCTGAAGAACCCGCCCTTCTCGCTGATCTCCTTTATGACCTGCCTCTTGAGCTCCTTCATGTTGCTCGCGTCAAAAAGGGCAAGGGCTGACTTCCTGTCTGCCGTCCTCTCGGCAAGGAACGCCGACTGCAGGTGGACATACACGAACGGGATGTTGTCCCATTCCTGCCCGGTCTTCCCCGCATAGGCGAGGAACTCCTCCCTGATGGCGTCAAGCCGGCTCCTGTCGAACCGGTCCTCGATGTCCCAGAGCGCAAGCTCAAGATCATCCTGCTCACTGACCGCGACCTTCACGTTCATTATGCAGATGACCGGCTTCCCGAGGCTGAGCACGCGTGAGAAGCACTCCGCCTCCGCCGCCTGCGGCGCGTCGTCCGTAATGAGGAAGAGGATGAGGTCCGCGGATTTTGCCGCCTCGAAGGCGAGGGCCTCGTCACGCTGCCCGCCGAAGGCGCATACCCCGGGGACGTCAGTGATTTCAAGGCCGTTCCACTCGTATCTCCGGACATCCCTCGTGGTTCTCTGCGTGCCCTTGCCGATGGACTTCCCGTCACCGTGAGTGAGGATTTCCATGAGAGTCGACTTGCCGGCCATCGTCCGGCCGAAGAGGGTTATGGAGAAGCCGGAAAGATTCTTCCTGAGCCCCGGAAGCTCTGTACCGGAAACATCGGACATGGTGCTGAGAAGGGAGTTTATCCCGCCGAGCTGGCGCGCGAGGGTGTCTGCGGCATCCGGCTCCCAGACCGGGGAATTTCTGAACTCTTCAATGGCTGACTGAACCTTGTCACGCGCACTGGCCAGAGTGTCCAGGAAAAAGCCTGCCTGTTGCACGGCTAGCTCACAGCCCTTTGCGGCAGACTGCCTGCACTGCTCCAGCACTTTTCCGAGGTTGTATTCGTTCTGCGCCATCAGACCATCCTGCCTTACGTCATCCTCCTCAGCGGGATACTGCCGGCTCCCTCTGAGGCATCATGTGAAATTAGCGCAAAATATGACAGGATTCTCAAAGCAGAATCACAAACACAGAAGTTCAGGAATGCTCGACCAACCAATGTCAGAGATAACAGGGATTCTGCAGATAGGGCATGCCGGTTGTTTGCAGTCATAACAGGAAAGGGCCTGCAATGGTGTCACTGCAGGCCCCTAAATGACGGAGGCTGAAACAGCCGAGCAAATTACATCCGCAAACCTATCAATTCCGTACAGGCATCATTCACTGAGTAATGCAGGCTGGTTATGAATTTCCTTTATCAGGCCAAGGCATTCATCATGCAGCTCCTCCATCTCACGGCAGGAGTCACTTTTGTTTGTGCGTGAGTCCCTTATTTCCTTAATCCTGCCGTCAGTCTGCTCAATCGATGCGCCTATCTGTCTGGTCACATTTTCCATAACAAATGCCCTGCCATAGTCTTCCAGCTCCGAGGCGGCCTTGTCGAACTCGCTCCGCACATTCTGTCTGTTTTTACGAAGCTCGTTGCGCATGTTTTCCTCATCCTTGTCTGCTCTGTACTGGAGATACAAAGTCAGGCCGGCACCCAATACACTCAGAACCTGACCGGCGACTGCTACGCCCCTTGTAAATTTGAGGGCGCCCCACGGCTTGAATTTAAATCCGATGAACTTGCCTGCTCCCTTGACTATGTTATGAATGTTGCTGCCGGAGAAGTTGGAGAGCTTTAAGCCTCCTTTTAAGGCTGATGCCGCATTGTAGCTGTTCTTCACCGCATTATCACCGATCTCCTTTGACCAGCTTCCAACCGTGCCGAGCATTTTTTTGACCTTGTCCGGAAGGCTTTCATACCTGCTCTCGATACTGGCTTTAAGTTTTTTGCAGAATTCAGAATTCTCAATTCCGTCTATTTCAACATCAATCTTCTTGAGGCCTTCCTCAAGCGCCAGGAGCGCCGCGGGCTGGCACTTCTCCATTATGTTCTGGGCATTCCGCACAGCATCGCTGAGTTTTCTCTCAACTTCCTCCTGCTCGCACCCGTCTTCAAGACAGTTTGCAGCCTCCATTCCGATATTTCTTATTTTGGAAGCTGCATCAGTAAAGATTTCCCGTATTGTCACCTCAAGCCGCTGCTGGCCTTCAAACATGGCATGCCGCTGCTGGCGGTAGTTTTCCTCAAGCCCGTCAACGGCAGTGTCACCTGAGCCAGGCTCGAGCTGCTTTATCGCATCCTGCAGGAATTTGTCAATCTCATACAGTCTGGTCGTCAGCCGTAATGACAGCTGTTTTTCCCTGACAAACCGGTTCAGCGTGGCGACAAACCCATTGTACCCGCTGCTGGCAAGCAGTTTGTCCGCAAGTGCCGGGCTCTTCGGCCGGATCTCAAGGCTCTTCAGGTAGGAATCCGCGTCCAGGAAGCAGAGCCGGAGCTGTTCAGGCGTATAGGGACTTATCACCTTGGCCAGATCATCCCGGATGATTTTCTGCTGCTCCGGGGTATTTCCGAGGTCTGCCCTTGCCATCTTGTTTACGACAAGGATCATTTCCCCGGCCTTGTCGTGATCGATCGCAATCTTTCTGAAGTGCTCTGCATTGTATGAGTCAAACAGCTCATTCGTGACAACATAGACAAGCATGTCGGCAGATGCAATGGCATCATATGATTTCTCGTCATGATCCGGCCTTTTTTCAGTATGGATGCCCGGAGTGTCGACCACTTCAAGCCCTGACCACTCATAGGCGTGCGTCTCGTCCGTGGTAATGCCGGCTCCGATCGCGATATCTGTTTTTCCGGTAAGCGACCTGAGGATGGATGATTTGCCGGCACTGTACTGACCGACAAAAACAATACGGAATTTCTGATGCGGATCCTCTTTGAGACTGAATCCGATTCCAGCTCTTTCCGCAGCCTGACCCGTCTTTGCTTTCAGGTCCTCAATTTTTCCGCTGTAGTCAGCGTATTCAAACATAGAAGACTCCTCTCAATTCAATATCACACGCATGAAACTGATTTGGTCATTACCGGTGATTTCGTTACGCTGCCGCCGGTCGTCAGCATTATTGAAACCCAGCTACTTGAAAAGGCCATTGATCGCACTCATAAGCGTACTAAGACCTTGCGAATTATCAGGTGTGCCTCTCGTTATGGCCGGCTGTCTATGCAAATCTGCATTGTCTGGCGCATTAACATGTGTGCCATTCTTTATTACAAGCCTTGCAAGCTGCTGCGCGAGCCTTGCCCTGCTGATCATGTCCGGATCGGCAGTATCAAAAGGCACAAGAGCGGCAAAGTTCTGTTTATCAATATAAACATTGGATGGAGCAATGCCTCTGCCCATGATTCCGGAAATGATTCCTTGCAGGTCATCCTCATTACAGGTTATGGATTTCACATTTTCCTGCATTAGGGCGCAGAGTTCCTTTCTGCTCTCCTCCGCGAATGTCTTCCCTTCATTCATATTAAGCAGGACAGTATCTCCCGGGAGTCTCGCTGCTTCATGAATCCAGCTCTCAAGCCCTTCCTTGCCTGTCAGCCTGATAGCCTCTGACACAAGTTCCTTGTTTAAATCAAGCAGTCTGCCATTAATGGCCCTGGCGAGCACTGCCAGTGTCTCACAGAGTCTGGACACGGCAGAACCAATTCTGTCCATCTCTGCAAGCGTTTTTTCTATTATTCCCTTATCAACAAAATCTGCGAATGCTTTCAGCATCTGTTCCTCGAGTTTTTCACAGGTTTGGCTGATACTGTCCTTAAGCTTTTTCTCCAGCGCGACCCTGGCCCGATGCTCCTTCTCCTCCCTGCTGTCGAAAATAAACGAAAACAGCATCCCGAAAACGCCGACACCAAATGCTACCCAGCCTATCGGTCCTGTGAGAGCAGAGCCAAGCAGGAATGAAATACCGGCAGCAATTGAAAGGCCTCCGCTAAGAATCCCTGTGGTCCAGTTCCATATTCTCTTTCCGTCAGTAATTCCCGGCATCCGCACAGAAAGATCATCGTCAATCTGTGAGACGAAACTTAATTCCTTGGAAAGCTCCCTGCTTATCTCCTTTATCTTATTGTTCACATCCTCTCCAAGTTGTTTCAGGACATCCTCGCATTTTTCCTTAACGTGAAGGTTATCGAACACCCTGTTCCATGCCCTGTCAGCATGTTCATCATCGAAGTGATCCTCGGCAAATGAGGCCACTTCTGAATTCAGACTGCTCCTTATGCTGCTGATTTCTGACTTAATCCGGCTGATGCCGTCACGCCGGAATGTTTCTTTCCACTCTGCAAGCTTGTTTCGCTTGGACTTTAATATCTGCCCCTGATCATTGTCTGAGACATACTGGCACAGCAGAGCTTCCTCCGCGTCAAGGGCAGGAACAGCCACGGCATCAATAAACGTTCTTATCCGGTAAAACTCGCCCTTGTTCCTGACAGTGCTGATAATCTGTTTTTTAAGCTCGTCAATATTGCTTGCTGCATAAAACTCACCGGCCATTTTCAATGACTGCCGCTGGGCAAGGAAAGCTGACTTGAGGTGTGCATACACAAACGGAACTCTTGTCCAATCCTGACCGACTTTCCTTGCATATGACAGGAACTCCCCTTTAATGGTATCAAGCCGCTTTTGGTTAAAACGATCCCGTATGTACCACAGAGCCAGTTCCGGATCATCGTGCTCGCTGACTGCCGCCTTCACATTCATAATGCAGATGACAGGCTTCCCCAGCTTTATAATGCGTGCGAAGCACTCCGCCTCGGCAGCCTGAGGAGCGTCATCTGTCAGAAGGAAGAGGATCAGGTCGGCTTTCCTGGCCGCCTCAAAGGCAATGGCCTCATCCTCCTGTCCCTTAAAGGCCCCTATGCCTGGCACGTCAGTAATTTCAAGCCCGTTCCACTGATATTTCCGTACGTCACGGGTTGTCCTCTGCGCGCCCTTGCCGATAGAACTTCCGTCTCCCTGTTTTAGGATTTCCATTAGGGTTGACTTTCCGGCCATAGTTCTTCCGAAAAGAGTGATGGAAAATTTGGAGAGGTTCTCCCAGAGCTTGCGCAGACCGCTGTCAAAAGAGTCAGACAGCCTGCTGAACCGAGACTGTATGTCTTTCAGCTGCCCGCCTAGCACTTCGGTAACTCCGGAGTCATATATTGAAGATTTTTCAAAATCCTTAAGTGCGGACTTCACTTCATTGCGGGCACGCTCAAGCGTGTCCTTCAGATATTTTGTATGCTTCGCCGCCTCGTCGTATCCTTTCTGGGCAGCCTGGCTGCATCTCTCAAGCACACTATCCAAGACATATTCATTCTGCGTCATCTGATCACCTATTTCTGCAGCCGGCATTGCTTTTCTGACGCCAGCCCCTTTTGTTCCGATGCTTACAGCCACCGGATTTCAAGTTTAATGATGGGCATCGCCATTGTTCCACAAACATGACAATTTAGGGGGGCTATTGCATAACCCCGTGGCACCCCTCATCCTAACCTCGATCTAAGTTCCTGTCAAGCAACACATAAAATGACGACAGTCAGGGAAACACTGACA
>ONIT01000075.1 GCA_900317945.1 uncultured Pseudomonadota bacterium
GATTTTCATAAAATCCCCGATGACGAGGAGTTTATGAAAGTCATGTTCGCGGCAGAGCCGGAAATCCTTGACGCATTCGTGAGGACTCCTGAGGCGAAGGAGCTGATGGGGAGGTTCACGGTTCTCCGCTCAATGCCCTTCTTCCTGGAGTTTCTGAACCCCAGAGGAAGCAAGGGACAGTCCCTCATGCTCCTTGCGGATGATCTCGGAATCCACCGGGAGAACACCATCGCGTTCGGCGACGCGGGGAACGACACTGACATGCTTGAGGCGGCCGGCACCGGCATCGCCATGGCGAACGGCACTGAGGACGCAAAGGCTGCGGCCGATTTCGTGACGCTTGACAACGATCATGACGGAATACCGGCGGCCCTAAGGAAACTCAATCTCTGGAACTGAAATGATCGACTTCATCAAAAGGGTGTTCGGGCTCATAGTCCCGTACTGGAAAACCAAATCCTCAATCCTCAGCTGGGTGCTGCTCATTTCAGTGCTGTTCCTGACCGCAGCAGTCGTGTACCTCAACAAGCTGTTCAACAACTGGTACAACGAGTTCTACAACACCATGCAGGCAGTCGACGAGTCGGGCTTCAAGCGCTGCCTCGTGCTCTTCGCCGTGCTCGCCTGCTTCTGGGTGCTCTCAAACTCCTGCAAGAGCTTCTTCACCCAGATCTTCGAGATCCGCTGGCGTCACTGGATGACAAGGTCATTCATGGCCCGCTGGCTGAAAAACGCGACTTTCTACCGCCAGCAGTTCGCGAAGACCCACTCGGACAACCCGGATCAGCGAATTTCCCAGGACCTTGACGAGTTCATCTCGCTCTCCATAAGCCTGGTGTTCAGCATCGGGCAGAGCATAGCCATGCTCTTCACCTTTGTCTACACGCTCTGGGAGCTCTCCTCAAGCACGTTCTTCGTCCTTCTCGCCGAGTACGACACTCTCCCGGAGGGGAACGCCGAGCTCATCAGCTTCGGGCAGGATCTGCTCGTCCACTCGCACCACCTTCCGGACGGCTACCTCGTCTACCTGAGCCTTGCCTACACGCTCCTCGGCACGCTTCTCACCTTCATCATCGGACGCCCGCTCATCCGCCTCAACTTCTACCAGCAGAAGCTCGAGGCTGACTTCCGTTTCGCGCTGATGAGAATAAGGGAGAACGCAGAGTCCATCGCCATCTACCACGGCAGCAGCGACGAGTGGAACTACCTTGACGGCAGGTTCAAGAAGGTTGTCCGCAACTTCGTGTCCCTCGTCTCCAGGACCTTCGGTCTCAACTTCTTCGTCTTCGCCTACAACCAGACAGCAGTTATATTCCCGCTCATGATTGCGGCTCCGCTTTACTTTGCCAAGGTCATAACGCTCGGCATCTTCATGCAGATCTCGAACGCCTTCAGCCAGGTCCATGACTCGCTCTCGACGCTCATCTCGAACTTCACCGGCATCGCCCGCTGGAAGTCAGTCGTCGACCGACTCATAACCTATGAGAAGTCCATGGAGGAGGCCGAGAGGATAAGCTGCATTGAGCCCCTGAAGGGCACTGACAGCGAGCTCCACGTCTCGTTCTCCGAAATCACCTCGCCTGCCGGCGCCGAGCTCCTCAAAGACACCTCCTTCACCATCGGGAGCGGCACCTCGCTCCTCGTGAGGGGCCCCTCCGGCTGCGGCAAGTCAACGCTCCTCCGCTCCATTGCCGGCATCTGGCCGTTCGCAGAGGGACAGATCACCTATCCTGCCGAAGGCGGCGTGCTGTTCCTGAGCCAGAAGCCCTACCTGCCGCTCGGGACAATCGCCGACATTGTCTCCTATCCCAGCGAGAAGAAGGCGGATCCTGACGAGATCAGGAAGGTCCTGGACGAGGTCGGTCTCCCGGCGCTCAAGGATCACCTTGATGACGATCAGATGTGGGGACAGGTCCTGAGCCTCGGCGAGCAGCAGCGCCTTGCCTTCGCCCGCGTGTTTGTCACAAGGCCTGCGGCAGTGTTCCTGGACGAGGCTACATCAGCACTCGATGAGGACAACGAGGAGAGGCTCTACTCCCTCCTTAAGGAGAAGCTCGCCGGAGCGGTAATCGTCAGCGTCGGGCACCGGAGCACCCTCCGGAAGTTCCACAACGCCACGCTCACCTCAGAGGGCAACGGCGTCTGGAAGATTGAGCGGCAAGAGGACAGTGAATAAGAGGACAGTCTGATGGAATATCTCGGTAAAACAGCCTACCGCTGGCTCAGCAGGATGAGCCCGCTGCAGCAGTATATGTTCGCTCTCGCGGCCGCAGGGCACGCCCTGCCAAACTTCACCATGTACGCGGAGAATGCGGGGAAAGGCAAGCTTGCCGTGCAGCTCCGCGGCATCGCTGACTCGATGTGGAGAGATCTGAGCGGCAGCACTGACGAGTTCGCGGAGGATGCGGAAAAGAGCCTCATGACGCTCAGAAAGTCAGTTGCTGATGACGGGACCTTCGGCGCCGAGGCAGCGCAGAACGCGCTTGATCTCATGGAGAACGCGCTTGAGGCGTCGACTCTGAGATCGGAAAATCCCGCGAGAGTCGCCTCAGACCTCTCCTTTGACATCATCGCCTCCGCTGAGGCGACAAGGAAAGGCAAGCCCCTCTCCGATGAGGAGCTTGACGAGAGCGCGCTCATCAACGCCGAGCGTGACTTTGAGATTGACCTCATCCGTTTCATCCGGGAAAAGTCCGGAGGCCCCAAGCATGAGAGGCTCCGGGAAATGTCTGACGCAGACGGCGTCTCCAATATCGGGATCTCGCTTAAATGAGCGTGCAGAAGGAAGGCGTCGCAGACATCCTGAGGCCCGCCGCTGCATTTGCCCTGGGCACCATATCGGTTCTCGCGTTTGAGCCCTATGGCGCAGGACTCCTGTTCCCTGCCGCCCTGTCGCTCCTCCTCACCCTGACACTGACATCCGGATCAGCATCAGGCGCTTTCCTTCTCACCTTTCTCTTCGCCTTCGCCATGAACTCCTTCGGCCTCTGGTGGATCCACGTCTCCATGACCGAGTTCTCAGGGGTGCCGATGATCGCGGCAGTGCTTGCCATCATGGCCCTGGCCTCCTACCTTGCGCTCTATCCCGCCCTTGCCGCGTTCCTCAGCAGCAGGCTCTTCGGCAGGATGAGGGCCGTCCGGGCCATGCTTGCCTTCCCCGCCCTCCTCTTCTTTGCAAATTTCCTGATGGGATGTGTCATGACCGGCTTCCCCTGGCTCATGCCGGGCTACACCCAGGAGAACCTTCCCTTCATCGGCTACGCGCCGCTCGCGGGCGAAAAAGGCATAACGGTTCTCCTCGCCTCGTCCGCGGGAGCCATTGCCTGCTTCATCCTCAGCATCAGGAAAAGGCGCGCCTGGCTCTTTCTTCTGCTTCCGGCTGTCCTGACCGTTACGGGGGCAGCACTCTCCGGGAACCTGTACACAGCAGAGCAGAAGAAAGTCAGGGCAGCCCTGATGCAGGGCAACATACCGCAGGCAATCAAGTGGAACCCGGAGGAGATTGTCCCTACTCTCCGGAACTACGAGCTCCTCTCGAAGCCCTACGTCATCCACCCCGGCACGGTTGATCTCATCATCTGGCCAGAGTCAGCCATCCCGGCCCTCGAGCATATCCTCGGGAAGTTCCTCGGGGAGCTCTCCGCTATCATGAAGGACTCAAGGATAGGCTTCATCACCGGCTTCCAGCACTACGAGCCGGAAAACCTCAGCAGTGAGTCAGGCGGGCGCTACTACAACGGCGTGGTCGGCATGGGGCTTATCGATACTGAAGGAAAGATGAGCTACGTTGAGGGAGAGGGGAACCGCTACTACAAGCGCCATCTTGTGCCTATAGGAGAGTTCGTCCCCTTCCCCGGCATTCTCCGGAAAATGGGCAGGTTCTTCAACATGCCGATGTCATCGTTCACCCGGGGTGACGAAATACAGCCGAACTTCATGGCCCACGGTCTCAATGTCTCGACGGCGATCTGCTATGAGATCGCCTTTCCTGAGGAGATGCGGGTCAATCTCCACGATGACACCGACTTCATCCTGACGGTGAGCAATGACTCCTGGTTCGGGCACTCCGACGGCCCGGTACAGCACCTTACAATCGCCAGGATGCGCGCGCTGGAGTTCCAGAAGCCGCTTCTTCGCGTTACCAACGGCGGAATAACGGCTGCGTTCAGCGCGCGCGGGCAGGAGCTCGGCAGAATAGGGCTCGACAGGCGCGGAGTGCTCGAGGTCGCCTTCCGCCCGGCAAGGGGCTCAACGCCCTACCAGAGGTTCGGCGACTGGCCGCTTACCATCATCTGCCTCGCGGCGCTTGCCATTTCCCTCATCGCAAGGCGCCTTTGTGCAGAAAGAAAATGACCCGGACGGCAGGCACATGCGCTGTGCCGCCATCCGGGCCATACGGTTTTCAGGTGATGCTGCAGGCTGCCCTGCCGTGAGACAGCCGGCAGATTCTCTGAGGATTTCCCTTATTTGCCTCCGAAGAGCCCCATGACCGGGCCTGTGATGCTGTGAACGGAGCAGACCGTGCCGGTGAACGCCTCCTTTGCCTCAGGAGTGAGGGTCTCCACGAACTTCCTGCCCTTCTCCCTTGCCGACTCGCTTGAGTCGTTGCAGTAAGGCGTTATGGTCTTGTAGAACTCGAAGCACTCAGCAGTATGCTTCTTGGCGGCAGACGCGCCGTGATCGCTCAGGTACTCCAGCTGGGCTGACGGGGTGCACTCCATGATGTGCTCGCTCAGCTTCTTGTCCTCGCATCCGGTGAGGACAATGGAAAAGGCCGCCACTGCGGCTCCAAGGCATAATACTCTGCTGTTCATACAGGCTCCATTGCAAAAAGTTCAGGCAGCATGACTCCTTACTTAATCTGGCTGCTGCTCTCGTAGTATTTCTTGATCCCGCGGTAAATAGCCCTGCCAAGCTGCTGCTGGTAGCTCTTCGACTTCAGCATGGCCTCCTCCTCAAGATTGGAGATAAAGCCGTTCTCAATGAGGATTGACGGTATGTCAGGTGCCTTGAGGACCGCAAGCGAGGCGTACACCGGCTCGCTCTTGTGCAGCCTCGCGATGCCCCTGAGCTCGCTGATGACCCTGCGGCCCAGGGTATATCCCTCGGATCTCGAGTTGTCCCAGGAGAGATCGAGTATGGTCTTCGCGAGATAGGGGTTCTGATCCGCGTCGGTCTGCTCGAGTACTGTTCCCGCGCCGCCCAGGAGCCCTGACGACTTGTCGCTGCCGTTCCTGATGAGCTTGTTCATCTCGCGGCTCGCGCGGTTGCTGTTCAGGACCCAGACCGAGGCGCCCCGCGCCGCTCCGTTGTCAACGCTGTCGGCATGGAGCGACACCAGGAGATCCGCCTTCTTCTGCCTTGCGATCTCAGATCTCCTGTCGAGGCCCACATAATAGTCCCCGCTCCTCGTCAGGTAGGCCTTCATATGTTTGTCCTGGTTGATTTCCCGGACAAGCTCCTTCGCTATGCCGAGTGTGACGTCCTTCTCCCTGGTGCCCTTCTGTCCGATGGCGCCGGGATCATGACCGCCATGCCCAGGGTCAACCGCGACGATGAAGACTCCGGAGCGCTTCCTGCCTGCCGTGCCCTGGCTGTCACTCCCTGAGTCACGCTTTGATGAGGAGGCGGCAGAGCTCTTTTCCGCCGCATCGGCCTTCGCGAGCTCCCGGCTCTGCTTCTCGGCCTCCTTTCTCGCAAGCTCAGCCTTTTCCCTGGCGGCCTTCGCCTCCTTCTCCGCCTTCTCGGCCTCCTGCCTGCTCTTCCTCGCGGCAGCCTGCTTCTCGGCCTCAGCCTTCTCCCTTGCCTTGGCAGCGGCAAGGCGCTCCTTCATGGTGAACTCGGCCTCCTCAGGAGTCAGGATCCTGATGCCGCTTTCAGTGGTGCGGCCATTTTTGTCAGTCTTTTTGCCCTGCGTTCCGCCCTTTCCGGACGCGCTCAGCTTCTCAGCCTGTGCTGCGGCATCCTGGGCCTTCTTTCTCGCCGCCTTCGCCTCAGCCTCTGCCTTCGCCGCCTCGGCCCTGGCCTTCTTCGCCCGGTCCTCAGCCTCGATGGCGGCCTTCTCGCGCTTCTGCCTCTCGGCCAGGATCTGCTTCTCCATCTCCTCGGCCTCGCCGCGGGTCAGCACACGGATCTCATCAGGCTCGCTGTCCGGGTTCTTCGGCGCGCTCTTGATCTGGTCATTGATGAGATCAGCCACAACCCTGAAGCCGGAGCTGCCGTTGGCGCCCAGCGTGAAGACCTTGGGTGAGAGATCATACTTGAGGTTAAGGACATAGAGCAGGTCGTCGCCGTCCTCGACCATCTGCACGCGCGAGAGGATCATGCCATCGCCGCAGACCGGGCTGACCTTCGCCGACTTTTTGTCTATGTTGAACAGCCTTATGACAAGCTTGTAGGGATAGCTGCTGCTTGACTCGTACCTGACCTTGCTGTCGAAGTCAAAGACCACTCTCGTGCGGTCCTTCTCGTTTGAGCAGCGGATGCCGCGGATCTCAGCGGCTGATGATGCCTGAACCAGGCAGGCCGAAAACATGGCGGCCAGAAAAAGAATAAAAAACCTGAAGAGTCTCACTTGTTCCATCCGCTTATTATCTGATCTCCGAGAGGCGTCGACGACTCGGCCTCCGCCTTCCTCGAGCTGCCGCTGTAGCTTATCCTAACCGTAACGTCTGGAGGGCTGATGAGTCCCTCTCCCCTGTCCGGCCACTCGACGAGGCAGACCGAGGATCCGTCAAAATAGTCACGGATCCCCATCAGCTCGAGCTCCTCGGGATCGCTGACGCGGTAAAGGTCAAAATGGTAGATGCTGAGGCTGCCTGCAGAATAGGGCTCAACCAGCGTATAGGTCGGGCTTTTCACCGGGCCGGTGTGGCCGAGCCCCGTGAGAAACCCTCGCGCAAAGGTGGTCTTTCCCGCACCGAGAGGCCCCTCAAGATAGAAAACGGCGCCCGGACGGGAGGCCCTGGCCGCAGCCATGCCGAATGACACCGTTGCCCCGTCATCCGGCAGCTCAGCTTCAAGTCTCATCACCTGTCTCTCCTCCCGGTCAGTCCGCCGGAGCGGCGCGGGGAGCGTGTCACCCGTCAATGCCGCTCACAAGCCGCCTCACAATGGGGATAAGGTCCTCGGCCAGCATTCCGATCTTCCCGCCGGCCGCGGCGATATCGCCCGCACGGGAATGAATTGTAACACCAAGGCAGGCCGCCATAAACAGGGAAAGGCGGCCGGTGGACAAAAAAGCGCCAATTATCCCGGACAGGAGATCGCCCATTCCGCCTGTGGCCATGCCCTCATTTCCCTCGATGCAGAGCGCCTGCGCGTCTCCGGATCTGATGATGGTGCCGGGGCCCTTGAGCACTGCCACGCCCCCATAGGCGCGCTGCAGCCTGGCAGCTGCCTCGAACCTTGATTCATGAACCTTCGGGAACGGAACATCAAGGAGCCTCGCGGCCTCCCCCTCATGCGGCGTTATCACCCGCCTGTCATTGGGAATACGGTGCGAGGCAAGGAAAAAGAGCCCGTCTGCGTCTGCAACCATCGGCTTCTCCGCCGCCGCCTGCTCATAGACCTCCCGGCTCCAGTCGCTCCTCCCAAGCCCCGGCCCGAGCACCACAGCCCCCGCAAAGGAAAGCGCGTCAGCAATTCCCTCCCGGTCTGCGCTCCCCAGCATAATCTCCGGACAGCCCGCGAAGATGAGCGGAAGGCTCCTCTCATGGGCAACGCACCTTACAAGCCCCGCACCGCTCCGGAGCGCTCCGCGCGCCGAAATTGCCGCGGCACCGGGGTACATCGGCGCGCCGCCTATCACGGCGACCCGTCCTGAGACGCCCTTGTGCGCAGTCCTCGGCCTCTCCGGGAGCAGGCCTCTGATCCTCTCATAGGTCAGGATCCTGGGGGAGAACGGATCATCGCCCGGTGTCTTTCCGGTTCCGGTCCCCAGATCATCAAAGAGGACCTTTCCGGCATAGAGCGGCCCGTCCCCGGTGAAGAGCCCGGGATGGAGCCCCAAAAGCGAGACCGTCCACTCTGCCCTCACCGCGCCGTCAGGAGCTGCGCCGCTGTCGGCGCTGAGCCCGGAGGGGACGTCAACCGATAGGACCCTGAGCCCTGACTCATTTATTTTCCTGATGAAATCTGCCGCGTCCTCGCGGAGGGGAGACCTCACCCCGATGCCGAGCACCGCGTCGACAATGAGATCAAAGCCATGGAGCTGCCCGGGAGCCGGAAACTCCCTGACAGTTTTTCCGCCTGCCGACCTAAGGTGCGCGAGGGCCTCGGCGGCCTCGGTGCCGGGCTTCGGATCCTTTGGGAGGATGCAGAGCGCGCCAATGCCCCGCTCAAGGAGCAGCGCGGCAAGCTCCAGGCCGTCGCCGCCGTTGTTGCCGCCTCCTGCCGCTATGAGGACATTGGAGGCATCCGGGACCTCGCGGAGCAGCGCGTCCAGGAGAGCCTCTGCCGCACGGTGCATCAGGGCAAACGAGCTGCCGCTCTCCTCCCTTGCAGCCTTCTCGCTTTTCCTTATCTCTTCTGAAAATACGGCATAATCGGGGTAGCGCATAATGAGGTCCTCAATGACGGAAAATTCCTGCTCAGGCAATAATCTTAACGCCGCCGCGTGTGAACTTCTTGAAAGGGAGTCAGAAAGGCTGGGGCTGGTGTTCGCGGGAGCCGCCGGCGAGGAGACTGACCGGAACTTCCTCTCAGAATACGGCAGATGGCTTGACGAGGGATGCGCCGGTGAGATGGGCTACCTCAGGGAGCACTTCCCGCTTCTCAGAAATGCCTCGTCCGTTCTTCCGGGCGCCGTGAGCGTCCTCCTCTTTGCCCTGCCCTGGCCGCTGCCAGGACTGGAATATCCGGCCGGAAACGGCTTCATCAGCAGCTACGCCCGGGGGCGCGACTATCACAAGGTGATGAGGTCAAAGCTCAGAGACATCATCAGATCCCTCTCTCCCCTGTACCCGGGAGCGTCATTCCGCGCAGCGGCTGACTCGGCGCCGGTGCCTGAGGTGGAGAAGGCCGCCGAGACAAATTTCGGCCGGCGCGGCAGGAGCTCGCTCCTCATCTCGGAAAGACAGGGCTCCGCCTTCTTCCTCGGGGAGATAATCACCGACGCCTTTATAAGGAAAAGCTTTCCGGAGCCTGCAGATCCCTGCCGCGGCTGCGACAGGTGCCTGAGGCACTGCCCGGGGCATGCCATCAGGGGAGACGGCTTCATTGACGCGAGGAAATGCCTCTCCTACCTCACGATTGAGTTCCATGGCACCTTCACTGACGCTGAGAGCAGCTCCATAGGAGGGAGAGTGTACGGCTGCGACGAGTGCCTCCTCTCCTGCCCGTGGAACAGGAGAAGAAAAGTCAGCTCATTCGTGAGTGACTTCAAGGAACGCGGGGCGCTTCTCACGCTCACGCTGCGGGAGAAGCTGCTGCTTTCGGAGGAGGAGTTCCTCACCCTCACGGAAGGGTCGGCAATAAGGCGCATCGGATGGCTGCAGTGGCTCAGGAACACCGCCTGCGCCATGGGGAACATCTCCCGTGATCCGGAAGACATCCCTGCGCTCAAATCGAAGCTCGGCCTCTCCGTGCCGCTCGATGCCGAAATCAGGAGAGCCTCGGCGAAAATTGCCGCCCGCGCCGGAAGCTGAGCGGCAAACGTGGTAAAGTGACGCCCCGTTCCCGTGAGCAGCGCCCACCTTCTGCCAGCCTGCGCTTTTTGGAACTCTTTTACATTTTCTTAACAGTATCTTCACGTATTTTTGCTATTATTCCAAAGGCGTTCGGCTGTATGTAAAAAACCGAACCTTACAAGATTAACAGTGAGGAATACTATGATGATTCTAGGTGTTGACATAGGCGGATCAGGCATCAAGGGTGCCCTGATTGACACAGAGACAGGTGAGCTCAAGTCGGACAGGATCCGCATTGAGACCCCTCAGCCCGCCACCCCCAAGGCAGTCGCAAAGACCCTCAAGGAGCTCGTTGACAGATTTGAGTGGAAAGGCCCCGTCGGCTGCGGCTTCCCTGCCACCATTCATCACGGAATTGCCTACACTGCGGCCAACATCGACAAGGAGTGGATCAACGTTCCTGTCGACAAGCTGTTCTCAAGCGTGATCGGCCAGCCCTGCTACGTCATCAACGACGCTGACGCGGCCGGCATCGCCGAGATGAAGTTCGGCGCCGGAAAGAACGAGAAGGGCGTGGTCATGATGCTCACCATCGGCACCGGAATCGGCAGCGCCATCTTCGTCAACGGCGAGCTTCATCCCAACACCGAGCTCGGGCACCTGATCTTCAAGAAGGGCCACATCGCAGAGCATTACTGCTCCGACTCCGTACGCCAGAACAAGGACCTCAAGTGGAACAAGTTCGGCAAGCGCTTCGGCAAGTTCCTGAACTACCTCGAATTCCTTTTCAATCCTGATCTCTTCATCATCGGCGGCGGCTGCTCCAAGAACTTCGACAAGTTCTCCGACCAGTTCAAGCTCCGCACCAGAATCACCACGGCAAAGACCCTGAACTATGCCGGCATGATCGGTGCCGCAGTCAATGCCGCTGAGCAGCACGCGAAGGCTCCCGCAGCCGCTGAGGCTCCTGCAGAGCCTGCCGCAAAGCCTGAGGCCGGGACTGAAAAGGAAGCAGCAGAGCAGAAGGACAAGAAGCAGAAGAAGGCTGAGAAGCCTGAGCCCAGGAAGGCCGAGCCGGAGAAGGCTGCCAAGTAAGTACGGCATAAAGCCCTGAATGATATGTGAAGGCGGTTATAATCATATAACCGCCTTTTTTACGAAGAGGAACCATCATGAACTCCACTCTCAGAAGACTTTTTGGAACAGCGGCCTGCGCTGCAGCCCTTGCCATCCCTGCCGTATCACAGTCCGCCCCTTCAGCCGACGGGCTCCTCCCGGGGACTCCGTATATCTCCCTCCAGGCGCAGGGATCCGTCAGGAAGACCCCGGATCTCGCCGTCATATCGATGAGCACTGACTCCTACTCCAAGGAGGCCGGAGAGGCCAAGAAAAAGGTGGATGACACCGTGCAGGCCTTCAGCAAGTACTTCAGCACGCTCGGCTATGACAGAAAGTACTTTGTAAGCGAGAAGATCAACATCGAGAAGCAGTACGAGTACGACGTTGACGAGAACGGCGACCGCGTGAAGAAGTTCAAGTGCTACAAGGTCTCGAGGACCGTGAAGGTCAAGGTTCCTGACTTCACGAAGATCGGTGAGGTTACGGATCAGGCCCTGAAGACCGGAATCAAGTCTGTTGACTACATCAGCTTCGAGTTCTCCGACAAGGCAAATGACGCTGCCCGCGCCGAGGCCAGGAAGCTTGCCATGGAAAACTCCAAGAAGCAGGGGCAGGAGATAGCTGACACCTACGGCGCGAGGCTCGGGCACGTCTGGTCGGTGAGCCACACCCAGTATGAGACAGGCGGCGCGGTGAACGCGAGAAGGAGCTTCAAGCGAAACGAGGTCAGCCTCATGGCGGCCCCTGAGGCGGCGGATGACAGCGCCGGGCTCGCCATGGCAGACAGCAGCTACCAGCCCGATGAGCGCGAGTACACCGACAACGTCCAGGTGATCTTCACCCTGGACTACCCTGCTGATTCAGAAAGCGCCAAATAGGCCTTAAGGACTCAGTCGCTCTGTATGGAAAAGGCGGGGAAATCCCCGCCTTTTTTGTCATGATGGGAAAGAGGGAGGTCAGATCAGGTTTATTCCTGCCTTCCTGCACTTCTCAGCCATCTCCTCCGGCCAGATGCTGGCCTGGATCTCGCCGATGTGGGCCTTGTGGAGAAGGACCATGCAGAGGCGGCTCTGACCGATGCCTCCGCCGATGCTGAGCGGCAGGCGGCCCTCAAGTAGCTCCCTGTGGAAATACAGCTGCTCCCTTTCCTCCTTACCCTCAAGCTTAAGCTGCCTGAGGAGAGATTCGCGGTCAACGCGGATGCCCATGGAGGAGAGCTCGATGGAGCGTCCGAGCACCGGGTACCAGATGAGGATGTCGCCGTTGAGCCCGGGCTTTCCCTCCTCGCTCACTGTCGACCAGTCGTCGTAGTCAGGAGCGCGGCCGTCATGCTTCTCGCCGTTCGGGAGCCTGCCGCCGATGCCGATGAGGAACACCGCGCCGTATTTTTTCGTGATGAGATCCTCCCTCTCCTTCGGAGTCTTATCAGGATACATCCTGAGGAGATCCTCGGTGTGGATGAAGGTGATCTCACGGGGAAGGAACGGCTCGATGCCGTCGTAGGTCTCGGAGACCAGGAACTCGGTGCGGAGGATGGCCGAGTAGATCCTTCTCACTACATCCTTGAGGAAGCTTACCGTCCTCTCCTCCTTCGTGATGACCGCCTCCCAGTCCCACTGGTCGACGTAGAGGGAGTGAAGGTTGTCCAGCTCCTCGTCAGCGCGTATCGCGTTCATGTCGGCATAGATGCCGAAGCCCGGCTTAATGCCGTACTTCGCCAGGGAGAGCCTTTTCCACTTCGCGAGCGAGTGGACAACCTCGGCGGTCCTGTCGCCCATGTCCTTGATGGGGAACGACACCGGCCTCTCCACTCCGTTGAGGTCATCGTTGATGCCGAGGCCCTTCAGGACGAAAAGCGGCGCGGTGACACGGCGGAGCCTGAGCTCTGTCGCGAGATTCTGCTGGAAGAAGTCCTTGATCCTCTTGATGCCCTGCTCGGTGTGCCCGATGTCGAGAAGCGGCCTGTAGCCCTCAGGTGTAATAAGTCTGCTCATTTAAAATCCAGAATAAGCCAATGAAACCGGGTTATTGTTTACGACATGTGCGGAAAAATCAAGGAAATGAGCCGGAAAACAGTACCTGGGGCAGAAAAAGACATCTCCGGAAGCGAGGTCTCGGAGCGACAGGGCAATCGAGTAGGCGGATGTTTTAGCATCACACCTCTCACAACACCGTACGTGCGGATCCGCATACGGCGTTTCCAGTTTGAATAGGCTAATCCC
>ONIT01000134.1 GCA_900317945.1 uncultured Pseudomonadota bacterium
CTGAATCCTCAGCGGCCTGTCCGGGCACACGCCCGTAGGCAATGTTCCAGTACTGCGAGGTCACGATAGGCATGTTCATCATCTGGAAAGGCATCTGCAGCGCCTGCATGGCGGCGGTAGCGCCGCCCCTCCGGCAGACGACAACCGCTGCCGCAGGCTTGTTCTGAACATCCGCTCCTGCAAAGAGCATGCGCTGGATGAGGGAAATGATCTGCCCGGTAGGCTGCCCGTAATAGGTCGGTGAGCCCACGATGAGCCCGTCTGACTCATTCATCTTCCCGATCATCTCGTTGCAGATGTCGTCATCAAACCTGCAGATGCCGTTCCCCTTCACCCTGCAGCTGCCGCAGGCAATGCAACCGCGGACCGGCCTGTTCCCGATCCAGGCAATTTCTGTCACTATGCCCTGCGCCTCAAGGGCCTTCGCGGCCTCGCTGAGCGCCGTGAAGGTGTTGCCGTCCCTGTGAGGAGAACCGTTTATAAGAAGTACTTTCATTCAGTCATTTCCGTAATAAACCAAACCGCATTCCTGCTGCCGCATCCGGATGAACAAAAATAAAGCCCATTCCGGAGCGTCAGCATATAAAAACCGCACTGTCATTCTCTGAGACACCCCAGAGGAACAACATATACCCCGTCCTTTCTCTGGTAGGCATAGCTGTCTGTACCTGTCAGCACCATCAGGAACGACGGAGCATGCATCCTGCCGGTATCAATCCTGTCGGCAAGCTCCTTCAGGGTTTTTGCCCCATGCTCAATCAGTGTATCTCCGCCGAGCTTAATCTCTATGAGGCCGTAATCACCATTATTCAGGTGCAGAACAGCGTCGCATTCAAGCCCGGATTTATCCCTGTAGTGATACAGCCTTCCCCCGAGCGCATCCGCGTATATCCTGAGGTCCCTTATGCACATGGTCTCAAACATCAGGCCGAATGTATTCAGATCATAAATCAGGTCTTTTGGAACGATTCCCAGAGCCTGGGCCGCAATGGAAGGATCTGAGAAATACCTCGTATCAGAGGTCCGTATAACGGTTTTCGATCTGAGACTGGGCTTCCAGGCAGGAAGATCCTCGATGACAAAAATCCTCTTCAGCGCATTGATATAGGAACTGACAGTATCTTCATCAATGCTTACTGAATCATGTGCTTCCATGTCAGCCCTGAGCGCACGGATGCTTGCCTGAGTCCCCTGGTTTCTGGCGTAGGAGCGCATGAGAGCCCTTGTTCTCTGCTCATTTCTCTTTACTCCGTCAGACCTCGATATATCAGTCGTCACCACTGATTCATAATAGTTCAGAGCCTGATCAAGCGCAGTCTCCATATCGCTCTTCAGGACAGCGCGCGGCCACCCTCCCCTGCACACCAGGTATGCTAGAGACTCAATGCCGATAGCGCTGGCAGATGCCAGTGATTCCCCGGGATTATCCTCAAACAGGGACTTTATGCTGACTTCCCCGTTCGACTCACCTGATTCGTACAGTGACATCGTCCTCATCCTGATCCTGGCAAAGCGGCCTGTCCCTGAATGCCAGGTCTTTGAAAGGCCTGCCGGAACAGAGGAGCCGGTCAGGATAAAGCTTCCCTCCCCGCCGCCGTGATCCACAGCGAACCTGATGCTGTCCCAGAGGGAAGGGGCAATCTGCCATTCGTCGATCAGCCGCGGCTTTTCGCCTGAAAGCAGTATTGACGGCTTAATCTCTGCCATGCGGAGATTCTGCTCTCTCCTGTCCGGATTATCCATATACAGAATGCTTTCTGCCATCTGCTCTGCTGTCGTGGTCTTTCCGCACCATTTGGGTCCTTCTATCAGAACAGCGCCGGCGCTTTTTAATTTTTTCGCTAAAAGCCTGTCTGCAACTCTCTTTCTGTAATCATCCATAAGCCGTATATTTTCTCTGTTTCCAGCTGTTATATAAGGTGATTATATATCATTCGGTAATTTGGCACGTTTTCATTCGGTTAAATGGCTGATTTTCGTTCGGTTATTTGGCACATTTTCATTCGGTTAAATGGCTTGGTTTCGTTCGGTTATTTGGCTTGTGTTCATTCGGTTAAACGGCCGGATTTTATCCGGCAATCCGGCAGGTTTTCATCCGCCTGAACGGCAAATTTTCATGATATGACCTGCTATGACATATTTAATGCCATCAAAATTTGAACGGCACCGTCCGGCAGGCTAATATTCCTTCCGCAGACAGCAGGTGCTCCGCTCCCGCCAGTAAAACAGTGCGCAGCGGCTGCTGTCCGCGTCCCGGACTAAAGCCCCGGACATGCGGAAAAAGACTGGAAAACACGATAAATCAGACTACAGAGACATTGACTGAGAAGGAAGAAAAGACAATGACAGACAGAAAGGAACTTGAGAGTGAAATTCAGGAAGAGCTCGGGAGAAAGCAGTACAGCCTGATGAACGACGAGCTCTTCGGCTATGTGTTCGGCAGAGAGGAGCGCAGGGATCTTACGGCAGATTTACTGGGCGCTGTGCTTGAGGAGTCATTCGGGCACAGCATCACCGGCATCTCGTTCAGGCCTGCCGAGGAGTTCCCCATTCACAGCGACAAGGATCAGTTTTCACGCATTGCGGCAAGGTGCGAGCTCGGCGGGGACGAGCACATTTTCGTCGAGCTTCAGCTTGTGAACTTCATGGAATCGACAAAGATGCCGCTTATCTGCTGCGCGATGATGCTTAACGCGCAGCCCGAGCATGACATTCATCCGGTCGCTACGGTCAGCATTTTTTCGTACAGCCTCCCTGGTGATGAAGACTGGCGTTCTGAATATCATTTTTTCAACAACGAAACCCATCACCTGCTGAGCAACGGGCTTGGTATTCATTTTCTTGAGGTTCCGAAGTTCGCGAAGACCGTGAGGAAGCATGTCAGCGAAATGACCAGGCTCGAGCGCTGGATGGAGTTTTTTGCGAACCGCCTCAGTGAAGAGGAAAAGGAGGAGCTCGCGAAGATCGATCCCGCAGTCGGCCGGGCGTATGCCGCTGCTGAGGACTTTTTCACTGACAGAGAAAACTGCCGGAAGTACATCAGGCGCGAGGCTGAGCTCAGGGAAGCCCTTGCGGCTCTCCGCTCATCAGGCGACCTCAGCTGAGAGGCCTCAGGCGTCAGAAGGAAAGCCTCATCTCGTGCCACTGCACATTGCCATGCGTGGACCCCGAGATGCCCTCATCCGTGAAGCCGAACTTCGCGTAGTAGTGAACCAGGCGATCCTTGCAGGTGAGCACCAGGCCTTTCCTGCCCTGCCCGCGCGCCGCGGCGATGACGTGCCGGATGAGCATGGCTGCAAAGCCTCTTCTCCGGCACTCCGGCACGGTGTCGACGCCGAAGATCATCTGCCAGGCGCCCTTTTCATCGTGCATGGAGGCATCGTCATACATCTCATCCCGGAGGTGCGGCTCATCGGTCGCGAGCCCGTTGACGAACCCGACGATTGTGCCGCCGTCCTCGAGGACCCAGAAATGATCCGGATAAACCCTGAGCCTCGCCGCGAGGCTCTCTCTGGAGGCGCCCTCCGCGGGAGGGAAGCAGAGCGACTCAATCTCCGCAACTCTCTCAAGATCAGCCATGGACGCAGTCCTTATTCTCAGCTCTGTCTCCGCCATCTCAGTCAATCCTTGCAACCTTATACCCGCCAGCCCCTTCGGCGGCCTGCCTCAGGGCCTCGTCAGGCACCTCACGGTCAAGGTACGCCTCAGTGAACTCCGGCCGGAACTTCACGTCAGTTACGCCGGGGACAGCCATCAGCGCCTTTCTCACGCGCTCCCGGCAGCCGTCGCACCTGATGCCCTCAATATAGAGCGCCCGGCAGTCGAGCCTCTCGATTCTGAATATCACAGGCCTTGTCCCATCATTGCAGCAGGCGATCATCACGCGCTCATCCCTCATCCAGCCATGCATGATGCTCCCGCCCTGGAGAGCAGTGTAGATGTAGCGGCTTACCGCATCCCAGGCCTCTGAGCAGAACGGAACTCCTTTGCTTCCTGCGTGCGTCACCCCGCCGAAGCCCCCTGCCATTCTCTCTGACTGACCGCTCTTCACATCAGTGCGGACGAGAGTCCCCGCGCCGCAGTGCCAGAAGTCATCGCGATCACCGTAGCGCTCAAAGATGAACTCATCGCCCTCATGGCAGCAGGGGCATTTGCCGGACTCCGGATCCGCGCAGTATTTCCTCTGCAGATCCGCGTTGAGCATCCTCTCAAGAACCGTTACCCTGACTTTGTGCAGCATAGCCTTGCCTCCCATCAATGAATGAGCGCGGCGCCGTGGCCGCAGCAAAAGGAACGTAAGGGGTATTGTACAGTGATGTGAGGCAGGGCAGCC
>ONIT01000078.1 GCA_900317945.1 uncultured Pseudomonadota bacterium
AAACAGATAGCTCCAAACTCAGGACATAGATACGGTCAGAGACTCAGTGCAGAATTCTTCCAAAAACACAGTTGACAACCCCAGCGTTTCCACATAGAAATACTACGATGATGACAACTATGAATTTATGACAGAAAAAGTCGTTGATTAAAAATGAGGAGCGGAAAGAGGGGAAGACGAAACTCGATGAATCTACTGCTCACTGTGAGATACAGGGACTGACCAGAACGGAATCGACAGCTTCATGGAGTTCTTCCATAAGCGGTATGAGAAGAGTGTTTACGGCGATGAACCGGCATCATCCGGACAGGATCGCGCTCTTACAGCCTACGCCCTTGACTCAACAAACCACAACACCAGCTGCAGGGACAACGACATGGCCGAGTTCGGCGCGGCAAAGAAAAAGGAGGGACTGCCTGATATCAACTTTGCCGCGTTTGTCGATGAAAAGACCGGCATTCCGGTCTATTACAAGCTCTTCTTTGGGTCACTCCTCGACAAGTCGCAGACTCCGTTTACGCTTAAGAACGCAGAGCGTCTCGGCTTCCAGAAGCTCTTCATTGTGATGGACCGGGGCTATTACCGCAAGGAGGTCTTCGAGGCATTCGAAGGCATGAGCTTTGCCTGCATGTGTCCTGAAAATATGCCGGAGTTCGATAATGTCTGGTCGAAACATCACTCTGAGATTAAAGATAAGCATAAGTACTTTGTGCCTGCTGAGAAGGTCTACGGCATAAAGGTTGACGACGTTAAGGTTTACGACAGGACGTACAAGGCTTTCCTTTATTACGACTCAGCGCGTGCCGAAGACGAGCGGGACACCATTCACCTGAAGCTTGGCATGCTGAAAGAGCAGGCGGCTGCAAGAAAGAACTACACAGCCAAAATGAGCAGAACCTTCGCTCCATGGCTCATCATCGAGAAGCTCGATGTGGCTGACCCAGAAACCGGCAAGAAGTTCAGGATTACTGAGAACAATGAGCGTATCCAGGAGGAGCTCGACAAGGCGGGGTTCTTCCTTGTGGTGTCAGACTGCGACTGCAGCACTGAGGAAATGATCATCAGGGCACGCAAAAGAGATGTTGACGAGAAGACTTTCAGACGTGCCAAGTCGCACTTCGACTTTACCAAAACCGGCACTCACAGCCGCGAGACCTATCAGGGGAAGATGTTCGCCTGCTACCTTGCTCTTATCGTATCGTCCGCATTCTGCTGGTATACCAGGAAATATATCAAGGCGGTCAGCAGCAGAACCATGGCAACAACCCTTGGGCTACTGAAGAAGTATCAGATCCAGCAGCAGAAAGACCAGAACTGGTTCCCTGTTTATGCGATAACGAAGAACATGAGGGAAGTCTTCATGCTGCTCGGTTTGGAGAACCCTGATACTGAAGTTCCCGAGATGGTCAAAAAGCTGTGTCTAAAACTGTAGCCCCGTCAGAGATGCCTGTTGACGAGGGCAAAAGCGGAGTTTGGGTTGCATGGGGCACTGCTGAAGGCATATCGCCAGAAATGGCAACTCTTGGCGTGGCGTTACCAACGGCGGTGCCTCATACTGAGCCGGTGAGCGTGCCTCCATCCGTGAGGCATGGGCAGGCTACAGTCTTCCCATGGGCGCTCAGATCTGGGCAGGCAAGCGCTTCTATCAGAGAAAGGATATCCATATCCTTGACTTCTATTACCTGAACGACAGCGGCACCGGTGACAGCGGCACCGGTGCTGGTATTGAGGGCATCCCTGTCGGCACTCTCGGCCAGGCATCCTTCGCTGTCATCAAGCAGCAGATCGATCAGCCGGATGGCGTTTACGCAAGGGATACCTATAAGATCGACACCCGCTGGAACGGCATTCCACTCTGGAAGGACGCTTCCCTCGACCTCGCTATGATCTGGGGACTTCCTTCAACCACCGACAGCCAGAAAGAGGAGGCTAAGGCTGACTCCAGCTCAGGCGTTATCCTGATGGCTGAGTACACCCAGGGCAACTTCTTCGGCGGCTTCAACAAGCTTTCTGTATCTTATGGTAATGACGGCTTCTCCAGTGCTGGCGTTCTGAATGGCGACAACCACCTTGGTGATAACTACGCTCCTGGTGATCTTGATTCCTGGGGTATCCGTGTAATCGACTGGGGTCTCATCGAGCAGGACAAGTGGAACCTCGGCTACTCCTTCATGGGTGCCTACAAGCACGCCAAGGAGGCAAGCTGGTCACATCCTACCGGACATGACTACTCCTTCGTAATCCGTCCTGCATACAAGTGGTCCAACTTCACCAGCACCGTATTCGAGGCCGGCTACACCACCCAGAAGAACACCGGCTGGAACGGCTGGGCTAACCCGAAGGATGACCATGTAGACGCTTACAAGTTCACCCTTGCACAGCAGTTCTCGCCTATGACCACTTTCTGGTCCCGTCCTTCCATCAGGTTCTATGTCTCCTACCTCGGCGGCGACCTGATGAACAGACAGTATACTCATTTCGGTGTTGAGAAAGACGGCAAGTGGGACGGCCACGACGGAGAGGTTTCCATCGGTGCCCAGGCTGAGGCATGGTGTAACTCAGACATAGATACTGCATGGCATTGGCTTTCTGACTGTTGTCCTGCCGGCTGCTTTTACATCCGTCGGCTTACGTAAGAGCTGTTTTAAGTGGTAAAATTCAGAGGTTATCCGTCTGCATATGAATTCTGTAACTCATATTTGAGGAGCAAGCCTTGTTTCATTACAAAAAAACACTTATAGCGCTCTCAGCCGCGCTTATGATGTCCTGCTCGACTGTCGAGTACATCTTCTCCTACAACTCCCCGTCAGACCTCACGAGGGAGCAGGCCACGGAGATGCTCAGCAGGTCGGAGACCGTGGACAATGTCTTTGAAGGGCGCAATGTCGACGTTGTCCAGGCAAACTACGATGAAACGATAGACTTCTCAGACAAGCTCAGCTCCTACAATTTCTCGACTGGAAAGAGCTTCTTCAAGACCTACAAGCTTCCTCTTGCCGCATCAAACATGCGTTTTGTCGTAACGAGCTACATCGGGAAGACCATGGCCATTCCTGATATCGCACTTTTCAACAGCAAGAAGAAGCTGATTAAGGTTATAAGGTACAGCGCGTTCACCTACCGGTCAGCCAATGACTTTGGTATGAGGAGCATGAGATTCTCCCTGGCAATCAACAACTTCTCCGCGGGCGACAACGCCGTGCAGTATGCCGTGCTCTTCATCACGAATGAGTCCAGCAGCTCATCCACTACTCTTCCCAACCCCGCAAAGGAGTTCCAGCAGGCTGCCCACAACGACACCAGCGGCTTCCACGATGTTGTTGTGCCGCACAGCCCGGCCGGCAGAATCAACGTTTCCTTTGATTTCGGAACCGAAGGCTCAAATCTCTGGGAGCAGCTTAAGGGACCTCTCCTCGGCGGCGGGTCTGAGTACCGTCCTGACAACGATGAGGGACAGGTTCTTTCCGAGCAGGACGCAAAGGAGAGGGAGGATAATGCCGTCATAAAGAATGCAGCAGTCAAGTCCTCCAAGAAAGGCGTTTCCGCAAGCGACATCGCGGACGGCAAAGTCTCCTCTCAGTCCCTGCCTGACGCATCAGCGGTGAAGGCAGGATCAATGCTCCCCGAGACCGAGAAGATGTACAACTCCATGATCGAGGATGCAGTGAAGCAGGGCAATTACAATAAGGCCATGCAGCTTGCCGAGGAGGCCGAAAAGGCCGGCTCGCCTTCGGCAAAGAACACTTTCCTGCAGCTGATTAACAAGAAGAAGTAAGGCTCAGAGCCTTGCCATGTCTCAAAGTGCGGCAGACAGACTGCCGCACTCCTTTCCTGGGCAAAACCCGCCAGACAGTTCATTAAAGCCGGAAGCATGGCGCTGCGCTTATCCGCGCACGTTCTTTCTGTTTCCATTCGGAATCTTCTGCGTTGCTCCCCCTTTGACGTGTTCCGCCTGGGAGTTCAGCAGGAGAAGCCATCTGTGTTTTTCGATGCATTCTCGGCAGCCTTATGGAACTGCCGGAATGTGGGGAGCATCTGCTTTGACTTACTGGGTGGGCGCGGCAGCCCGGATGCCGCATGTTCCCAAAGAGGGACTTACGCCTCCTGCACGAAGCTTCCGGAATCTGAGTCCCCGCTGTAAATGCTGCCTGTATAGAGGTCTTTCCTTTTCCCAAGCGCATTGAGTGCCCTGATTGATCTGTAGATCATCCAGATTACCGGAATGATGATGGAGAAGAAGGGCACTGCGACAAAAAGGATGAATGGAGCTGAGAGGAACATCGCCTTGAGCTCGTTTTCATGGGCATGGTATACCGATATGAGAGCTGTGATGAGTTTTTCGGTGTCTGCATCCGAAAGGGATGAACCGTTTCTGATGCTGCTCATCAGATCTCCCGGGATGCTGGCGGCGAACTCCTGGAGTATCTGCCTGAACTGGTCAAAGTTGCTGATTACGAAATAAACTATCCCGCTGCAGAATACTGCTGCAAGCAGGTTGAACCAGAGGCATCCCCAAAGGATGGTCCGGTAAATGTAGCGGTTGTCCGAGAACAGGTACTCGATCTTCGAATAGGCCATGCGGTTCCGGTAGAAGACAAAGCCGAACACCATGACGAGGTTGATGCCGAGATATCCGAGCATTGCCAGAAAGCCGTTAGGTATCAGGCAGAGGACTGAGCAGGCGAGGGTGGCCGCGGCAAGTTTGGTAAGTTTGCTCTTTGCGCTGTTCTCAAAGCTGTCGTTCATCTTTACCTCTTCTTATTGCTTAAAAGGCACCATGCTGAGAGAAATCAGTCAGCATGCTGCCTTTTCAGATGTGCTTTTATTTTGCCGTGGTTTGTCTCAGCGGTCGTGCATCTCGCAGGCCTCGAGAGTGTTCTCGATGAGGCTTGCGACAGTCATCGGTCCTACTCCGCCCGGAACAGGAGTGATGTAGGCGGCGTGCTTTGATGCCTCGGCGAATTCCACATCTCCTGTCACCTTGCCGTCAGGAAGACGGTTGATGCCGACGTCAATTACGATTGCTCCGTCCTTGATCCAGTCGCCGGGAATGAAGTTGGGCTTCCCGACTGCGACGACAAGGATGTCAGCCTGTCTTACGAAGGACTCAAGGTTCCTTGTGAAGCGGTGGGTTGTGATGGTGGTGCAGCCTGCAAGGAGGAACTCCATGGTCATGGGACGGCCGACGATGTTGGACGCTCCGACGACTACCGCGTTCATTCCCTTGATGTCATCAAAGCCAGCGGAGCGGATCATGGTCATGATTCCTTTCGGGGTGCAGGAGCGCAGCGACGGTATTCTCTGGCAGAGCCTTCCGACGTTGTAGGGATGGAAGCCGTCTACGTCCTTCGCGGGAACGATTCTCTCGATGATCTTGGTGGAGTTGATCTGCTTCGGGACCGGAAGCTGCACCAGGATTCCGTCAATGGTGTCGTCCGCGTTGAGCTGGTCGATAAGATCAAGGACTTCCTTCTCAGAGGTCTCGGCAGGCAGATCATAGGACTTGGAGACAAATCCGCATTCCTCGCAGGCCTTTCTCTTGTTCCGGACGTAAATCTGGGAGGCAGGATCCGAACCAACCAGCACTACGGCGAGGCCCGGAGCCCTCTTTCCTGCTGCCTTGCGCTCCGCAACCTTCTCAGCTACCTGACTGCGGATTTTCTTTGCGAGAGCCTTTCCGTCAATAATTTTAGCTGTCATCTTCATTATCAGATCTTGGGATCTGTCTCCATGATTTCTTCTGGCCGGGCCTTTTGGGATCGGCCGTTATAAAAACTGGCGCTGCCGCTGGATGGTAAAACACTGGCGAAATTTTATCATAAAGGCGGAGGATTTTTGATTGTTATGTGATCCTGCTGTCAAAATGCGGAGATGATTTGCCCCATCTCCTGTAAAAACAAGGCCCGATCTCCTGAGGCAAAGAGCCTTATGGGATCGGGCCGCTGTCTTTCAGGCTGCAGTCATGCATAATTTTCATGATTCACTGCAGTCAGCCTGTCACGGGCGCATTCTGCTCAGATATCCCTGAGGAGCTCGTTTACTCCGGTCTTGCCGCGGGTCTTTGCGTCAACGTGCTTGACAATTACTGCCGCATAGAGCGAGCAGTTGCCGGTCTTTGAAGGCAGGCTTCCGGAGACCACAACTGATCCTGCAGGAACGCGGCCGTGGAAAACCTCGCCGGTGGTGCGGTCGAAAATCTTGGTGGACTTCGAGAGGAACACGCCCATTCCGATTACGGAGCCTTCCTCAACGATTACGCCTTCTGCGATCTCGCACCTTCCGCCGATGAAGCAGTTGTCCTCGATGATGGTAGGATTTGCCTGGACAGGCTCAAGAACGCCGCCGATGCCGACGCCGCCTGAAAGGTGGCAGTGGCTTCCGATCTGCGCACAGGAGCCGACGGTTACCCAGGTGTCAACCATAGTGCCCTCGCCGACGTATGCGCCGATGTTGACATAGGAGGGCATCAGCACTGCGTGCTTGGAGATGTAGGCGCCCTTTCTGACGATGGCATGCGGAACAACGCGGATCTCGGCTTCCTTGAACTGGTCAGGAGTATAGCCGTTGAACTTCAGCGGGACCTTGTCGTAGAACGCGGTGCCCGGTACGGGAAGATCGTAGTTAGGCATAGCTCTGAAATAAAGAAGAACTGCCTTCTTGACCCACTCATTGGTAACCCAGGTGCCGTCTTTCTTCTCTGCCACGCGGATCTGTCCGGCATCAAGCTGATTGATTACTTCCTCAACTGCGGACTTCAGCTCGCGTGATGCGGTGTCCGGGGTGATTTCAGCGCGCTGATCCCACGCTGCCTCAATGATTTCCTTAACTTCTGGCATTATAACCTCTTGCTGCAATGTCGCTAATGTCGTTTAAATGTGCTGTTTGTGATGATCCTTTATATTATATTGTCCTGAGCCTGCCGGAATTAACTTTGTTAATTTATTTTTCACAAAATTTTATTTTTGCACTGTTTTGTGCGTATATCTGCACCGATAAAAAGCTTTTGACTATATACGCACTATAATTGGGCGTGCACGGTTGCACCACTCCGGATCCTCTGCCTCATTGAGGCCGCCGCTGGACATTGCCTGCCTGCAGGGTTCACAGGCCCGTGCCTGAGCAGCGGCGGAGCGGAATGGCTGGCCTGATCCGGAGTGCCAGCGCCAGGATTTGCAGCAGGATGGCGGAAAAACTTCAGAATTTCGCCCGAAGAACAGGATAAATCACAAAAAATCTGCGCTCTTATTATAAAATTGCAGTGTTTTACAGGCGTGACTTTGCTGCCGGCTGATGCAGAATCTTCCCTGATGCGCGGGCATGAGACGGCATCCGGCGTTCCGGCAGGTCACTTTGGCTCATTTGCGTTTGCGGACGGATCCCATGAAAAGCGAGCATGATGCAGCAATGCTGCTTGAGAAGAGACTTTCAAGAACACCTCTCTGGACTGCAGTCGTGCTGCACGGGATCTGCCTGATGCTTTCCATTGCGGCTCTCGGATTTTTCTTCGCGCTGGTCTCCGCTCCGGAAGGAACGGCTCCTGTCGGCCAGAGCATTGCGCTTGTCTGCTCTGTCGCCTTTCTTGTGGTTGTTTTCTATTTCGGCTACAACTTCCGCTACTATGTTCTGATCCTTCTCGCGCTGAACTGGACGCTCAGGCATGACGGCCTTAAGACTGAAAAGGTCTATGCGGTGAGGCTGGTGAAGGGCAGCGCATGCGTCTTCGGCTTCAGAAAATGCGGAGTATCCTTTCCTTCGTTTGCCGCAGTGCTGCAGCGCACGTCACCGAAAGGGAAAAAGTCAGAGGAGACCGGAGAGACGGAGTCCCACCAGCAGAAGATCAGCATTTCCTTCCTTGAGAAGATCCCAGGAGAAGACTTCTCAGGCTCTGCGCTTCTGGTGACATCAAAGCTCAATACTGCCGACGCTCATTTCGCGAGGCCGGTAGACAAGGAGCTGGTGTTCCTCCTGCCTGAGAACGACCTTCTCTGATGCCTGGATAAAGCCTCAGATGGGCAGTCAGGCTGTGCCAGGCAAAATCATAATTGTGAGGGCAGCCGAGGCCTTTTTATTGCACAGGCATCGCACTTGCAGTCCACCTGACTGACCGCTGGATGCGTCAGACTCTTTTAGCTGCTTACTCTATCTTCAGGCGCCGCTCCAGGAGTTCCGAGAGCTCCTTCTCCTTTTCCCCGGAGAGGCATTTCCCCGTGCTGTCGTTGATGGTGAAGGTGTCGTCCGCGCGCTCGCCCGTTGTCGAAATCTTTGCTCCCACGATATTTATGCCGAGCTCCTGGAAGGCATAGGCGATGGTCGAGAGCAGCCCCGGACGGTCAAGCGCCGAGATCTGAACGCGGGTCTGGTTCTCATTGAAGCGCTTAAGGAAGGTGATGACCGTTGGAATGCGGAATTCCAGGTACTTCTTCGGGATCGGCTTGATGGCAGGCATTTTGAAATTCGGATCGGTAAGGCCCTTCTCCACTGAGCTGATGATTGACGGAGCCCTGTTCTGGATATACTGGTCTCCCTCGTCCTCACGCAGCACAAAGGTGTCGAGCGCCCAGCCGTCGGTGGTGTTCATGATCTCGGCCTCGACAATGTCGGCGTTCTTGGAGCAGAGGATTCTCGTGACTATGGCGAAAAGTCCCTTCTTGTCCCTGCAGAAGACGAAGAGCTCCACTCCGCCGTGCACGGGCTGACCGAGCCTTATGAGCGGAGCGTCAGAGCTTCTGTCATAGTCAAGGATGCATCTTGTGTGGTAGCTGATCTGCGACCTGCTGTTCTTGCAGAAATAGTCATCGGTGAATGTTGCCCAGAGCATTCTCACCTTCGATTCCTCGTAGCCGGTGTTGGTGAGGCTCTCGAGGGCGTAGCGCTGGTTCTCGGCAATCTGCAGCTCCCGGTAGATCGGGTGCCCGACACCCTGCCTGAGCGCCATCTGCGTGGAGTAGTAGAGCTCACGGAAAAGCGAGACCTTCCACTCGTTCCACTCATGGTTGTTGGTCGCGCAGATGTCGACGACGGTGAGGCAGTAGAGGCTCTTTAGATGCTCCTCGTCGCCGACCGTCGCCGCGAAGTCCTGCACAATCTCCTCGTTCGAGATGTCGCGCCGGAGGGCGGTCTGCGAGAACTCGAGGTGGTTGCGGACCAGCCAGGCGACAAACCTGCAGTCATACTCGTCAAGCCCGTGCATGCGGCAGAAGCTCAGCGCCTCTCCCTCGCCGAGCACGGCGTGATGGCCGCCGCGCCCCTTCGCGATGTCATGGAGGAGCGTAGCGATGGTGAGGAGCATGGGCTTCTGCAGGCTGTGGTAGATGTTGTTGAAGAGGACGAACTCCTTCTTTTTCCTGTCATCATGGGTGAAGTACCAGATGTTCTGCAGTGCCATGATGGTGTGCTCGTCGACAGTGTAGAAGTGGAACATGTCGAACTGCATCTGTCCCACAATCTTCTCCCACTGCTGCAGGTATTTGGAGAGCACTCCGTGGACGTGCATCTGCGGCAGGGCAAAGCGGAGCGAGTCAGGGTTCGAGAGTATTTTGAGGAATACCCTCCTGCAGTCCTCGTCCTCGCAGAGGTAGCCGTAGATCTGCCGCCTCGCGCTGTCTATCGCCCTGACGCAGCTGTGGTATATCCCGTCAATCTCCGGCCTCTGCGCGATGTCGAGGAACATCTCGAGCATCCTCACGGGCCTTTCGGCGAAGACGCCAGGCCTCAGGACATCGATCTTGCTTCCTCGGAGGATGAAGTCATCGTCTATCTGGGTAATCTTCCCGTAGGGGCCCGGGCCCTCGATCCTCTCCTCGAGGATTTCCATGATTACGCCGGTGATCTCGTCGACGCGGCGCACGACCTGGAAGAACCGGTTCATGAACTGCTCGACGGGCCTGTTCCCCTCGCCGACGTAGCCCAGGATTTCCGCAACCTTCTTCTGCCGGTCAAAAAGGAGACGGTTGTCGTTTTTCGCAATGGAGAGCTGCAGCGCGAACCTGGTTCTGAAGAGAAAATACTCGCAGGTGGTGAGCTCGCTGTACTCGGTCGGGGTAAGGTAGCCCTTGGCCGCAAGATCGCTGAGGTTCGCGGAGCCGTCAAGCTTCTTCGCGATCCAGACGATGGTCTGTATGTCGCGGAGCCCGCCCTGGTTGTTCTTGAGATCCGGCTCGAGGAGGTAGACAGTGTCATTGTAATGGCGGTGCCGCTCCTCCTGCTCCTTCTTTTTGGCCCGGTAAAATTCCTTCATGGGCCAGAAGTCCGGCGCGCAGGTCTTCTTCGCCAGGGCGAGGAAGGTCTCCTCCGAGCCGTAGATGAACCTTGCCTCGAGAAGGTTCGTGGCGATGGTTATGTCGCCGAGACCCTCGCTGACGCACTCGTCGACCGTCCTTACCGAGTGCCCGATGTCAATCGTGGTGTCCCAGAGCATTGTGATATAGGAGCTCACGAGCTCTCCCATGTCATCGCTGAGAGGCGTGCGGGTCACGACGAGGATGTCGATGTCTGTATAGGGATGCAGCTCCATCCTGCCGTAGCCGCCGACCGCGACGAGCGCCAGATCCGGGATTTTCTTCCTGAGATCGAGCTGATCCGCGCATTTCCGGAGGAGGTTGTCAACGAAGCAGCAGCGGAGCTCGGAGAGCTCGCTGATGCCTGCTCCGGAGAGGAACTTCTTCTTCAGGTACTCGGTGAACTTCCTGACGCTCTCCTTGCTGCTCTGCAGGGTGACAGGCTGTTTGCCCAGGATCTTGCTTACGACCAGCTGACTTGTCATGGCGGCTCTCCGGATAAAATTGGACGGGCGGTGAGATGGAGGGCCCGCATGGCGCGCAGGCCCTCAGCCATTTTACATTATGGCAGATCAGGCATGGTGGATAATGCGATCTATGTGGCCTTCTTCCTCAGAGCGGTAGGTCAGGATCTCGACGCCGTCCTCGGTTACGAGGAGCGTGTGCTCGTACTGAGCGGAGGGCTGACCGTCCTGAGTGGTTACTGTCCAGCCGTTGTGCTTGTTGACGCGGCACTTCCAGGTTCCGGCGTTGATCATAGGCTCGATGGTGAAGGTCATGCCGGCCTCGAGGATGAAGTGGTTGCGGTTCCTGAAATGCAGGACCTCCGGCTCCTGGTGGAACTCACGGCCGACGCCGTGCCCGCAGTAGTCGCGGACAACTGAGAAGCTGTTCTTCTCGGCGATGGGCTGGATGATGTCTCCGACAACTGTGAGATCGACGCCGGGCTTTATTGCCTTTATCGCCTCATAGAGGCACTCCTGGGTGACCTCGCAGAGCCTCCTGTTCCTGGGACTCGTCTCGCCTCCTACTATATACATGCGTGAGGTGTCGCCGTAGAAGTCATCCTTTATGACAGTGACGTCGATGTTGACGATGTCACCCTTGTGGAGGTGCTTCGCGCCCGGAATGCCGTGGCAGACCTCCTCGTTGACGGAAATGCAGGTGTTCTTCGGGTAGCCCTGATAGTTCAGGCAGGCGGGGATTGCCTCCTGGGTGTTGACGATGTAGTCATGCATGATGTTGTCGAGCTCGAGGGTTGTTACTCCCGGGACGACGTGCGGCCCGATCATGTCAAGGACGTCAGCCGCGAGCTTTCCCGCGATTCTCATCTTCTCAATCTCAGCTGCGGTCAAGATGGGTACGTGAACTGTCATAAATCCTTCCTTTTCTGTACTGCCGGACGAAAAGCTCTCCGGCTGCATTTGCCTTCTGCAGTTCTTTTTCTGCTGCCGCGCGTATTATATGCCGAAACAGCACCTGTTATCCTGCGCCGGGGAAAATATGTAAGGTATGACTAACTTATAAGTCTTTACGCCGTTTTTACACGGCTGCCGGTGAAAACAGCTTTAAACGTGAGCCAAAAAGTGGGATAATATTGCCGTTTTTTCAAACACACACATTTATCGGCACGCGCTGCGGGTGCCGGAGCTCCGGTTGCAGCGCGGGATAAATGGAGGATTAACCCAATATTAAGGAAGGTATTATTATGGCCCCTTCAATGAAGGACATGCTTGAGGCAGGTGTCCATTTCGGACATCAGACCCGTTTCTGGAACCCGAAGATGAAGCCCTATATCTACGGACCCCGCAACGGCGTTCACATCATCAACCTCGAGGCTACTGTCAGGATGTTTGATGATGCGCTCAACTACCTCAGCTCCGTAGCAGCAAAGAACGGCAAGATCCTCTTCGTAGGCACCAAGCGTTCTGCTGTTGACGCAGTAAAGGTTGCTGCGGCTGACTGCGGTCAGTTCTTCGTCAACCACCGCTGGCTCGGCGGCATGCTCACCAACTGGAAGACCGTAAAGCAGTCCATCAAGCGCCTCAAGGATCTCGAGACCGAGTCCACCGACGGAACTTTCGACAAGCTCACCAAGAAGGAAGTTCTGCTCCGTCAGCGCGAGATGGCCAAGCTTGAGCGCAGCCTTGGCGGAATCAAGGACATGGGCGGACTGCCTGATGTTCTCTTCGTCATCGACGCTCACAACGAGCACATTGCAATCAAGGAAGCCAACAACCTCGGAATCCCTGTAGTAGCAGTTGTTGATACCAACTCGGATCCTGACGGCGTTGACTATGTAATTCCCGGCAATGATGATGCTGTCCGTGCAATTCAGCTTTACCTGAATGCAGTTTCCGAGACCGTCAAGGCCAGTGCCGAGGCTGCTAAGCTTGCAGCTGCAAAGGACGGAGCAGATGAGGCCAAGGCTGAGTCTGCCGAGACTCCAGCAGAAGAGCAGCAGGCTGAGTAACCATATGACAGCCCCGCGGCCGGATCTTTCTGCCGCGGCAATCCGTAAAGCCGGCCAGCAGCCGGCTTTTTGTGAATAATCAGTTCAGGAAATAAACCACATGGCAAACATTTCAGCTCAGCTCGTAAAGGAACTCCGTGAGCGCACCGGCGCAGGCTTCATGGACTGCAAGAAGGCCCTTGTCGCAGCCAACGGCGACATCGAGCTTGCTATCGACAACATGCGCAAGAACGGCGCAGTCAAGGCTGCCAAGAAGTCAGGCCGCATCACCGCCGAGGGCGTAATCGCCGGAAAGGCTGACGCAGGCAGGGCAGTTATCGTTGAGGTCAACTGCGAGACCGACTTCGTTGCGACCAGCGATGACTTCAAGAATTTCGTAAACCAGGTTGTCGATGTAGCATTCGCCGCTGACACCGATGACGTCGAGAAGGTAAAGGCTGCCAAGCTTGCTGACGGCACCACCGTGCAGGATGCTCTTACCGCCCTTATCGCAAAGCTCGGCGAGAACATGAATGTCCGCCGCGTTGCAGTGCTCCACGGCGACAACCTCGGCTTCTACATCCACTCCAACAAGCGCATCGGCGTGCTCTGCTCCCTTGAGGGCGGCAATGCAGATGTTGCCAAGGACATCTCCATGCACATCGCTGCGCTTCACCCCCAGTTCCTGAGGCCCTCCGATGTTTCCGCAGAGGTTCTCGAGAAGGAGCGCCAGATCCAGACCGAGCTCGAGCTCAAGCAGAACGCTGAGCTTCCTGAGGACAAGAGGAAGCCTGAGGCCATCATCCACAAGATCATCGACGGCCGCATGAGCAAGTTCAGCGGAGAGGTTTCCCTCTACGGCCAGGTCTTCGTAAAGGACAGCAAGCAGAAGGTCAGCGCTTTCCTGCAGGCCAACAAGGCTGAGGTAACCACTTTCATCCGCTTCGAGGTCGGCGAGGGCATCGAGAAGAATACCGTTGACTTCGCAGAAGAGGTCAAGGCTCAGATGGCCGCTGCCCAGAAGTAATCTGATTCTGCATGCATCCCCGCTTATGCCGGGCTGCTGTAAGAAGGCGGGCGCTTTTCCGGAAGGGAGGCGCCCGTTTTTTTATGCCTTTTCTCCTTTTCTGAATATTTAACGGCAATAGCCTGTTCCAGGCTGATTTTTCTTTAATGACCGGACTGCCGGCTGAACCTCTTTCTTGATCTGATACCAAGTTCTCGAGAACATTTGTTTCTTTTATCCGGCGATGCGGTAAAATTGCAAAAATTTATTGTCCGTCATCAGGCGATGGCAGATGCTTTTTAACGCTGGAGAACTTGAATGAGTCAGGTCATGAAGGAAGAGCAGCCGGTCTACCACAGAATTCTTCTTAAACTTAGCGGAGAGTCGCTGGGCGCAAACGGGCAGAGCATCGATCCGGATATTCT